>NZ_RAWA01000526.1 GCF_003611675.1 Corallococcus sp. CA053C
GGCTGGGGCTGGGCGTGAGCCCCGTGCGGGTGGAGGTGCTGGAGGACACGCGGGCGCAAGTCGTGCGCACCGGGAGCGGGCAGGCGTGCACGGTGGAGCGCTGGAGGCTGCCGCCGGGCGCGCGCGAAGGGGACGTCGTCGTGGACGGCCGCCTGGACCCGGAGCGGACGGAGCAACTGCGGCGCGAGGTGGCGCGAAAACGGGCCGCGCTGACGGTTCCCCTTCCTCCGGAGCTCGAGCTGTGAAGAGGGGCCGCCAGGGCCCATGGACGGGATTGGCGTTGACGGCCGACCCAGGATGATGAACATGCGCGCGATGCTGGAGTCCCTGCCCTTCCTCGAAGATGCCCAGCGGGGACTGGTGCGGTACTTCGGCCTTTCTGAGTTCCGGCCCGGACAGGCCCCCGTCATCAGCTCGGTGCTCAGCGGCCGCAACACCGTGGTGGTGATGCCCACGGGCGCGGGCAAGAGCCTGTGCTACCAGCTGCCGGCCACGCTGCTGCCGGGCATCACGCTGGTGGTGTCACCGCTCATCGCGCTGATGAAGGACCAGGTGGAGCAGCTCACCGCGCGCGGCATCTCGGCCACGTTCATCAACTCGTCGCTGTCGGACCTGGAGCGGGCGGACCGCCTGCGCAAGCTGCGCAACCGCGAGTACAAGCTGCTCTACGTCGCGCCGGAGCGGTTCCGCAGCAGCAGCTTCCTCGACCTGGTCGCGGAGCTGGGCGTGGACCTGCTCGCCGTGGACGAGGCGCACTGCATCTCCCAGTGGGGCCACGACTTCCGGCCGGACTACGCGCTCTTGGGACAGGTGCGCAAGCGGCTGCGTCCGCCGCGCACGGTGGCCCTCACCGCCACGGCGACGCCGGAGGTGCGCGAGGACATCGTCCGGGTGCTGCTCATGAAGGATCCGCACGTGTTCGCGGAGGGCTTTGACAGGCCCAACCTCTTCCTCGACGTGGTGAACGTCAGCGGGGACGAGGAGCGCCGCGAGGCGTGCGCGCAGCTGGCGGCGAAGGGCGGCAGCGGCATCATCTACTGCTCCACGCGCAAGGCGGCGGAAGGAATGCACTCCGCGCTCGTGACGCGCAAGGTGCGCGCCGTGCTGTACCACGCAGGCATGGAGGACGACGCCCGCCGCCGCGCGCAGGACGACTTCATGTCCGCGAAGGAGGCGGTGGCGGTGGCCACCAACGCCTTCGGCATGGGCATCGACAAGTCGGACATCCGCTTCGTCGCGCACGCGAACATCCCCCGGGCGGTGGAGGCGTACTACCAGGAGATTGGCCGCGCGGGCCGCGACGGCAACCCCGCAACGGCGGTGCTCCTGTTCAACCACGCGGACGTGTACACGCAGGAGCGCCTCATCGAGAGCAGCCACCCTTCCGAGTCCGTGCTGTCGGACGTGTGGACGGCGCTCCAGGGTGTGGACGAGTTCGAGCGGGGCGTGCACGCGCTGGCGGGCATGGTGGGGGCCAGCGAGTTCGAGGTCTCCGCCGCGCTGAAGATCTTCGAGCGCGAAGGCAAGCTGGAGCGCGGCGGCCGGGGCGAGGGCGAGTACGGGCTGACGCTGACGGACAAGGCCGCCACGGCCCAGCCGCACGCGGCGGAGTCGCAGCGGCTGCTCCGGTCGCTGTTGGAGACCTTCCCCGTGGGGCGCCAGGCCACCACGGAGCTGCCCATCCTCGCGCGGCGCACGGCGCTGTCGGAGGAGGAGGTGCGGCACGCACTGGGCCTCCTGGAGAAGTCCGGCGTGGTGCGGGTGCGCAAGCCCTTCGCGGGCCGCTCCATCCGCGCGCTGGAGCGAGTGCCCTTTCGCGAGCTGAGCGTGGACCTGAGCCGGGTGCGCGAGCAGGAGCGGCGAAATCTCCTGATGCTCAAGCGGATGACGGACTACGCGTACACGCCGAAGTGCCGGCGCGCGTTCATCCTGCGCTACTTCGGCCAGGCGGACGCGGCGGCGGTGTGCGGCACGTGTGACCGGTGCGCGGGCAGCATGATGCCCAAGCCGACCGGGTCGTCCTCGCGCTCCCAGCCCGCAGTGGCCGGCGCGCCGGTGATGGCCTACAGCGAGCTGGCCTCCACGGAGCTGCGCCGCTGGCGCAGGGACCTGGCCAAGGACCTGGGCATCGCGCCCTTCATCATCTTCAACGACGCGACGCTGCTGGGGCTGTCCGCCGCGCTGCCGGTGGACCGGGAGTCGTTCCTCGCGGTGAAGGGCACCGGGGAGAGCCGTTGGGAGCGCTTCGGCCCCAAGGTGGTGGACATCTGCCTGATGGCGCGCGCCGCGGGCCATGAGCCGCAGGCATCGCCCGTGCCCCCGCGCGTGCGCAAGTCGTCGAAGCTGCGCCGCTAGGCCGTCAGGCCCGCGGGGGTCCGCCCCTGCCGGTGGCGGCGCGGAGGACGGCCCACCGCAGCCCGGCCATCAGCACGCCCACCACCAGCGCGAGCAGGAAGATGACCGCCACGGTGACAATGCCGAAGATGACGCGCACGCCGATGTCGGTGACGCGGCCGTTGAAGTAGGCCTCGCGCAGCGGCTCCAGGCCGTGCGTCAGCTCCAGCGCCCGCGCCGGCAGCGAGTCGAGCGCCATCGACAAGCGCTCGAAGAAGGGCGACCGGTAGCGCCGTCGGATGGACTCCACGACGATGCCCACGACCAGGTAGAGCACCGACAGCAGGAAGGCGTTGCCCCACATGACCTGCAGCAGGGGGGACGACGGGGGCCGCTCGCGCACGTCAATCACGCTATCTCGACGCCCGGCGCTTGAGGAGCGGAAGAGCCTTCTTCACGCGGTTTGCCTCCGGCGCGCCGCTGGCCAGGCGCAGGAAGGCCTCGTACGCCTCCACGGCCCGGGGCAGCTCCGACGACTCGCGCACCAGCACGTCCGCCAGCGCCAGGTGCGCCAGGCCATCCGTGGGCTCCAGCTCCACCGCCTTGGCCAGGGCCTCGCGGGCGGGGGCCTCCTGCCGTTGCTTGAAGGCCACCAGGCCCAGCGCCAGGTACGCCCGCCCGTTGAAGGGGGCCAGCTTCACGGCCTCGTCCGCCGCCACCCGCGCCTCCTTCACCGCGCCCGCGCCCAACAGCACCCGCGCCAGCGTCGTCTGGGCGAAGGCCTTGTCCCAGACAGTGGGCGCCTTGTCGGCCAGGTCCTGCAGCGTGCGCGCCGCCCCGCGGCCTCCGGCGGGTAGCTGCGCGTACAGCTCGCCCACGCGGCCGCACGTCGCGTCTGGCCCCTCGCGCCGGGCCGCCGCGAAGGCCGCGTCCGCGCTCTCCACCTGGCCCTGGCGCAGGAACGCCTGGGCAATCTCGCAGAAGGTGTCGGGGTTCTTGGAGTCCAGCTTGTTGGCGCGCTCCAGCGCGGAGAAGCCGCCCTTCGCGTCGCCGTTGGCGAACAGGAGCGCCGCGCGCAGCCGCTGCCCTTCGGCGTCATCCGGCGCGAGCTTCACCGCGCGGCCCGACGCGCCCTCCGCCTCCTTGCGACGGCCGGACTGGTACAGCGCCAGCGCGAAGCCCTTGTGCGCGGCAGCGTTGCCCGGGTTGTCCAGCTGCCACGCCTCGAACTGCTTCAGCGCCTCCGGCGTACGGCCCAGCGCCAGGAGCACGCGGCCCAGGGCGTCGCGGGACTCGCCGTGCGCGCCGTTGCGCGCCACCGCCTGCGTCAGCGGCTTGAGGGCCATGTCCGGCAGCCCGCGCGCCAGGAGCAGCCGCCCCAGCGAGCACGCGCCCTCGTAGTCGCGCGGATCCTTCAGCGCCTCGTCGAACTGGGCCTGCGCCTTGTCGAGCGCGCGCTCACGCCAGTACACCTGACCCAGCGCCACGCGCAGGTCGGTGCGCGGCCGCTTGGCCAGCGCCTTCTCCAGCACGTCGCGCGCCTGGGCGCCGTTGCCTTCGTTCGCGTCCGCGAGCGCCAGCCACGCCACGGCCTCCGGCGGGTAGCGGTCGTTCACGCGCGTGCGGGCCAGCTCCGTGCGGGCGCGCTTCCAGTCCCCGAGCCGCGCGTACGCCGCGCCCCGCACCATCGCCACCTTGCGGCCGCCGTCCGCCTCCAGCCGTTGCAGCGCCTCGCGCTCGCGGTCGCGGTCCAGCAGCGTGCGGCCCAGGCCTTCCTTCGCCTCGTCGCTCTTGGGCTGCAGCTTCAACGCGGCCTCGTAGGCCTGCTGCGCGGCCTCCAGCTTGCCGGCAGCGCGACCCGCGGCTCCGAGCGCGAGCTGGAAGTCCATGGCCAGCGGCCCCTGCGTGCCCTGGGCGAGCAGCGTGCGGGCCTCGTCATACTTGCCCAACGCGGACAGCAGCTCTCCGTGCACGAGCTGCTGACGGGGCCTGAGCGCAGGGGGCAGCTTCGGGTCCTGCGCCAGCGGCGCCACGTCCGCCAGGGCCGCTTCCAGTTCCTGCTCCAGCGCGAGCCGGCTCTCCGCCATGCCGATGCGGGCGGCCGGATGCTCCTTGGACACCTCGCGCGCGCGCTTGAACATCTCCAGCGCCTGCGGGAAGTCCTCGGAGGCCAGGTAGTAGCCGCCCAGCGACACCAGCGCGCGGACGTTGCTCGGCGACGCCTTGAGCGCCCGGTCGAAGCGGTCCAGGGCCTTCTTCTCGTCCTTCGCGGCCAGCAGCAGGCTGCCCGCGAGCGCGTGCACTTCCGTCACATCGTCCTGTGAGGCGAGCAGCGCGCGACGCGTCGACTCACGGCCCCGCTCGTCGGCGACGAGTTCGTTGGTGGCGAGCACCAGCCCACCGAAGCCGTCCTTCACGCCCGGCTTCTCCAGGGCCTCCAGCGCCAGCCGCCGGTCCTCGGGCGAAGCGCCGTGGTCCTGGAAGCGGAGCGCGTGCGCGTAGCCGGTGAGCGCCCAGGCCTGCGCGCTGGACTCGTCCATGTCCCGCGCGCGCTCGAGCTGCCGGAGCGCTTCGTCCAGCGACGCGCCCGTGTCCTGCGCGATCGCGCGCCGGGAAATCTCCAGCGTCTCCGACAGCGTCTGGCCGCCCTGGCGGGAGCGGTAGAGCAGGAAGAAGCCCGCGCTCGCGCCCAGGAAGATGAGCGCGACGAAGAGGGCCACGGTCTTCGTGCCGTAGCGCTCCAGGAGGGACTGCTTCGCCCGCTCCTTGGCGATCTTCTCGTGCATCTCGCGCTCGTACTTCGAGGCGAGCGCCTCCGTGTCCTGCGCGTTCGCCGCGGCCTTGTTGCGCGCCGCGGCCGCCGCCAGCTCCGAGGCATCCGGGATGTCGTCCAGCAGCGAGCGCTTGCCGCCCGACGTCGCCGTCACCACCACGGGGGCCGCCGGCGCCACCGTGCGGGCCCGCGCCGTCGTCTCCGGAGGCGGAAGGTCTCCCAGCAGTCCGCCGCCCAACGACGAGGAGTCCTCGTCGGCTGAGGGCTCGGGGAGGTCCGCCAACATCGGGGAGGAACGTCCCTGACGCGCTCCCGGCTCCGAAGGCTCGCCTTGCGCCGCATGCCCACGACCGGAACCCGGTTCCTGGCCCGGATCCGATGAGCCCTGTGCCGCAAGTCCACGACCGGAACCCGGCTCCTGCCCCGGATCCGAAGGTTCGCCCCGCGCAGCGCGACCACGTCCCGAACCGGGCTCCTGTCCCGGATCCGATGGGCCCTGCGCCGCACGTCCACGTCCCGAACCCGGCTCCTGCCCCGGATCCGAAGGTCCCTGTGCCGCACGTCCACGTCCCGAACCCGGCTCCTGCCCCGGATCCGTGGGCTCCCCCTCACCTCGCGCCCCCACCAACGCCTCGGGAGCAAGCGCTTCCGACGACCCGGAGGAACCGCCCTCCCC
>NZ_RAWA01000527.1 GCF_003611675.1 Corallococcus sp. CA053C
CCCCAACGGAACAGGCCCCGCCCACCGTGTCTGCACGACCGATGCCAGGACCCAAGGGCAGGAAAATACGCCGTAAAGCACTGAAACCATGTGGGTGCAGGGGCTCCCAGGTACCTGCGAGGCTCATACCGGGGTGCAGCAGGGAAGTCGTCCGCCCAAAGGTGGAGAAATCCTTTCAGCCTCCCGGGGAAGGGGGCGGAGGAAGCAGGCGTAAAAACTTCCCTTCCTCCCGCGGGCAGGTCCGGGGGTTTCACTGGTGAACAACGGGGTTTCCAGCTACGAAACGCCCCGCCGATGCCTCCTCCCGACCCAGGCTCCGCGCCCGCGCCCGCGCTCGCCCTCCATGACGTGAGCAAGCGCTATGGGCGCCGCTGGGCCGTGGCACGGCTCACCTACGCCCTGCCCCCGGGCCGCTCGCTGCTGCTCACCGGGCACAACGGATCAGGAAAGACGACGCTCCTGCGCCTCATCGCCACCGCGCTCAGCCCCACCGCGGGCCGAGTGGAGGTGCTGGGCCGGGACGCGGTCGCGGACCGCGAGGCGGTGCGCCGCGACGTGGCCCTGCTGTCCCACGCGAGCTTCCTCTACGAGGACCTCACCGCGCACCAGAACCTCATGGTGCTCGCGCGCCTCCTGGGCGTGGACGCGCCCGAAGACGTCACCGACGCGCTGCTCAACCGGGTGGGGCTCACCCGCCGCACGGACAGCCCGGTGCGCGGCTTCAGCGCGGGCATGCGCAAGCGCCTGGCCATCGCGCGGCTCCTGATGAAGTCCCCGGCCCTGGCGCTCCTGGACGAGCCCTTCGGGGAGCTGGATCCCGCCGGCATCCAGGACATGGAGGGCGTCATCGCGGAGCTGAAGGCGGGCGGCACCACCGTGGTGCTGGCCACCCACCTCATCGAACAGGGGATGACCCTGTGCGAGGAGCGGCTGCACCTGCAGGACGGCCGGGCGGTGGTGGCATGAGGAAGACGCGCCCCCTGGGCCTGCTCAAGACGACCTTCGTCCTCTTGCGCAAGGACCTGCTCATCGAATGGCGCACGCGCGCGCGGCTCAACGCGCTGGTGTTCTTCGCCATGGCGACGCTGCTCCTGTTCTCCTTCGCGCTGGGCCCGGACACGAAGCTGCTGGAGCGCAACGCGGGCGGCTACCTGTGGCTGGCCATCCTCTTCGCCAGCGTGCTGTGCCTGGGCGAGTCCTTCCGGGTGGAGACGGAGAACGCCTGCCTGGACGGCGTGCGCCTGGCCCCCGCGGACGCGCGCGCCATCTTCCTGTCCAAGGCCCTGGGCAACGCCCTGCTGCTGCTGGCGCTGGGCGTGGTGCTGGTGCCGGTGATGGTGGCCCTGTACGGGGTGAAGATCATCACCGGGGTCGGTGACCTGGCGAGCATCCTGGTCCTGGGCAGCCTGGCGCTCAGCGCCCCGGGGACCGTGTATGCGGCCATCTCCAGCCATGCCCGGGCGAGGGATGTGCTGCTGCCTCTGCTATTGTTCCCGCTCGTCATTCCGGCCCTCCTGTCCGCTGCCAAGGGGACCACGCTCGTGCTCCAGGGAGATCCGATGCAGCAGCTGGGCTCATGGCAGGGGCTGCTGCTGGCATTCAACCTGATTTACTGGGGCGTAGGCTTCGTGCTGTTCCCGCGCGTCATCGAGGACTGAAGGATGAACAAGTTCGTCAAGTTTGGACTGCCGGTGCTCGCGCTGGGCCTGCTGGGCTGTGGCTGGTGGCTGGGCCTCGCCTGGGCACCGCCGGACCGCGAGATGGGCGACGTGCAGCGCATCATGTACGTCCACGTGCCGCTCCAGTGGATGGCCATGATGGCCATGTTCATCAACTTCGTGGCCGCGGTGACGTACCTCCTGCGCCAGTCCTGGAAGACGGACGCGCTGGCGGAGGCGTCCGCGGAGGTGGGCCTGCTCTTCGGCACGCTGGGGATGATCACCGGATCCATCTGGGGCCGCCCCACCTGGGGCGTGTACTGGTCCTGGGACCCGCGCCTGACGTCGGAGGCCATCCTGCTGGTGGCCTACACGGGCTACCTGGTGCTGCGCCGCTTCGTGGAGGACCCGGAGAAGCGCGCGGTGTGGAGCGCGGTGGTGGCCATCATCGGGGCCATCAACCTGCCCATCGTGTGGTTCTCCGTGCGCTGGTGGCGCAGCCTGCACCAGACGCAGTCCAGCCCCAAGACGGTGGACCCGCAGATGGTGCTGCCCCTGCGCGTCGCGGCGTTCGGCATGCTGGCGCTGATGATCCTCTTCCTCGTGCACCGCTACCGCATCGCGCTGGCCGAGCGGCGGGCGGAGGTGGCCCTCCCGGAGGCGCTGCCCACGGACGACCCCGCGCAGCGCGCGGCCCATTCCTCGAAGGTGGCCTGACCCATGATCGCGCTGACCTCGCTGACTTCCGTGTCCTCGCTGATGGTGCTCGCGCAGACCTCCGTGGGCAGTGGCCGCCTCGTGGGCGGCTGGGGCTATGTAGGCGCCTGCTACGGCATCTCCGTGGCGGCCTTCGTGCTCTACTCGGTTTCCCTCTGGGCCCGCCGCCCCCGCGCCGCGTCCGATTCGAAGGAGTGAGCCCATGACGCCCGTCAACCGCAACCGACTCGTCGCGCTGGGAGCCCTGCTCGTGGCCGGCGCCGGCCTTGGCTTCGTGGCCTTCGGCAACATCGGGGACAACCTCGTCTACTACTGGAGTCCGTCGGAGCTGCTCGCCAACGCGGACAAGGCGCAGTCGGCCACCATCCGCCTGGGCGGCGTGGTGCAGCCGGGCAGCATCCAGTGGAACGAGGCGCACACCACGCTGGAGTTCCGCGTGGCGGACGACGCGAAGCCGGACTCCAAGAGCGTGCACGTGCGCTCGCTGGAGACGCCCCCACAGATGTTCCGCGAGAAGATCGGCGTCGTCGTGGAGGGCACCTATGACCAGGCCGGCATCTTCACGTCCAACCGCCTGATGGTGAACCACTCCAACGAGTACCGTGCGCCCAAGGAAGGCGAGTCCCCGCGCAAGTGGCAGGACACGCTGGCCGAAGGGGCCACCACGGCCACCGCGACGCCTCCGGGGGCGCCGTGAACGGAGTCTTGGGTTACGGGCTGGTGCTCGCGGGCCTGGCCTTCGCGGCCTTCGGCGCCATCATCGGGCTGGTGGGTGGCATGCGCCGCACGGATGCGAGCTACCCCTGGGTGCTGCGCGCGGTGTGGGGCTTCGCCGCGTGCATGATTGGCAGCAACCTGGTGATGGTGGAGGCGCTGATCAACCACGACTTCAGCGTGAAGTACGTGGCCCAGGTGGGCAGCCGCGCCACGCCGCTCATCTACACCATCGTTTCGTTGTGGAGCGCGCTCGAAGGCTCCATCCTCTTCTGGGGTCTCATCATGGGCGTGTACGTGGCGGCGTTCGCCTACGTGCACCGCCGTGAGCACGCGCGCTACATGCAGCTGGCGCTGGGCACCATGCTGGCCGTGGGCGTCTTCTTCGCCTTCCTCATCGCGGGCCCGGCGAACCCCTGGGGCGCGGTGTCGCCGGTGCCGGCGGACGGGCCCGGGCCGAACCCGCTGCTGCAGAACCACTTCCTGATGATCATCCACCCGCCCATGCTCTACATGGGCTACGTGGGCATGACGGTGCCCTTCGGCGTCGCGGTGGCGGGCCTGCTGCGCGGGGAGATTGGCGAAGCGTGGATGGCGCCGCTGCGCCGCTGGACGCTGATCGCGTGGATGTTCCTCACGCTGGGCATCGTGCTGGGCTCCTGGTGGGCGTACGCCGTGCTGGGCTGGGGCGGCTACTGGGCGTGGGATCCGGTGGAGAACGCGTCGTTCCTGCCGTGGCTCACCGCGACGGCGTTCATGCACTCCACCATGGTGCAGGAGCGCAAGCGGATGCTGAAGCTGTGGACGCTCAGCCTCGCGCTGGCGAGCTTCGTGCTCACCATCCTGGGCACGTTCATGACCCGCTCGGGCATCTTCAACTCGGTGCACTCGTTCACCCAGTCGGACATCGGGCCCACGTTCCTCGTGTTCATCGGCATCCTGCTGGTGGTGTGCATTGGCCTGCTGGCCACGCGCGGCCACCTGCTGGCGCCGGAGGGGAACCTGACGTCGCTCGTCTCCCGCGAGGCGAGCATCCTGGTGAACAACCTGGTGTTCGTGGCCATCACCTTCACGGTGCTCTTGGGCACGCTCTACCCGCTCGTCTCCGAAGCGGTGCGCGGCGTCCGCGTGAGCGTGGGCGAGCCGTACTTCAACAAGATGGCGGTGCCGGGCGGCATCGCGGTGCTCTTCCTGATGGGCGTGGGCCCGGTGCTGCCGTGGGGCACGTCCGACAAGGCGGCGCTGCGCCGGCAGTTCCTCATCCCCGCGGCGGTGGGCCTGCTCGTCACCGCGGCGTGCCTGCTCGCCGGGCTCCGCGGCGTGTACCCCATCATGACGTTCGGCCTGGCCGGCTTCGTCACCGTCGTCACGCTGCGCGAGCTGGCGGTGCCGGTGCGCGTGCGCATGCGGGAGCGCAAGGAAGGCTTCGTCACCGCGCTGGCCACGGCGACGGGCAAGGCGCGCCGCCGCTTCGGTGGCTACGTGGTGCACCTGGGCATCGTGATGATCATCGTCGCGGTGGCCGCCTCCAGCGCGTACGTGACGCACACGTCCGGCACGCTGAAGAAGGGCGCCACGCTGATGCTGGACGGCTACCAGCTCAAGTACCTGGGCCTGTCGAGCGGCGAGGAGCCGCACCGCACCTTCGTCGCCGCGCGCCTGGAGGCCACGGCGCCCAACGGCAAGGTGACGGAGCTGCGTCCCCGGATGAACTACTACGAGCGGAGCACCGACCCCGTCGGGACCCCCGCCGTGTGGGAGTCGCCGAAGGAGGACCTGTACGTGTCGCTGATGGCCTTCAGCGAGTCCACCGGCACGGCGAGCTTCAACGTCTGGGTGTTCCCGCTGGTGGGATGGATCTGGTACAGCCTGCCGCTGCTGCTCTTGGGCACGCTCATTGCCGTCTGGCCGCAGCGCAAGGCGGCGGTGGTGCGCGCGGAGGCGCCGACGGTGGGCGCCTCCCCTCCCCTCGCGGGCAGTGACGCGGAACGGGGGGCGGCATGAAGCGCTGGCGGTGGCCCCTGGTGTTCGCCGGAGTCGCGGCGGCGCTGCTGTTCGTCCTCTTCCAGGGCTTCGGGCGGGATCCGCACGAGGTGCCCTTCATGCTCAAGGGCGCGCCCGCGCCGGCCTTCGTGCTCAAGCCGCTGGGCGGCGGCGAGGACGTGAAGCTCGCGGACCTCAAGGGCCACCCGGTGGTGCTCAACTTCTGGGCGTCGTGGTGTGGGCCCTGCAAGTACGAGCACCCGGTGCTCGAGTGGGGCGCGCGCGAGATGGGCTCCCAGGCCGTGTTCATGGGCGTCGTCTTCGAGGACACGGAGGAGAACGCGCGCGACTTCCTGCGCCGCATGGGCGCGAGCTTCCCGCAGCTGATGGATGAGCGCTCGCGGATGGCGGTGGACTACGGCGTCGCCGGCGTGCCGGAGACGTACTTCATCGACGCGGAGGGCATCATCCGCGGCAAGCACGTGGGGCCCATTGATCCGCAGACGCTGGCGCTGCGCGTGCGCGAGCTCTCCCAGCCCGCCGCCACGCCCACCGCCGAAGCCGCGCGCCAGCGCTAGGGGGTGTCCCTAATTAAGCCAAAGCATCATGCAGGCCAGGTGGAGGACCGCCAGGTAGTTGGTGGCGGTCTTCTCGAAGCGGGTGGCCACGGCGCGGAAGCGCTTGAGGCGGTGGAACATGCA
>NZ_RAWA01000528.1 GCF_003611675.1 Corallococcus sp. CA053C
AAAGCCCCTGGCGCCTTGCGGCACCAGGGGCTTTGCTCAAAAAGAATCCGGCAGCGACCTACTCTCCCACGCGGTTTCCCGCGGAGTACCATCGGCTCTGGAGGGCTTAACTTCCGTGTTCGGGATGGGAACGGGTGTGACCCCTCCGACATTGCCACCGGAAAAGCGATTGACGGTGCATACGAAGGGTAAGTTGCAAGCTTCTGCTTGAGTGAAGCCTCTTCATTGAAGAAGAGTGAAACAGCTGTCTTCCGGGCAGACGCTTTACTCAGCGTCATGGCCTCGGCCTTGGCCCCGAATCCCTTACTCCCCGGTTAGGGGGCATGCAAGAGAAGGGGGAAAGTAAGCCGCTCGACTTATTAGTACTGGTTAGCTTAACGCGTTACCGCGCTTACACACCCAGCCTATCAACGTGGTAGTCTTCCACGAGTCTTCAGGGGCTTGCGCCCGGGATACCTGGTCTTGAGGTCGGTTTCCCGCTTAGATGCTTTCAGCGGTTATCCAATCGGCACATGGCTACCCAGCGATGCCTCTGGCGAGACAACTGGTACACCAGCGGTGCCTCCAACCCGGTCCTCTCGTACTAAGGTCAGAGCCTCTCAAGTATCCTACGCCCACAGCAGATAGGGACCAAACTGTCTCACGACGTTTTGAACCCAGCTCGCGTACCGCTTTAATTGGCGAACAGCCAAACCCTTGGGACCTGCTCCAGCCCCAGGATGCGATGAGCCGACATCGAGGTGCCAAACCTCCCCGTCGATGTGAACTCTTGGGGGAGATAAGCCTGTTATCCCCGGAGTACCTTTTATCCGTTGAGCGATGGCCCTTCCATTCAGGACCACCGGATCACTATGACCTGCTTTCGCACCTGCTCGACCTGTCGGTCTCGCAGTCAAGCTCCCTTATGCCATTGCACTCGACGCCCGGTTTCCAATCGGGCTGAGGGAACCATCGCGCGCCTCCGTTACTTTTTGGGAGGCGACCGCCCCAGTCAAACTACCCACCAGACAGTGTCCCAGTCCCGGCTGACGAGACATGGTTAGACACCAGAAATCAGCAGGGTGGTATTTCACCGTTGCCTCCACCGAACCTAGCGGCCCGGCTTCAAAGGCTCCCACCTATCCTACACAGCCAATCCCTAGTGTCACTGTCAAGTTGTAGTAAAGGTTCACGGGGTCTTTCCGTCTTGCTGCGGGTAAACTGCATCGGCACAGCTATTTCAATTTCGCTGAGTCCCTCTCCGAGACAGTGCGGAAGTCGTTACTCCATTCGTGCAGGTCGGAACTTACCCGACAAGGAATTTCGCTACCTTAGGACCGTTATAGTTACGGCCGCCGTTTACTGGGGCTTCGGATCATCGCTTTGCCTTGCGGCTGACGAATCCCCTTAACCTTCCAGCACCGGGCAGGAGTCAGACCCTATACGTCGGCTTGTCGCCTTCGCAGAGTCCTGTGTTTTTGGTAAACAGTCGCTACCGCCATTTCTCTGCAACCTCTCTCGGCTTCGGCTGTACGCCTACACCTACCAGAGGCCCACCTTCTTCCGAAGTTACGGTGGAAATTTGCCTAGTTCCTTGGAGGAGAGTTCTCTCAAGCGCCTTAGGATTTTCTCCTCACCCACCTGTGTCGGTTTGCGGTACGGACACCCTGCAGACTCCCTGCGGGACTTTTCTTGGAAGCAGAGCATCAGCGACTTACCCCTTGCGGGGCGCCATGGGATCTCGGGGATAGCTGCCGCGCCTTTAATCGTACGCGACACCCCTACGTCTTTAGACTGACACAACCACCGGTCAGCTCGCCTAGCTTTCTCCGTCCTCCCTCAGTTCAACGTCTGCAAGATGGCGCAGGAATATTAACCTGCTTGCCATCACCTACGCCTTTCGGCCTCGGCTTAGGACCCGGCTAACCCTGGGAAGATTAACTTGACCCAGGAAACCTTGGGTTTACGGCGAGGGGGTTTCTCACCCCCTTTATCGCTACTCATTTCGGCATCAGCACTCCCAGTCGCTCCAGCAGCCTTTTCAGTCTACCTTCGCTGCAACTGGGACGCTCCCCTACCGCCACACACGCATGACGTGCATGACCCGAAGCTTCGGCACTAGTCTTGAGCCCCGTTACATTTTCGGCGCGGCCTGTCTTGACCAGTGAGCTATTACGCTTTCTTTAAAGGATGGCTGCTTCTAAGCCAACCTCCTGGTTGTCAATGACCTGCCACATCCTTTCTAGTGTTCACTTAGACTAGATTTGGGGGCCTTAGCTGTCGGTCTGGGTTATTCCCCTCTTGCCAATGGACGTTATCACCCACTGACTGCGTCCCGGGATAACAATTGCCGGCATTCGGAGTTTGGTACGGTTTGGTAATCTGGTGAGACCCCTAGCCGTTCCAGTGCTCTACCTCCGGCATTGAATTGCCCGAGCCGATACCTAAATATCTTTCGGGGAGAACCAGCTATCACGGAGTTTGATTGGCCTTTCACCCCTACACACAGCTCATCCCAGAAATTTTCAACTTTCATGAGTTCGGTCCTCCATGCGGTGTTACCCGCACTTCAACCTGGCCATGTGTAGATCACCCCGCTTCGGGTTATAATACACGCAACTCGACGCCCTGTTCGGACTCGCTTTCGCTCCGGCTCCACCTATCGGCTTAGCCTCGCTACGTATATTAAGTCGCCGAATCATGATGCAAAAGGTACGCTCTCGCACTGGCTTGCGCCGTAGTGCTCGAACTGCTTGTAGACATGCGGTTTCAGGTTCTTTTGACTCCCCTCACCGGGGTTCTTTTCACCTTTCCCTCGCGGTACTTGTTCACTATCGGTCGCCAAGGAGTATTTAGGCTTACCGGATGGTCCCGGCAGATTCAGACAGGATTGCACGTGTCCCGTCTTACTTGGGTAACCCGCTCAGCTCCAACTGGCTTTCGTGTACGCGACTATCACGCTCTTTGGTGCGTCTTTCCAGGACGCTTCCACTAGCCTGTCAAAGTCCTACCGCGGACCCGCTACCCCACCGCCATTTGCATGACGTTGGTTTGGCCTCTTCCCATTTCGCTCGCCACTACTTTGGGAATCACTCATTGTTTTCTCTTCCTCAGGGTACTGAGATGTTTCACTTCCCCTGGTTCGCTCTTCAGCCCTATGGATTCAGACTGAAGTAACGCAGCTATTCGCCGCGCTGGGTTTCCCCATTCGGACATCTCCGGATCAACGTTTGGTTGGCAACTCCCCGAAGCTTTTCGCAGCCACCCACGTCCTTCATCGCCTCTTGGCACCTAGGCATCCACCGCACGCCCTTAGTAGCTTACTTGCCCTGATCTCTTGTCGTCATGCCCGCTTCCCAGCGGGATTGTCGAAACTCGTGACCAAGGCCCAGGCCCCTGCTCTTCGCAGCAGACCCGGAAGACTCTATTGCTTGATTCTCACTGCTTCTTCTTAAAGTGGGAGACTTCATTTTCACCTCCCGGCTGCCTCGCGGCGCCTGGTGGCTACTTTTGAAGTCGGCACTTCTGTTGAGAACTTCACTCAGCAGAAATTGCAACTTACCCTTCGTATGCACTTGTCAAAGAACGTCCCTGCCTTACCACCGCAGGTAAACTTGTGGAGCTGATCGGGTTCGAACCGACGACATCCAGCTTGCAAAGCTGGCGCTCTCCCAGCTGAGCTACAGCCCCGACTCTCGCGTCGGCACCACCGCCTGCTTCATCCCTCCAGTGAGGGAGAATGGTGGGCCTAGGTGGACTTGAACCACCGACCTCGCGCTTATCAGGCGCGCGCTCTAGCCAGCTGAGCTATAGGCCCCTGGGGGCTAAAGCGTCGGCGAACCCTACAGCGTCCTTCATTCTCAAAGAGCTGAGCCGCTTCGCTCAGTCCTTCAAAACCAAACAGCAAGCCCGAAGTTTTTATGGATTGTGGTCGGAAACCATTGACCTAGTCGACCTGACAGCCCGAAGGCTGCTGGCATCGCCTGCTCCTCCGAAGAGTGAGCCCGATGCCCGGTCTCCTTAGAAAGGAGGTGATCCAGCCGCAGGTTCCCCTACGGCTACCTTGTTACGACTTCACCCCAGTTACCGAGCACTCCTTGGGCACCTCTTGGTGAGGTGACTTCTGGAGCAATCGACTCCCATGGTGTGACGGGCGGTGTGTACAAGGCCCGGGAACGTATTCACCGCAGCGTGCTGATCTGCGATTACTAGCGATTCCGCCTTCATGGAGTCGAGTTGCAGACTCCAATCTGAACTGAGACCGGTTTTCTGCGATTAGCTCCCCCTCGCGGGTTTGCAGCGCTCTGTACCGGCCATTGTAGCACGTGTGTAGCCCTGGTCATAAAGGCCATGAGGACTTGACGTCATCCCCACCTTCCTCCGGTTTAACACCGGCAGTCCCTCTAGAGATCCACTTGCGTGGCAACTAAAGGCGAGGGTTGCGCTCGTTGCGGGACTTAACCCAACATCTCACGACACGAGCTGACGACAGCCATGCAGCACCTGTCTCTCGATTCCCTTGCGGGCACTCCCTCATCTCTGAAGGATTTCGAGGATGTCAAGACCAGGTAAGGTTCTGCGCGTTGCGTCGAATTAAACCACATGCTCCACCGCTTGTGCGGGCCCCCGTCAATTCCTTTGAGTTTTAGTCTTGCGACCGTACTTCCCAGGCGGAGAACTTAATGCGTTAGCTACGGCACCGCGGGGGTCAACTCCCACGACACCTAGTTCTCATCGTTTACGGCGTGGACTACCAGGGTATCTAATCCTGTTTGCTACCCACGCTTTCGCGCCTCAGCGTCAGTTACCGTCCAGGTGGCCGCCTTCGCCACCGGTGTTCCTCCCCATATCTACGAATTTCACCTCTACTTGGGGAATTCCGCCACCCTCTCCGGCACTCAAGCTCTGCAGTTTCGGGCGCACTTCCTCAGTTGAGCTGAGGGCTTTCACACCCGACTTGCAAAGCCGCCTACGCGCGCTTTACGCCCAATAATTCCGAACAACGCTTGCACCCTCTGTATTACCGCGGCTGCTGGCACAGAGTTAGCCGGTGCTTCTTCTCCCGGTACCGTCAAGCCGGAGCGTATTAGACTCCGGGTTTTCGTCCCGGTCGAAAGTGCTTTACAATCCAAAGACCTTCATCACACACGCGGCGTTGCTGCGTCAGGCTTTCGCCCATTGCGCAAAATTCCCCACTGCTGCCTCCCGTAGGAGTCTGGACCGTGTCTCAGTTCCAGTGTGGCTGATCGTCCTCTCAGACCAGCTACCCGTCGTTGCCTTGGTGGGCCATTACCCCGCCAACTAGCTGATGGGCCGCGGACTCATCTGGATGTGATAGCTTGTATACAGAGGCCACCTTTTCCCTCAATCTCCGAAGAAATCGTGGGCTTATCCGGTATTAGCCAATCTTTCGACTGGTTATCCCAGGCATCCAGGCAGATTATCCACGTGTTACGCACCCGTGCGCCGCTCTACTAGGGTTTCCCCATTCGCGCTCGACTTGCATGTGTTAGGCACGCCGCCAGCGTTCGTTCTGAGCCAGGATCAAACTCTCCAATTGTATTCTTGGTTGTTTGAACCGGCGTTCCCCGAGGCCCGGCTAAGGAGCCTCGGCTCGCTGATTCGTTGGCACTCTCCCCGTCGCTGCGCTTTTCAGCGCTGCAGTTTGGGTGAAAGCGCCCTCAAAAAATTGACTGCGGGTTTCCGCAATCCATATCTACTTGGGCTTGCTATTTGGTTTTCAAAGACCGAGCCGCTTGTCCTGCTTCGCGACTTTTGCTA
>NZ_RAWA01000529.1 GCF_003611675.1 Corallococcus sp. CA053C
GCCCAGCCCGCCCTCGACGTCGAGGAGCTGGAGCCCGAAGCCGAGGAGCCCCTCGCGGACATCGAGCTCGTCGAGGAGGAGCCCGCCCTGCCCGTCGCGGCCATACCTCCTCCGCCGCCGCCGACTCCCGCCCTGTCGCTCGCCTCCGTCGTGGCCCACGCGGCGACCGCCGCCGTCGCCGTGAGCACGCCCTTCCGGAGCCCCGCGGCACCCGCGCAGGCCGCGGCCCCCGCGGTGCCGGCGGCCAACCACGTGCGCCCCACCGACGATGACCTGTTCATCGCGAGCGCCGGGTTCGCACCGTCCGCCAACTCCTTCGTGGAGGGCGAACACCGCGTCATCATCCACACCATCGAAGGCCAGGTGAAGCGCGGCACCATCCGCGACGCGGACCTGCTCGAGGACGTCATCTCCCTGGAGCAGCAGAGCGGCTTCGCCCCGGAGCGCATCCCCGGCAAGCGCGTGAAGGCCATCTTCTTCATGCTCGCCGCGGGCGCGCGTCAGCCGCAGGCGGAGGGCTCGAAGATTCGCGTCACCTTCAACGACGGTCGCCAGGTCGCCGGCTTCTCCCAGGACTTCAAGGGCCCCACCCCGGGCTTCTTCGTCGTCCCCGCCGACACCCGCACCAACACCGCGCGCATCTTCATCTACCGCTCCAGCGTGCAGGCCGTCGCCGAGGGTTAGCAGCCCCTCGGCAGGACACACACCGCACAAAAAAGAGGGGCCTCGTCACCGAGGCCCCTCTCTTCATTTCAGCGACCCGAAGGTCGTTGATCAGAAGCTTGTTACTTCGCGTCCTTCGCCGCGGGCGCCGCCGCCGCGTCCTTCTTGGGGGTCAGCTCGAGCGCGAGGACGATGGAGATCTCCTCGCCCACCGCGACGCCGCCGGCCTCGAGCGCCTTGTTCCAGCCCAGGCCGAACTCCTTGCGGTTGATCTTCGTGGTCGCCTCGACGCCACGGCGCATGCCGCCGAACGCGTCCTTGATCTCCGCCGTCGGGCCCACCACGTCCAGCACGACAGGCTTCGTCACGCCGTGCAGGGTCAGGTCGCCCGTGACCTTCAGCTTGTCCTTGCCGGCCTTCGCGACCTTCGTCGACTTGAAGGTGATGGTCGGGTACTTCGCCGCGTCGAAGAAGTCAGGGCTCTTCAGGTGCTCGTCGCGCTTGGGCTCCGCCGTGTTGACGGACGCCGCGTCGAGGACGGCCTCGACGGTGGACTTGGTCACGTCCTTGTCGTCGATGTTGACCGTGCCGGACTGCACCTTGAAGTTGCCCTTCACGTTGGACACCATCATGTGCCGCACGGAGAAGTCGGCGGAGGAGTGCGCGCCGTCAATGTCATACGCCGCCGCGAAGGCGAACGAGGGGGCGGCAACGGCAATCAGGGTGATGACGGACTTCATGGACATCTTCATGGTGTGGACTCCTGGGACTGCGAACTGCGAGGTTCAGGCGCGCAGCGCGAAGCTGCGCATGGACAAGGTTCCGTGATGGAAGCCCTCGAACACGGGGGTGAGACGGTCCTCGGGGAGGGCAGCTCCGAGGACGAAGTAGATGGGCAACCAGTGCTCGGCGGAAGGATGCGCGAGCCGCGCATTCGGTGCATCCCTCCACGACTGAAGCCCCACGTAATCACGTGCTGCAAGTTTTCCGGCAACCCATCCGTCGAACTCGGCGGCCCATGCCTCCACGGACGCCTCCTTCGAACTGAAATTCACGCGGCGCAGGTTGTGCGTCACCCCGCCGCTGCCCATCAGTAGCACGCCCTCCGCGCGCAGCGGGCGCAAAGCCTCACCCATCTTCGCCACCAGCGCGGGCGTCGCGTCCGCCGGCAGCGCCACCTGGATGACCGGCACGCGCGCCTCCGGGAAGGCATGCATCAGGGGAACCCACACGCCGTGGTCCAGACCACGCCCGGTCTCCCCCACCGCGGGTATGCCCGCCGCTGTCAGCCGCGACACTACGTCCAGCGACAGCTCCGGCGCGCCGGGCGCCGGGTAGCGCAGCCGGTACATCGCCTCCGGGAAGCCGTAGAAGTCATACACGAGCGGCGGCGCGGCGGTCGCGGTGACCTGCACGCGCGCGTCCGACTCCCAGTGCGCCGACACCACCACCAGCGCCTTCACCGGCCCCGCGCCGTCACCGAAGCGCTTGAGCGCCTGCGGGTACGCGTCCGAGTCCAGCGCCGTCATCGGCGAGCCGTGCGACACGAAGAGCGCCGGGGCCACCGGCCGGGCAACCGTGGGCCCGGGACCCATCACTCCCGCCACCCCGGCGGCCGCCACACCCTGCAGCACCTCGCGTCTGTCCACCCCGTTCGCCATCGTGAGCGACTCCTACTGCAACCCGGGGACCAAGGCACCCGACAGGTCAACCCCCTGGAATCACGGAGGAAACAATTCCGCCCCTGCGAAAATACTCTCAGAATGATAGAGTGACCACTCAGTCTGAAACGTTCTGGGAGTCACCGTGGCGGGGTTGGAAGACCTGGACTTGAGGGAGCTGCTGGCGTTCGAGCCGAAGGGCGGCGTCATCCACTTCGCCGGGCAGCGGGCGATGCTGATGGACCCCGTGGCGCTGGGGCTGCTGCGCGTGGAGCTCATCGGGATGATGGGGATGACGGTGGCGCGCGGCATCTTCACGCGGCTGGGCTACGCGCATGGCTGGCGCACCGCGGAGGCGATGCGGACGGCGGTGCCGTGGACGGATGAATCCCACTGGCGCCGCGCGGGCGGACGGCTGCACACGCTGATGGGCCAGGTGCGCGTGGAGCGCATCGAGCGGACGGACAAGGACGGGCCGGAGCCCTTCGCCGAGGCGCAGTGGCGCGACTCGTATGAAGCGGAGCAGCACCTGCTGCACCTGGGGCAGGCGGATCAACCGGTGTGCTGGAGCCTCACCGGCTTCGCGTCCGGCTACCTGAGCTACTGCAACGGCAAGCCCATCTATTGCGCGGAGCAGAAGTGCGTGGGCAAGGGCGACGCCGCCTGCCACATCGTGGGCCGGCCCGCCGAGGAGTGGAGCACCGAGTGCACGGAGGTGCTGCGCTTCTATGAGACGCAGTGCATGGAGGGCGTGCTCGGACAGGTGACGGAGGCGCTGCGGCAGGCGGAGCGCAAGCTGCGCGCGAAGCGGCAGTCGCTGGCGCGGGTGTCGGGCGTGGCGGAGGACCCCTCCGGCATGGTGGCCCGCGCGGAGGCCATGCAGCGCGTGCTCAACCTGGCCCGGCGCTCCGCGAAGGTGGACACCACCATCCTCGTCACCGGCGAGAGCGGCGTCGGCAAGGAGCGCATCGCCCGGCTCATCCACGACGAGTCCGGCCGCGCCCACAAGGCCTTCATCGCCGTCAACTGCGCCGCCGTGACGGAGAGCCTGCTGGAGAGCGAGCTGTTCGGCCACGCGAAGGGCGCCTTCACCGGCGCCACGCACGACCGGCCCGGCCTCTTCGAAGCGGCCCACGGCGGCACCCTCTTCCTCGACGAGGTGGGCGAGGTGCCCGCCGCCATGCAGGCCAAGCTGCTGCGCGTCCTCCAGGAGCGCGAGGTGCGGCGCGTGGGGGAGAACCTCAGCCGCAAGGTGGACGTGCGCGTGGTGGCCGCCACCAACC
This sequence comes from Corallococcus sp. CA053C, assembly GCF_003611675.1. Lineage (GTDB taxonomy): Bacteria > Myxococcota > Myxococcia > Myxococcales > Myxococcaceae > Corallococcus. The sequence continues at coordinate 3,608 of NZ_RAWA01000529.1, forward strand.
GGGAGCTCGCGGACGAGGTGCGCCTGGGCCGCTTCCGCCAGGACCTCTTCTACCGGCTGCGCGTCATCGAGCTGCGAATCCCCCCGCTGCGCGAGCGCAAGGAGGACATCCTCCCCCTGGCGCGGCTGCTGCTGGCCGAGGCCGGTGAGCGCCTGGGCCGCCGCGTGGGAGGCCTGTCCCCGGACGCCGCGGATCAGCTCCTGCGCTACCCGTGGCCGGGCAACGTGCGCGAACTGGGCAACGCCATCGAGCGCGCGGTGGTGCTGTGCGAGGGCCCGCGCGTGGAGCGCGAAGATTTGCCCGAGGAGGTGCGCGCCGCGCCGCCCAGCCTCGTGCCCGGCGGCAACCCGCGCCGGCTGGAGGACATGGAGAAGGAGTACATCCTCGCGGTGCTCGCGCAGAACGGCGGCAACCGCTCGCGCACCGCGGAGCAGCTGGACATCGGCGTGGCCACGCTCTACCGCAAGCTCAAGCAGTACGGGCACCCGGAGGCCGCGCACTGAAAACACGTCGGGCCCGCCGACGCGCATCACGTCGGCAGGCCCGGGAGCCCTGCGTCAGGCGGCAGGGGTGCTTCAGTTGAGGAACTGGTCGCGGTCCGGCGGCGGGCGGTTCTTGCCCACGACGCGCAGGTGCTTGGAGCGGTCGCGCAGCTGGCGCTGCAGCCGCCAGTGCTGCAGGTGCAGCAAGAGCCGCTTGGGGCTGGCGCCGCGCACGTAGGCGAACACCAGCACCAGGCTGATGAGCTCCGGGGCGAGGAACTGCCAGGCCGGCGCGGTGAGCAGCCGCAGCAGCGTGAAGCCCGCGCCGATGCCCGCGAACCAGTAGCCCGTCAGCGGGATGCCCCAGAAGTTCGTCTGCCCCCGCCCGATGACGAGCCCGTACGCCACCCACAGCACCGTGGTCATCACCGTGCCGCCGGCGTAGCCGCTGGCCATGGGAATCACGAGCGCCAGCGCCACCGTGATGAAGCCCGCGAGCACCGTGATGCCCACCGACGCCATCAGCAGGCGCCTTGAGCCCCAGGTGGACTCCAGGAAGCCACCAATGGACCAGATGATGATGCCGCCGAAGATGATGCCCAGCGGATCCGTGGCGATGAACGCGTAGGTGAAGGGCTCCCACACCCGCAGGCGCCCCAGCACCTCCCCGGGGTTGAGCAGCAGCAGCGCGCCCTGGCTGGCGCGCGTCGCCAGGTACAGCACCGAGAACGCCACCAGCCCTACCGCCAGCTTCGCGGCCATCGATTCCAGGCCGACGAGGCCGCCGCCGAAACCGCCGCCCCCTCCCCTGTTGAAGCCCCGCATGGGTCGCATAGAGGCCCAAAGGTGGTGGAACCCTGCCCGGTCCGCAACCCCAAATGCCGAAACGATGAAGGGCGCTCCACCCTGGTGTCTCCAGGGAGAAGCGCCCTCGCATCCACAGCCCTTCAACCGCGGGCCCGGAGCTTCAGACCTTGTGGCGGTAGAAGAGCGTGATGGTCAGACAGTGAAACTCCTTGTCCGAGGACTGCGTGACGATCTTGTCCACGATGTCCACGCCGGAGTTCTCCTTCAGCCACTTGGTGATGTTCTCACCCATGTTCTCGCGATCGCGCGCGAGCGTGGTGGAGAACACCTTGACTCCCGTGAAGCTGATAAGCCCCATTCCAACCCTCGTTGCACCAGAGATTACGAACGTTTACCCCGAGTCGCGGGCGCCATCAAGAAACGGGCCCGAAATCCGACCCGGGGCCTTTCCCGGAAGTCCGCTCCAGGGCCCCCCGGGGTGTGGCCCGGGCGACCGTCCACCCGCCGACAGTGCGGCGGCGCGGAGACGGAGGCCGGTTGGAGGGTCAGCGGCCCGTGGCGGCGCGGCGGGCCTGGCACGTCACCTCGTCCTTGCAGGCGGGGCCGATGCCTTCGGGATGGGCCGTCAGGGGCGTCTTGTCGCTCTCCTCCACGCCACACACCACGCAGCGGCGCTTGCGGTTGCGACGCTCGGCGCGGCGCTGCTCGGCGATGGCCTTGGCCCGCTCGCGGGCCGTCTTCGCGTCCACCTCGTTGCTCATCTCACGTCCCGTCCTGTCTCTTATACCCATCTGACGCTGCCGACGAACTC
>NZ_RAWA01000052.1 GCF_003611675.1 Corallococcus sp. CA053C
CCCCCTGCCCGTCCCCACCGCGCCCGCGCTGCCCGCGCTGCTGGCCGACCGCGCGCGCCGTCACCCGGACACCGTGGCCCTGGCGCGGGATGGACGGACGTGGACCTGGGCGGAGCTGTCCACCCGCGCGCGGGCCCTGGCCACCCGCCTGCGGTCGCAGGGCGTGAAGCCCGGCGAGCCCGTCGTCGTGTGCCTGCGGCCTTCGCCAGAGAAGCTCGCGGCGCTGTGGGGCGTGCTGGAGGCCGGTGCCTCCGTGGTGGCGCTCGGGCCCACCGACCTGGGCAACCTCGCGGTCTACGCGCCCGAGGGCGCCGCCTCACCGCGCATCGTCACGTGGAAGGGGATCATCACCGCCGCGCGCCTGGAGCCCTCGCGCGTGCTGCACGTGGAGGACGCACTGGAGCCCTCCGGTGCCACGGACACGGAGGCGTTGGCGATCACGGAGGACACCGTCGCGTGGCTGCTGCCCGCGGGTGCCGGACAGCCCGCGTGGGCGCTGGGACATCCCGCGCTGACGGAGCTGTTCTCCGCGCTGGACGCACGGCTGCGTCCCACCGAGGGAAGCGCGTGGCTTGCCGCCACCGAGGCCACGGCGGAGCGGCCGGAGCTGGAGTCGCTCTGGGCGCTCTCACGCGGCCTGCGCGTCGTCTTCCCGTCCGAGCAGGTGACGGCGCAGCTCGTGCGGTTGCACGGCGGCGGCCCGCGCTCGCGCGCACTGGACGTGAGCCTCAGCTACTTCGCGAACGACGAGGACGCGATGAGCGGCCCGAAGTACGAGCTGCTGATGGAGGGCGCGAAGTTCGCGGACGCGAATGGCTTCTCCGCCGTGTGGACGCCCGAGCGTCACTTCCACTCCTTCGGCGGCATCTACCCGCAGCCGGCCGTCGTCGCCGCGGCGCTGGCCGCCGTCACGCGCAACGTGCGCCTGCGCTCCGGCAGCGTGGTGCTGCCGCTGCATGATCCGCTGCTCATCGCCGAGCAGTGGGCCGTGGTGGACAACCTGTCGCAGGGCCGCGTGGACGTGTCGGTGGCCACCGGCTGGCACGTGCGGGACTTCATCTTCGCGCCGCAGAACTACGCGGACCGGCGCAACATCCTGCTCAAGCACCTGGAGACGCTGCGCGCCCTGTGGCGGGGCGAGCGCATCCAGCGCGTGGGCGGCAACGGCGTGATGGTGGAGGTGGGCGTGCGCCCGAAGCCGGTGCAGAAGGAGCTTCCCGTGTGGCTCACGGCCACCGCGAACCCGGAGACGTTCCGGCTGGCGGGCGAGCTGGGCGCGGGCATCCTCACCGGCCTCTTCGCGCACTCGCTGGAGGAGCTGAAACCGAAGGTGGCGCTGTACCGCGAGGCGTGGCGCCGCAACGGCCACCCGGGCCGGGGCCACATCACGTGCATGCTCCACACCTACCTCGGTGACGACGAGCAGGAGGTGCTGCGCACGGTGCGCAAGCCGCTGCTGGGCTACTTCCGCAGCTCCGCGGACATCACCGCCTCGCTGCTCGCGGCGCAGGGCCACCAGGGGGAGATCGACAAGTTCTCCTCGCAGGACCTGGACGCGCTGTTGGAGCACACCTTCGAGCACCACGCGAAGGTGACAGGCCTCATCGGCACGGTGGACAGCGGGCTCCAGCGGCTTCGTGACGTGCGCGCGGCGGACGTGGACGAGGTGACGTGCCTCATCGACTTCGGCCTGGAGACGCCGGTGGTGTTGGAGGGCCTGCGCCGGCTGGCGAAGGTGCGCGTGCTGGCGGAAGCGGAAGCCAACGCGCTGCGCGAGCAGGTGCTGGTGGAAGGCGAACAGGGCGTGGGCGAGCTGCTGGAGCTGGCGCGCCAGTCCGGAGCGGTGCTGCTGAACACCACCGCGCGGCTGGCGCGAGCGCTGACCGACCTGCCCGGAGCCCGCGAGGCCCTGGCGCCGTTCGGAGCGCTGGTGCTGGAAGGCGCGTCGTCAGAGCTGGCGTCGGCCCTGCAACGCGCCTCGGGCGTGGAGGTGCTGCTCGCGGGCGGCGCCGTCGAAGGCGCGCTGCTACCCCGCGCCCCCGGGGAGCGCGTGCCGCCGGGCCTCCAGGCCTGGGTGTTGGACGACGCGGGCCAGCCGGTGCCCGCGAACGTGGTGGGCGAGCTGGCCCTCGGTGGGGCCGGAGTGCCGTGGGGTTTGTGGAAGGCCGCCGAGGAGGAGCGTCGCCGGCTCGTGCCCCATCCGCTGGACGGAGCCGCGAGGCTGTACCGCACGGGCCGCACGGCGCGCCTGCGCGCGGATGGACGCGTGGAGCCCGTGAACGTTCCCGCGGCCCGACTGCCTCCGCCCGCCGCGCCGAACCCTGCCGCCAAGGCACCGACGCCGACCCCGGCCCCGACGCCCGCGAAGCTGCCGGGCTCGCCGCCGCCCATCCCCCGCGCATCGAGGGAGAAGCCGCTGCCGCTCTCCTTCCCGCAGGAGCGGCTCTGGTACCTGCAGCAGTTGGATCCGGCGAACGTCGCCTACAACAACGCCGTCAACTTCCGGCTCACGGGGGCGCTGGACACGAAGGCCCTCCAGGCCGCGCTGGACGAGCTGGTGAAGCGGCACGAGGTGCTGCGCACGACGTACACGCTGTCGGACAGTGGCCCCGTGCAGGTCGTCCAGCCGACGGGCGGCCTGCCCATGCCGTTGGAAGACGTTCCGGGAGAAACGCGCGAGGAGCGCGAGGCGGAGCTGCTGCGCCGCTGCCGTGCGCTCGCGGACATCCCGTTCGACCTGGAGCGCGGCCCCATCGTGCGCGCGCGCCTGATGCGGCTGGGCGCGGAGGAGCATGTGCTGGGGCTCGTGCTCCACCACGTCGTCTCCGATGCGTGGTGCACCCTGGTGCTCGCGCAGGAATTGACCGTCCTCTACGCGTGCTTCGGCGCGGGCCTGCCTTCGCCGCTCCCTGCCCTGCCCGTGCAGTACGCGGACTTCGCCGTCTGGCAGCGCAAGTGGTTGGAAGGCGCGATGCTGGACGAGCAGCTGCGCTGGTGGAAGGCGCAGCTCACCGGAGTGCCGGCGCTGGAGCTGCCCACGGATCGGCCTCGTCCCGCCGTGCAGTCCTACGCGGGCGACGTGCACCGCTTCCAGATTCCCCGTGAGGTGTCGGAGCCGCTGCTCGCGCTGGGCCGCAAGGAAGGCGCCACGTCCTTCATGGTCCTGATGGCGCTCTATCAGACGCTGCTGGGCCGCTACGCGAACCAGGACGACTTCGCGGTGGGCACGCCCATCGCCGCCCGCACGAGGCCGGAGGTGGAGGGCCTCATCGGCTGCTTCGTCAACACGCTCGCGTTCCGCGCGAAGCTCGAAGGCACCCCGTCCTTCCGCGAACTCGTGGGCCGCGTGAAGCAGCAGGCGCTGGGCGCGTACGCGCGTCAGGAGGCTCCGTTCGAGCGACTGGTGGACGTGCTCCAGGTGCCCAGGGACCAGAGCCGCACGCCGGTGGTCCAGGTGCTCCTCAACGTCCTCAACACGCCGGACTCGGACGCCGCGACGCCGCAGTCGCTCCAGTTGAGCCAGGTGGAGGTGCCCACGGGCACGTCGAAGTTCGACCTGGGCCTGGACGTGTACGAGCAGCGCACCGGCCTGTACTGCCGCCTCGAGTACGCCACCAGCCTCTTCGACGAGGCCACCGTCGCGCGCCTCGCCGGACACCTGGCCCTGCTGGCGAAGGCCGTCGTCGCCTCACCGGACCTGCCGCTTTCGCGCCTGCCCCTGCTCACGGACGATGAGCGTCAGCAGGTCCTCGTGCAGTGGAACGACACGCGCGTGGAGTACCCGCGAGGCGAGCGCATCCACGACCTCTTCGAGCAGCAGGTCGCCCGGAGCCCGGACGCCGTCGCCGTCACGTTTGAAGACCAGAGCCTCACCTACGCGCAGCTCGACGCGAAGGCCAACCAGCTCGCGCACCACCTGCGCACGCTGGACGTGGGCCCCGAGTCGTTGGTGAGCGTGTGCCTGGAGCGCTCGCTGGAGATGGTCGTGGCGCTCTTCGGCGTGCTCAAGGCGGGCGCGGCCTACGTGCCGTTGGATCCGGCCTACCCGCGCGACCGCCTCCAGTGGATGTTGGAGGACTCCGCCGCCCCGGTGCTGCTCGTGCAGGAGCACCTCGTCTCGAAGCTGCCCCTGGGAGGCGCGTCGGGCCCCCAGCCGCAGGTCGTGTGTCTGGACACCGGCTGGGCGCAGATGGCCCGTCACCCCACGACGCCTCCCGCAGCGCGGTCCACGGCCGATGCGCTGGCGTACGTCATCTTCACGTCGGGCAGCACCGGACGTCCGAAGGGCGCGATGAACGCGCACGCGGGCGTCGTCAACCGCCTGCGCTGGATGCAGCAGGAGTACGGCCTCACGTCGGAAGACACGGTGTTGCAGAAGACGCCGTTCAGCTTCGACGTGTCCGTCTGGGAGTTCTTCTGGCCGCTGATGACGGGAGCGCGACTGGTGGTCGCCCGGCCCGGTGGCCACCAGGAGCCGGCCTATCTGGTGCGGCTCATGGCCGACCAGCGCATCACCACCGCGCACTTCGTGCCGTCCATGCTGCGCGCCTTCGTGGAGGAGCCGGGCCTGGAGGGCCTGACGCACCTGCGCCGGGTGGTGTGCAGCGGCGAAGCCCTGCCCGCGGACCTGGTGCGCCGGGCCCACGCGCGTCTGCCCGTGGCGGAGGTGCACAACCTCTACGGCCCCACCGAGGCCGCGGTGGACGTCACCTACTGGCACTGCCCGCGCACGGAGAACCTGCGCCGCGTGCCCATTGGTCGCCCCGTGGCGAACACGCGGCTGCATGTGCTCGACCGCCATGGCCAGCCCGTGCCGGTGGGCGTGCCCGGTGAGCTGTTCCTCGCCGGCGTGCAGGTGGGCCGCGGCTACTGGCGCCGCCCGAACCTGACCGCCGAGCGCTTCCTCCCGGATCCGTTCAGCCCCACGCCCGGCGCGCGCATGTACCGCACGGGAGACCTGGCGCGCTGGCTGTCCGACGGCACGGTGGAGTACCTGGGCCGCGCCGACTTCCAGGTGAAGCTGCGAGGCTTCCGCATCGAGCTGGGAGAGATTGAAGCCGCGCTCCAGTCGCACCCCGGCGTGCGCGAAGCAGTGGCCGTCGTGCGCCAGGACGCATCCGGCGACGCAAGGCTGGTGGCCTACGTCACGGGAGACGCGGGGCCGCTGGATGCGGCCACGCTGCGCCCCTTCCTCCTGGAGCGGCTGCCCGAGTACATGGTGCCCTCGGCGTTCATGCACCTGGGCGTGTTGCCGCTCACCGCGAGCGGCAAGGCGGACCGCAAGGCCCTGCCCGCACCGGAGGTGTCGGTGGCGACGCGAGGCCAGTACGTGGCCCCGCGCAGCCCCGCCGAGCAGACCCTCACGGGGATCTTCACCGAGGTGCTGGGCATCGAGCGCGTGGGCGTGAACGACAGCTTCTTCGAGCTGGGCGGCCACTCACTGCGAGCCACCCAGGTCGTCGCGCGCGTGCGCACGGCCTTCGGCGTGGAGTTGGGCCTGCGCGTCCTCTTCGAGGCGCCCACCGTGGCCGCGCTCGCGCAGCGCCTCCAGGCACTCCAGGACCCGAGCCGTCCGGCGCTCGCGGCCCCGCCCCTGGCGGTCGCGGACCGGGGCGCGACGCTGCCCCTGTCCTTCGCGCAGCAGCGGCTGTGGTTCATCCACCAGCTCGACCCGACGGACACGACGTACAACATCCCCGCGGCCCTGAAGCTGGAGGGCACGCTGGACGTGGGCGCGCTCCAGCGGAGCTTCGAGGAGCTGGTGCGCCGCCACGAGTCCCTGCGCACCACCTTCCGCACCGAGGCCGGAGAACCGTTCCAGGACATCCACGCGCCCGCGCCGTTGCTGCTCCCGGTGACGGACCTGACGGCGCTGCCCGAGGCCTCCGCGCGTCAGGCCGAAGCGTTGCGCCTGGCGACCGAGGAGGCCCGCCGTCCCTTCAACCTGGAGCAGGGTCCGCTGCTGCGCGCCCTGCTGTTGAAGCTGAGCGACACCGAGCACGTGCTGGTGCTGAACCTCCACCACATCGTCTCCGACGGCTGGTCCGTGGGCGTGCTGGTGCGGGAGATCGCGGCGCTGTACGCGGCCTTCCTCCAGGGCCGGCCGTCGCCGCTGCCCGAGCTGCCGGTGCAGTACGCGGACTACTCGGCCTGGCAGCGGAACTGGCTGCGAGGCCCGGTGCTGGACGCGCAGCTCGACTACTGGCGTGGACAGCTCACGGGGGCCGCACCGCACCTGGAGCTGCCCACCGACAAGCAGCGCCCGGCGAGGCAGTCCTTCCAGGGCGCGGTGGCACCGGTGCACCTGCCGCGAGAGCTGAGTGACGCGGTGGAGGCCCTGGCCAAGCGCGAGGGGGCCACGCCGTTCATGGTGCTCCTGGCGGCCTGGCAGCTCGTGCTCCAGCGCTACTCGGGACAGGACGACATCACGGTCGGCTCGCCCATCGCGGGTCGCCGCCACGTCGAGTCCGAGTCGCTCATCGGATTCTTCGTCAACACGCTGGTGCTGCGCGCGCAGGTGCGAACCGACGCCAGCTTCCGTCAGCACTTGAAGCAGGTGCGCGACACCACGCTGGGCGCATACGAGCACCAGGATCTGCCCTTCGAGAAGTTGGTGGAGGCGCTGCATCCGGCGCGAGACCTGAGCCGCAGTCCCCTCTTCCAGGTGCTCTTCGTCCTGCAGAACGCCCCCGTGTCCGAGCTGTCCCTGCCCGGGCTCACGCTGCGTGCCGTGGACGTGAACAGCGGGATGGCGAAGTTCGACCTGGACCTGACGCTCCAGCGCGAGGAGCAGGGCTTCACGGGCAGCCTCACCTACGCCACCGCCCTGTTCCATCCGGACACCGCGGCCCGGATGGTCGAACACCTGCAGGTGCTGCTGGGTGCGGCCATCGCCGAGCCGGAGCTGCCGCTGTCCCGGTTGTCGATGCTGACGCCGAAGGAGCGGAACACGCTGCTCGTGGAGTGGAATGACACGCGCACGAAGCTGGGCCGTGGCCTCATCCACCACCTCGTCGCGCAGCAGGTGGCGCGCACGCCTGACGCCATCGCCCTCGTCGTCGGCAACGAGCGCCTGAGCTACGCCCGGCTTGATGCTCGCGCCAACCAGCTCGCGCACCACCTGCGCTCGCAAGGCGTCGGGCCCGAGGTGCGCGTCGCCGTCTGCCTGGAGCGCAACGTCGACCTCGTCGTCTCGCTGCTCGCCATCCTCAAGGCCGGCGGCACCTACGTGCCCCTCGACCCCGCCTACCCCCGGCAGCGCCTCGACTTCACCCTCGCTGACTCCGGTGCGCGTCTGCTGTTGTCGCATCAGTCGCTGCTGGCCTCCCTGAAGCTCGACACGCAGTGCGTGGAAGCTCTCTGCCTCGATGCGCTTCCGTCCAGCGTCGCGTCACTGCCGACGTCGGCCCCAGGCTCCACGGTCAGCGAAGACAACCTCGCCTACGTCATCTACACCTCGGGCTCCACGGGCAGGCCCAAGGGCGTCGCCATCTCCCACGCCAGCGCCACGGCCTTCCTCGACTGGTCCCTGCGCACCTTCTCGCCTGCTCAGTTGGCCGGCACGCTGGCCGCTACGTCCGTCTGCTTCGACCTCTCTGTCTTCGAGCTCTTCGCGCCCCTCGCCTGCGGTGGCGCGGTGCTGCTCGCCGACAACGCCCTCGCGCTCGCGGGGTTGCCCGCTGCCTCGGAGGTGACACTCATCAACACCGTCCCCTCCGCCATCGCCGAGCTGCTGCGCACGGGCGCCATTCCGCCCTCCGCTCGCACCCTCAACCTCGCGGGTGAGCCCCTTCCCGGCACCCTCGCACGCGCCCTCTACGCCACCGGCACCGTCGAGCACGTCTTCAACCTCTACGGCCCCACCGAGGACACCACCTACTCCACCTTCACCCGCGTCCCTGAAGGCCCCGCCGAGCCCACCATCGGCCTGCCCCTCCCGGAGACGAGCGCCTACGTCCTCAGCCCCCAGTTGCACCTGCAACCCATGGGCGTCCCCGGGGAACTCTTCCTCGCGGGAGCGGGCCTCGCTCGCGGCTACCTGGGCCGAGCGGACCTCACCGCCGAGCGCTTCATCCCGGACCCCTTCAGTCCCGTCCCCGGCGCTCGCATGTACCGCACCGGAGACCTGGTGCGCCGCCGCGCCGACGCCCAGCTGGAGTACCTGGGCCGCACCGACTTCATGGTGAAGCTGCGCGGCTTCCGCATCGAGTTGGGCGAAGTCGAAGCCACCCTGCGTCAGCACCCCGCAGTCCAGCAGGCCCTCGTCCTCGCCCGCCGCGACTCCCCCACCGGGGACCCGCGCCTCGTCGCCTACGTCGTCGCGTCCAACGCCAACCCCAACGAGCTGCGCACCCACCTCCAGCAGAAGCTGCCTGAGTACATGGTGCCCGCCGTCTTCGTTCCGCTGGCCGCCTTCCCCCTCACGCCCAACGGCAAGCTCGACCGCAAGGCCCTCCCCGCTCCCGAGGCGGGCACCCTCACCACGGAAGCGTACGTGGCGCCGAGGAGCCCGCTGGAACTGGAGCTGGCCACGCTCTGGGAAGAGGTGCTCGGCATCAAGCCCCTCGGCGTGAAGAGCCACTTCTTCGAACTGGGAGGCCACTCGCTGCTCGCCGTCAGGCTCATGGCCCGCATCCGCGAGCAGCTGAAGCGGGAGCTGCCACTGGCCACGCTGTTCCGGGCTCCCACGGTGGAGCAACTGGCCGCGCTGCTGCACCAGGTGCCCGCGCCGTTCTCCCCGCTCGTCCCCATCCGGAGCACCGGCACACGCCGTCCGTTCTTCTGCGTCCACCCCATCGGCGGCAACGTGCTGACGTATGCGGAGCTGGCCCGGAGCCTGGGACCGGATCAGCCCTTCTACGGCCTCCAGTCGCCGGGCCTGGACGGAAAGCAGCCGCCGCTGAGCACCATCGAGGCGATGGCGGCGAGCTACCTCGACGCCATCCGCACCGTCCAACCCCACGGGCCCTACCGCCTGGGCGGCTGGTCCATGGGTGCGCTGGTCGCCTTCGAGATGGCCCGCCAGCTCCAGGCCCACGGAGAGACCGTGGAGCTGCTGACCCTCATCGACCCGAGCAGCGCCACCGAAGCGCGCGTGAGCATCGACGTCGAGGATCCACGCCAGGTGCTCGCGCAGTTCGCCAGCGACCAGGGCCAGCTCGCGGGCCAGGACGCATGGGTCCCCGACGCGGCGATGCTCGAACGAGGAATCGACGCGGCACTCGAAGACCTGCTGGCCCGGGGTCGTGAAGCAGGCCTGCTCGGCCCCGAGGTGGAGCTGCCGCAGGTGCGGACCCTCTTCGACGTCTTCGCCAGCAACCTGCGCGCGATGAAGCACTACGTGCCCAAGCCCCTCGCGGGCCGCATCGCCGTGCTGCGCGCCAGCGAGCGTCACGCGACAGAGGCGAACGACCGCGGCTGGAGCGCGCTCGCCAACGACGGGCTCGTGCTGCACGACGTGCCCGGCAACCACTACAGCGTGCTGCGCGCACCGAACGTGCGGACGCTGGCGGAGTTGCTGTCCCGGCTGCTCGGCTGAGCGGAGCGATGTGCGCGGGCCGGAGCGGGAGCCATCCCCCTCCGGCCCCACGGCGATGCCGATACAAAGCCCCTGACGTCCAGGCTGGAGTAACGGAAAGCGCGCTGTGGAGCCGGACACGCATCCGTGCCCCAAGCCAGCCTCTCGCCGCACCCTCCGGCAAGTGCATCGCGTTGATCAACCACCACGGCGATGCACACCTTGCGGGGGGATGCATCGCGCCGTTGCCCGTGCGCGCCCGGTGCGGCCGTCCAACCTCGCCTGCGCGCGCACGGGAGTTCATCCGCCATGGAAACCACGCGTCCGGCCCTCGTCCTCCTGCCCGGTCAGGTCATCGTCTCGCTGAACTTCGATGACGGCCTGGCCACCCAGGCAACAGGCGCCTCCATGCTGCAGGCCCATGGCATGCGCGGCACCTTCTTCGTCCACAGCACCCGGATGGGACTGTCCGGCCGCCTCACGCTCGCCCAGGTGCGCGCATTCCAGGACGCCGGCCATGAGATTGGCGGGCACACGCTGACCCATCCGCACCTCACCCAGCTCTCCGCGGACGAGCAGCGCAGGGAGATCTGCAACGACCGGGTCGCGCTGCTCAACGCCGGCTTCCGCGTCACCTCGTTCGCGTATCCCTTTGGGGACAAGGATTCGACCACGCGGCAGATTGTGAAGGATTGCAATTACAACTCAGCGAGGGAGAGCGGCGGCCTGCGCACCCCTACCGGCAGCACCAGCAACCCGCCCGCCGAGCCCGTGCCGCCCGCGGATGCGTATGCCATCCGGACCCACGGCTCCGTGCAGGCCACCACCACGCTCACGGACCTGAAGAACTACATCCTGCGCGCGGAGGAGGCAGGGGGCGGCTGGGTGCCGCTCGTCTTCCACCACCTCTGCGGGCCGTGCGACCCGCCGCAGACCTACTCCACCGCGCCCGCCACGCTGTCGGCATTCCTGGACTGGCTGGCGCCTCGCGCGTCGCGGGGCACCACCGTCGCCACCATGGACGCGGTCATCGGCGGCGTGCTGAAGCCGCCCGTGAGCTGGCCGCCTGCGCAGCTCTTGAAGAACCCCTCGCTCGAAGCGGACGCCAACGGGGATGGGACACCGGACTGCTGGCAGCGCGGCGGCTTCGGCTCCAACACCTTCACCTGGACGCGGACCTCGGATGCTCATGGAGGGAGTTGGGCCCAGCAGGTGCGCATCACCGACATCACCAGCGGCGACCGGAAGCTCATCACCCGGCAGGATGACAGCAGTTGCACGCCTCCGGTGACGGCGGGGCACCACTACCGCATCTCCGCCTGGTACAAGGCCACCACGTCGGTCCGGTTCAAGGCCTACTACCGCAACAGCGCGGGAGCGTGGACCTACTGGTCCCAGGGTCCCCTGCTCCCCGCGCGCTCCAGCTACACCTTCGCCGAGTGGACGACGCCGCCCGCCCCCTCCGAGGCCCGCGCCCTCAGCGTGGGACTGTCCATCGACCGGGTGGGCACACTCACCATGGATGACTTCGCGCTCGCGGACGTGGATGCAAGCACAATAGCCCCTTAGCGAGAAACAAAGGCAATCCAAGCATCATGTGAGCAAACCGCTTTTGAGGGACAGCCCGGCCCGGGGACGACTATCCTCCCGGGCCCCGGGATACGCCTTCCCCTCTCAGGGAAAAAGCTCACATGACCGCGTCCAGTCCGACCGCTTCGTCCTCGCTGATCGCCCTGCTCGAAGAACAGGCGGCGAGGAAGGGCGACCAGCGCCTCTACACCTTCCTCGACGAGTCGGGGGAGTCGGACGGGGGGATGAGCTACGAGGCGCTCTGCCAGCGCGCGCAGGACGTGGCCGCGGTGCTCCAGGACGCGGTGGCGCCGGGCGAGCGCGCGGTGCTGCTGTATCCGCCGGGCCTGGAGTACATCGTCGGCTTCTTCGGCTCGCTCTTCGCGGGGCTCATCCCCGTCCCGGCCTATCCGCCGGATCCCCGCCGGCTGGAGCGGACGCTGCCCCGGCTGCGGGCCATCATCCAGGACGCGCAGGCGACCGTCGTGCTCACCACGTCCGGCATCCTCGCGATGAGCGAGTTCCTCTTCGAGGCCGCACCGGCGCTCAAGGACCTGCGCTGGGTGGCCACCGACGAGCTCCCGGCCGGCGCACGGACGTCCTGGCGCAGGCCCGAGGCGGGGCCGGAGACCGTCGCGTTCCTGCAATACACGTCAGGCTCCACCAGCGCCCCCAAGGGGGTGATGCTGAGCCACGGCAACCTGCTCCACAACCTGCGGCTGATCAGTCAAGCCTTCCAGGCGCACGGCGACAGCTCCGGGGTCATCTGGCTGCCGCCGTACCACGACATGGGGCTCATCGGCGGCATCCTGGTGCCGCTGGCCCAGGGGTTCCATGCGGCGTTGATGTCACCGCTGTCCTTCCTCAAGGAGCCCCTGCGCTGGCTGGAGGCGGTGTCCCGTTTCCGGGGGACCATCAGCGGGGGGCCCAACTTCGCCTACGACCTCTGCGTGAAGAGGATCTCTCCGGAAGCGCGACAGCGCCTGGACCTGAGCCACTGGAACCTGGCGTTCTCCGGGGCCGAGCCCATCCGCCCCGAAACCCTGGACCGCTTCGTCGAGGCGTTCGGCCCGCAGGGCTTCCGCCGCGAGGCCTTCTATCCCTGCTACGGGCTCGCCGAGGCGACGCTCATCGTCTCCGGAGGCGACAAGGCGGTGGCGCCGCTGTTGCGCACCGTGGAGGCGCCGCGGCTCGAACGCAACGAGGTCGTGGAGACCGCGGCTGGACTACCGGGTTCGCGCACGCTGGTGGGCTGCGGCCAGACGCTGACGGATCAGCAGGTGTTCGTCGTCGACCCCGAGTCGCGCAGGCCCTGTCCCCCTGGAGCGGTGGGTGAGATCTGGGTCTCCGGCCCCAGCATCGCCCGCGGCTACTGGGGACGGCCGGAGCTGAGCGAGCAGACCTTCCAGGCCCGTCAGGCGGACGGGCACGGGCCGTTCCTGCGCACCGGGGACCTGGGCTTCCTCATGGACGGGGAGCTGTTCGTCACCGGCCGACGCAAGGACCTCATCATCCTGCGGGGCCGCAACCTCTACCCGCAGGACCTGGAGCTGACCGCGGAGCAGAGCCACCCCGCGCTGCGGCCGGGGTGTGGCGCGGCCTTCAGCGTGGAGGTGGACGGCGAGGAGCGGCTGGTGCTTGTGCAGGAGCTGGATTCGCGCCAGCAGGCGGATCCGGCGGAGGTCGCGGACGCGCTGCGACAGCGCCTGTCCGAGGAGCATCAGGTCCGGCTCGACACGCTGGTGCTCATCGAGCCCGGGAGCATCGCCAAGACCTCCAGCGGCAAGATCCAACGGCATGCCTGCAAGGAGGCATTCCTCGCCCACGAGCTGCGGGCCCTGCACACGTGGAGGCACTCGGATCCAGCACCGGCCGCGGCCCGGCGCGCGCCCCCGAAGCCGGCACCAGCCCCCGCACCCGCGTCCCTCCCGGCGAACGCCACGGCGGCGGCGCTCGAAGCGTGGCTGGTGGACCGGCTCGCCGAGCGGCTCCAGTTGGGCCGTGAGCACGTGGACCCGAACGTCCCCATCACCCGCCACGGGCTCGACTCGCTGGCGGCGATGGAGCTGTCGCACGTCATCGAGCAGACCCTGGGCGTGCCGCTCCCGATGGAGCTGCTGCTCCAGGGGCCCACCCTCTCCCAGCTCGCGTGGCAGTTGTTCACCCTGCGCGCGATGACGAAGCCGCCCGCGCCGCGGGTGGAACGCACGCCGCCACCTCGCGCCGTGCCGGTGGGACGGGAGCTGCCGTTGAGCTCCGCGCAGCAGCGGCTGTGGTTCCTCGAACAGCTGGAGCCCGGCGCCGCCCGCTACAACATCCCCGGCGCGCTGCGGCTGGAAGGCCCCCTGGACGTCGCGGCGTTGGAGCGGAGCTTCGAGCAGCTCATCCAGCGGCACGAAGCGCTGCGCACCACGTTCGAGGCGCGGGACGGGCAGCCGGTGCAGCGGGTGGCGGCCACCGCGCGGGCGCCGTTCGCGGTGGTGGACCTGGAGCCGGTGCCCGCCCTGGAGCGGTGGGAGACGGCCCGACGGCTGGCGGTGGAGGACGCGCGCCGGCCCTTCGCGCTGGAGCAGGGACCGCTGTTGCGCGTCACGCTGATCCGGCTGGAGCGGCAGGAGCACCTGCTGGTGGTGACGCTGCACCACCTGGTCTCCGATGGCTGGTCCATGGGCGTGCTCCTCCGCGAGCTGTCCGCGCTCTACGCGGCTGACGGATCCGGCCAGGCGCTGCCCGAGCCGTCCCTCCAGTTCGGGGACACCCTCCCCCCGCGTGAGGAGCTCCGGGCAGGGCTGACGGATCCGCGGCTCGCGTGGTGGCACGAGCGGCTCGCGGGGGCTCCGCTCGCGCTGGAGCTGCCCACCGACCGGCCTCGGCCGCCGGTGCAGACGCATCACGGCGCCACCTGGCCGGTGCGACTGCCCCGGGAGCTGTCCGGCGCCATCCGGGCCCTCTGCCATCGCGAGGGCGTCACGCCCTTCATGCTGCTGCTGGCGGCCTTCCAGACGCAGCTGCACCGCTACACGGGGCAGACCGACCTGTGCATGGGGACGGCCATCGCCGGTCGCAACCGCGCCGAGCTGCGCGACCTCATCGGCCTGTTCTTCAACCTCGTGGTGATGCGGACGGACCTGTCCGGCGACCCCTCCTTCCGGGTGCTGCTGGGTCGTGCGCGGGAGACGGCGCTGGGGGCCTATGCCCACCAGGAGGCGCCCTTCGATCAGGTGGTGGAGCTGCTGCGGCCCGAGCGCAGCCAGCGCCACTCCCCGCTGTTCCAGGTGCTGTTCGTCCTCCAGGGAGAGCCCGGCACCCCGCGGCTGCCCGGGCTGAAGTCGAGCCTGGTGGACGTGCACACCGGGACCTCGGCGTATGAGCTGAGCCTGCTCCTCAACGACACCGCGGAGGGGTTCACCGGCGCGCTCGAATACAACACCGACCTCTTCGACGCCGCGACCGCGGAGCGGATGGTGGGCCACCTGCACACGCTGCTGGAGGGGCTCGTCGCCGCGCCGGACCGGCGCCTGTCGGAGCTGCCGCTGCTGGCCGCGGCGGAGCGGCAACGGGTGCTGCGCGATTGGAATCAGACCGGGCTCCCCCACCGCGACGACGTCGACGTCCCGACGCTCTTCGAGGAGCAGGCGCGCCGCACGCCCGACGCGGTGGCGGTGTGCTTCCAGGACGCGTCGCTCACCTACCGCGAGCTCGACGCGCGGGCCTCGCGGGTGGCGGCGCGGCTCCAGGCGCTGGGCGTGGGACGCGAGGCCCGGGTGGGGCTGTGCGTGGAGCGCTCCCTGGACCTGATGGTGGGCCTGCTCGGGGTGCTGAAGGCGGGCGCGGCCTACGTGCCGCTGGATCCGTCGTATCCCCGGGAGCGGCTGGCGCTCGTGCTCGAGGACACGGGCGCGCCGGTGCTGGTGACCCAGCAGCACCTGCTGGAGGCGCTGCCCCACCCGGGCGCGGTGCTGCTGCTGGACGAGCCGGAGGCCCCTTCGGCGCGGGAGGTGTCCCGGCAGGCACCGACGCCGGAGTCCACCGCCTACGTCATCTACACGTCGGGCTCCACCGGACGCCCCAAGGGCGTGGCGGTGAACCACCGCAACGTCCTCAACTTCTTCGCGGCGATGGACGCCCGGCTGGAGGTCCCGGCCCCGGGCACCTGGCTCGCGGTGACGAGCATCTCCTTCGACATCTCCGTGCTGGAGCTGCTCTGGACGCTGGCCCGGGGCTTCACGGTGGTGGTGGCCCGGGAGGTGGTCGCGGAAGCACTGGCCGGGGAGATCCGCCGACACGGCGTGACCCACCTGCAGTGCACCCCGTCGCTGGCGCGGGCGCTGCTCCAGGAACCCTCCGCGCGACCGGCGCTCTCCACCCTGCGGCAGTGGTTGGTGGGAGGCGAGGCCCTGGATCCGTCGCTGGCGGTGGAGCTGGCGCGGACCGTGCCGTCGGCCCTGAATATGTACGGGCCCACCGAGACCACGGTGTGGTCCTCGGCGCACCGGCTGGTCACCGCCGACGGCTCGGTCCCCATCGGGACCCCGCTCGCGAACACCGCGCTCTACATCCTGAACGCGTCGCTGGAACCCTGCCCCGTGGGGGTCGCGGGCGAGCTGTACATCGGCGGCGCGGGCGTGGTGCGCGGCTATCTCCACCGACCGGAGCTGACCGCGGAGCGGTTCATCCCGGATCCGTTCGGCGGGAGCGCGGGCGCGCGGCTGTACCGCACCGGCGACCTGACGAGCTGGCGCGCGGATGGAACCGTGGAGTACCTGGGCCGCGGCGACCACCAGGTGAAGGTGCGCGGCTTCCGCATCGAGCTGGGGGAGATTGAAGCCGTGCTGGGCAGGCACCCGTCCGTGTCACAGGCGGTGGTCTCCGCGCGGGCGGACGCTGGCGGTGACAAGCAGTTGGTGGCGTACGTCGTCCCCGCGCGGGGAGAGGCGCTCGACGTGAGCACGCTGCGCGCCTTCGCGCAGCAGTCGCTGCCGGGCTACATGGTCCCCGGTGTCTTCGTCCGGTTGGACGCGTTCCCGCTGACGCCGAACGGAAAGGTCGACCGCAAGGCACTGCCCGCGCCGGACAGCGGCCGCATGGAACCGGCGGCGGCCTTCGTCGCGCCCCGGACCTCCACCGAGCAGCGGATCGCCGCCGCCTGGAGTGAGATCCTCGGCGTGGAGCGCGTGGGCCTGCACGCGAGCTTCTTCGAGCTGGGAGGGCACTCGCTGCTCGCCACCCAGGTCCTCTCCCGCATCCGCCACGGCTTCGGGGTGGAGCTGCCGCTGCGCGTCCTCTTCGAGCAACCCACCGTGGCGGGGCTCGCGGAGCACGTCGACGCGCTGCTCCTCCAGCAGCGAAGCCCCGGCGCCCCCGCGCTTCGCGCCGGCCCCCGTCCCGAGAAGCTCCCGCTGTCCTTCGCGCAGGAGCGACTCTGGCTCTTCGAGCAGCTCCACCCGGGCACCGCGACGTACAACATGCCCTGCGCGGTCCGCATGAGCGGGCGGCTCGACGTGGGCGCGCTCGAGCGCAGCCTGGAGGAGATCGAGCGCCGGCACGAGGCCCTGCGGACGGTGTTCCCCCTGGTGGACGCTGAGCCGGTGCAGGCGATCCTCCCGCCCCGGCCCCACACGGTTCCGGTCGTGGACCTCCGCGCGCTGCCGCAGCCGGAGCGCGAGGCGCGGGCCCGGGTCCTGATGCACGAGGAGGCGGCGGGTCCGTTCGACCTGGCGCGGGGGCCGCTGCTCCGCGCGGTCGTACTGCGGCTCGCGGAGGACGAGCACATCCTCTGCCTCACGCTGCACCACATCGTCGCGGACGGCTGGTCCGTGGGCGTGTTCGTGCGCGAGCTGGCGGCGATCCACGAGGCCTTCTCGCGCGGAGCGCCCTCGCCGCTGCGCGAGCTGCCGCTCCAGTACGCCGACTATGGCCTGTGGCAGCAGCGTTGGCTGGAGGGCGAGGTGCTCGAGCAGCAGCTCGGGTACTGGAAGCAGCGGCTGGACGGACTCCCTCGGCTCCAGCTGCGCACCCCGCTCGCGCGCTCCGGCCACGGCACGCGGACAGGAGAGGCACGGCGATTCCTCCTCCCCGCGGACCTGGTGGGCGAGCTCGAAGCGCTCGGCCGTCGTGAAGGCGCTTCGCTGTTCATGGTGCTGTTCTCGCTCTTCAACGTCCTCCTGCATCGCCACACCGGCCAGGAGGACCTGGCCGTCGGCACGGACATCGCGAACCGCAACCGGCTGGAGGTGGAGGCCCTCATCGGCCTCGTCACCAACCAGCTCGTGCTGCGCACCGACGTCTCGGGCGCCCCCACCTTCCGGGAGCTTCTCGGACAGGTGCGGCAGCGGGCACTGGAGGCGTACGAGCACCAGGACCTGCCCTTCGAGAAGGTCGTGCGCGCGCTCAAGACTGACCGGGACGACGCCGTGGGCCAGCCGCTGTTCCAGGTGAAGTTCGTGCTGGAGAACGCGCCGCTGCCCGCGCCACGGATGGCGGGGCTCCAGCTGACGCCGCTCGACTACGAGGGGAACGGCACCGCCAAGTGGGACTTCCTGCTGATGCTCGTCCCCGAGCAGGAGGGGCTGTCCGCCACGCTCGAGTACCGCACCGACCTCTTCGACTCGGACGACGCCGCGCGGCTGTGGGCGGGATACCTGAACCTGGCCAGGGCCGTGGTGCGGGAGCCCGGGCGGAAGGTGTCCGCGCTGCCGCTCCTCACCGATGAGGAACGGCGGCGCTTCGCCGAGTGGAACGCGACGCAAGCCGCGCACCCGCCCGACGCCAGCGTCCCGGCGCTCTTCGAGGCCTGGGCGGAGCAGACCCCGGACGCGGTGGCGGTGACGTTCGACGGCCAGCACGTGACGTACGCGGAGCTGAACCGCCGCGCCAACCAGGTCGCGCATCAGCTCAAGGCGATGGGGGCTACCGCCGGAGGGCGGATCGGCATCTGCCTGGAGCGCTCGGTGGAGCGGGTGGTGGGCCTGCTGGGCATCCTCAAGGCGGGGGCCTCCTACGTCCCGTTGGATCCGGCCTACCCGCAGGAGCGCCTGACCTTCGTGATGGAGGACGCGCGACTGGGATTGATCGTGAGCCAGTCGGAGCTCGCGGACCGCCTGCCGTCGCATTGGGCGCAGGTGCTGTGCCTGGACCTGGCCGAGCGCGAGCTTGCGCGCCGGCCCACGGACAACCCACCGGCCCGCGCGGGCGGTGACGCGGAGATCTACGTCCTCTACACCTCCGGCTCCACGGGCATGCCCAAGGGCGTCGTGGTCCCCCACCGGGGCGTGGTGCGACTCGTGCGCGAGGCCGGCTACGTCCGCCTGGGCACGGACGACCGCGTCCTGCACCTGGCGCCCCTGGCCTTCGACGCCTCCACCTTCGAAATCTGGGGTGCCCTCCTCAACGGCGGCCGGCTGATCATCTTCCCGGCGGAGCATCCCGCGTTGGAGGACATCGCCCGCGTGGTGGAGCAGGAGCGCGTCACCACGCTGTGGCTCACGGCGGGGTTGTTCCATCAGCTCATCGACGGACACCTCGACGGGCTGGACTCCGTACGACAACTGCTGGCGGGCGGAGACGTGCTGTCGCCTCAGCACGTGCTCAAGCTGATGGACCGCTACCCCGGGTGCCAGATCATCAACGGCTATGGCCCGACGGAGAACACGACCTTCACCTGCTGCTACCGGGTGGAGGCGCGGGAGGCGCTCCGCACGTCCGTGCCCATCGGGCACCCCATCTCCGAGACGCGGGTGTACCTGCTGGACGAGGCCCTGGAGCAGGTCCCGCTCGGGGCACCGGGAGAGTTGTTCGCCGCCGGGGCGGGCGTGGCGCTCGGCTACCTGAACCAGCCGGACCTCACGGCGGAGCGGTTCCTGCCGGATCCGTTCAGTGCGCAGCCCGGCGCGCGCATGTATCGCACGGGCGATCAGTGCCGGTACCGGAAGGACGGGGCGCTCGAGTTCATCGGGCGCAGGGATCAGCAGGTGAAGATCCGCGGCTTCCGCATCGAGCCCGGTGAGGTGGAGGCCGCGCTGGGACGGCACCCCTCGGTCGAGAAGGCCGTGGTTGTCGTGCGGGAGCTGGCCGGAGAGAAGGCGCTGGTGGCCTACGCGGTCCCCGTCGCGGGCGAGGTGTTGACGCTCGATGCGCTGCGCCTGTTCCTCACGGGGGTGCTGCCCGCGTTCATGATGCCGGCGGCGCTGGTCGTCCTGGACGCCCTGCCGCTCACCCCCAACGGCAAGGTGGACCGACGTGCCCTGCCCGAACCGGGTGGGGAGCGGCCCCGGCTCGCGGTCGCCTTCGCGGCGCCCCGCACACCGCGCGAGGAGATCCTGGCGGCGGTGTGGGCGGACGTCCTGGGCCTGGAGTCCGTCGGCAGCGATGACAACTTCTTCGCGCTGGGAGGCGATTCCCTCCGCAGCATCCAGATCGTCGCGAAGTGCCGGGCGCGCGGGCTCCCGCTCTCCATCGGGGAGCTACTCGAACACCCGACGGTGCGCGAGCTGGCGGAGCGGTTGGTGCCCGGTGACACCGAGCGGCCGGAGCCGGGCAGCACGCAGCCCTTCGCGCTCGTCTCTCCGCAGGAACGGGAGCGGCTGTCCGACGCGTTCGAGAACGCCTACCCGCTGTCGATGCTCCAGGCGGGGATGCTCTTCTCCAGCGAGTACAGCCTGGAGCGCGCGCTGTACCACGACGCGTTCAGCTTCCACCTCAAGCTCGCGCTGGACGAAGGCGCCTTCCGCGAGGCGCTGCGCTGGCTCGTCGCGCGCCATCCCGTGTTGCGCACGTCCTTCACGCTGACGGACTTCGACGAGCCCCTCCAGCGGGTGCACCGGACGGCGGACGTCCCGCTGCGGTTCGAGGACCTGCGGCACCTGGAGGCCCCCGCGCAGGCGGCGTTCCTGGCGCGCTGGTTGGAGGAGGAGCGCTGCCGGCCCTTCGCGTGGGACCGGGCGCCGCTGATGCGCTGCACGGTGCACCAGCGGACTGGGGAGACGGTGCAGTTCTCGGTGGTCTTCCACCACGCCATCCTGGACGGGTGGAGCGTGGCGTCGATGTTCACCGAGCTGTTCGGCCGGTACGTCATGGCCCCGGACGCGGCGGAGGAAGCGCCCGCGTTCGCCACGTCGTTCCAGGCCTTCATCGCGCTGGAGCGCGAGGCCGTGCGTTCGAAGGAGACGGGGCTCTACTTCGAGCGGTTGCTGGAGGACCTACCCCGCACGCGGCCCTACTGGTTGGAGGCCGGTCGCTCCGCGAGCGCGGACGTGCCCGCCTTCCACGAGCTGTGGATCGACGTCCCCGCGCCGATCCGGCAGGGGCTGACGCAGCTTGCGCGCACGCTGGCGGTCCCGTTCAAGAGCGTGCTGTTGGCCGCGCATCTGCGGGTGGTGGGATGGATCGAGGGCACGGCGGACGTGCTCACCGGCCTGGTGTCGAACGGGCGTCCCGAGGTCCACGATGGAGAGCGGGTCCTCGGCCTGTTCCTCAACACGCTGCCGCTGCGGCTTCCCCTGCCGGGTGGCACCTGGAGCGAGCTGGTCCAGGCCGCCTTCCAGCGGGAGCAGGAGCTGTCGCCCCACCGGCGCTACCCCATGGCGCTGTTGCAGCAGCAGCGGGGCGGCACGCCGCTGTTCACGACGCTCTTCAACTACGTCCACTTCCACGTCTACGGCGGCCTGTCCGGACTGGAGGGGCTGGAGCTGCTGGAGCCGCCGCAGGTGGTGGAGCGGCTGGAGCTGCCGCTCTCCGCGACCTTCAGCGCCCACCCGCTGACCTCGGAGCTGCAGTTGGTGTTGCGCGCCTCGGGGATGGCTGCGGCGCGCGTGGAGGAACTGGGCCGCTTCTACTCGCGCGCGCTGGAGTCCCTGGCGTTGAACCCCACGCAGCGCTACGAGCGGCACCCGCTGCTGAGCGGGCCCGAGCGCCAGCGGTTGCTCGTCGATTGGAACGGCCGGCACCGGGAGCTGCCTCGTGACGCCGGGGTCCACGAGGCCGTGCTCGCATGGGCGACGCGCACCCCGGATGCCATCGCGGTGGAGTTCGGGGATGCGCGGCTGACGTACGGCGAGCTAGAGCGCCGTGCCCGTTCGCTCGCGCATCACCTGCGGGCGTTGGGCGTGGGCACGGAGGTGTTGGTCGCGGTGTGCCTGGAGCGCTCGGTGGACATGGTGGTGGCGCTGCTCGCCATCCTCGAAGCGGGCGGCGCGTACCTGCCGCTCGACCCTGGCTATCCCCCGGAGCGCCTGGCGTTCATGATCGAGGACGCCGCGCCCGCGGTGCTCCTCACATGGGATCGGCTGGTGCCGCTGCTGCCCGCGCACGGTGTCCGGACGCTGTGCCTGGATTCGGCGCGCGACTCCCACGAGGCGGCGGAGCACACCTCCGGCGCCAGCGTGTCGGCGGACTCGCTCGCCTACGTCATCTACACCTCTGGCTCCACGGGACAGCCCAAGGGCGTGCAGGTCTCCCACGGCGCGCTCATGAACCACATGACGTGGTTCCTCGACGCCTTCGGCCTGGGCGCGGAGGATCGCGTCCTGCAGAAGACGCCGCTCAGCTTCGACGCCGCGGTCTGGGAGTGCTGGGCCTCGCTGATGTCGGGCGGACGGCTGGTGGTCGCCGAGCCCCAGGCGCACCGGGACGTGGCGGTGCTGGTGGACGCGGTGGTGCGGCACCAGGTGACGGCGCTCCAACTCGTCCCGTCGCAGCTGCGGGTGATGCTGGACGGCGACGCGCTGGCCCGCGCGACGAGCCTTCGCTGGCTGTTCTGCGGAGGCGAGGCGCTGGAGCCTGAGCTGGGCAGGCGCCTGCGTGCGCTGCTGCCGACGGTGGTGCTGATCAACCTGTACGGCCCCACGGAGGTCACCATCGACGCGACCTCCGCGCGGTTCCGCGACGAGGACTCGGGGGCGACGGTCCCGGTGGGCCGACCCATCGACAACATGCGGGCCTACGTCCTGGACGGCTGGCGGGAGCCCGTGCCCGCGGGCACGCCGGGAGAGCTCTACCTCGCGGGGAAGAGCGTGGCGCGCGGCTACCTGGGGCGGCCCGCGCTGAGCGCGGAGCGCTTCCTGCCCGACCCCTTCACGGACGAGCCCGGCAGCCGGATGTACCGCACGGGAGACCGGGCCCGGCACCTTCCGGACGGCTCGCTGGAGTACCTGGGCCGCGTCGACCTCCAGGTGAAGGTGCGTGGCTTCCGCATCGAACCCGGTGAGGTGGAAGCAGCGCTGCGTGCCCACCCGGGCGTGAAGGACACGGCGGTGGTGGTGCGCGACGACGGCACCGGTCCCCGGCTCGTCGGCTACTTCGTCGCGGATCCCGCGCCGAAGGCGGGCGACCTGCGGGCCTTCCTCGCGAAGAGGCTGCCGGAGCACCTGGTGCCGTCGGTCCTCGTCCGGCTGCCGGCGCTCCCGCTGACCCCCAGCGGGAAGCTGGATCGTCGCGCCCTGCCTCCGCCGGACGATGCGGCACGGGAGCTGGAGCGGCCCTACGTCGCCCCGCGCACGCCCACCGAGCAGGTGCTGGCGGGGCTCCAGGCGGAGCTGCTGCGCGTGGAGCGGGTGGGCCGGGACGGCCACTTCTTCGAGCTGGGAGGACACTCCCTGCTGGCCACGCGGCTCGCCTCGCGCATCCGCGCCACCTTCCAGGTGGAGCTGTCCGTGCGCGACGTCTTCGAGGCGCCCCTCCTGGAGCAGTTGGCCGGGCGCATCGACGCCCTCCGGGGCGCTGGCCGCAGGATGGTGCGGCCTGCCGCGATCCAACCCCTGGCCCGCACGGGGCCGCTGCCGCTGTCCTTCGCGCAGCAGCGCCTGTGGTTCCTGGATCAGCTCAAGCCCGGGGACGCCTCCTACAACCTCCCGGCCGCCCTGCGCCTGTCCGGAGCCCTGGACGTCGAAGCCCTGCGCCGCGCCTTCGAGGAGCTGGTGCGCCGCCACGAGCCCCTGCGCACGACGTTCCCCACCCTCCACGGCACGCCGCACCAGCGCATCCACCCGCCTCCGACCTGGAGCCTGCCGCGCGTGGACCTGACGCACCTGCCCGAGGACGCCCGCGAAACCGAGGCGCGCCAGCGGGCCTTGCAGGATGCGGAGCAGCCCTTCGCCCTGGCCGGGGGCCCGCTGCTGCGCACGCAGCTCCTGAAGCTGGACGCGCAGGAGCACGTGCTGCTCGTGTGCATGCACCACATCGTCTCCGACGGCTGGTCCATGGGCGTGCTGGTGCGTGAGATCGCCGCGCTCTACCCGGCCTTCCTGCGGGGGCAGCCGTCTCCGCTGCCCGAGTTGCCCGTGCAGTACGTCGACTACGCGGGGTGGCAGCAGCAGGTGCTGCACGGGGAGGTGCTGGAGCAGCAGGTGTCGTACTGGAAGCAGCAGCTCGCGGGCGCGCCCGCCCTGCTGACGTTGCCCACGGACTTCGTGCGTCCGGCGGTGGGTTCGAACCGTGGCGCCAGCATCCCGTTGAAGCTGGGGCGTGAGCTGAGCCAGTCCCTGGGAGCGCTGGCCCGACAAGAGGGCGTGACGCCCTTCATGCTGCTGCTGGCGGCGTGGCAGGTGTTGCTGGCGCGCTATGCGGGCCAGGACGACGTGAGCGTGGGTTCACCCATCGCGGGCCGCACGCGGGCGGAGACGGAAGGCCTGATCGGCTTCTTCGTCAACACGCTGGTGCTGCGCGTGAGGCTGGAAGGCGACCCCGCGTTCGCTCAGGTGCTCCGGCAGGTGCGTGAGACGACGCTGGGCGCGTACGCGCACCAGGAGGTGCCGTTCGAGAAGCTGGTGGAAGCGCTCCAGCCGGAACGGAGCCTGAGCCACGCGCCGCTGTTCCAGGTGGTGTTCGCGATGCAGGAGGACGTGCTGCCCGACCTCCGGCTGCCCGAGCTGCAATTGACGCCGCGGGAGGATCAGGGGCGCACGGCGAAGTTCGACCTGACGCTGGCCCTCAAGGAAACGGCGGAGGGTCTGGAGGGCGTGCTCGAGTACAGCGTGGACCTCTTCGAGCGCGCCTCCATGGAGCTGCTCGCGGGCCACTTCGCTTCGCTGCTCCAGGGGATTGCCGCCAACCCATACCGGCCGCTGAGTCAGCTGCCGCCTGAAGCGCCCTTGCAGTTGCCGGCGCTCCGGCAACAGGCCCCTTCCGCCGCTCCCGCTCCGGCGGCGTTCGTCGCGCCTCGCACGCCGATGGAAGAGACGCTCGCCGCGCTCTGGGCTGAAGTCCTCGACGTGCCGGCCCCGGGCATCCACGACAACTTCTTCCAGCTTGGGGGCGCTTCGCTCACCTCCGTCCTCATGCTCGCGCGTGTGCAGGAGGCGCTGGGCACGGACATCCCGCTGGAGCGCTTCTTCGAAGCTCCCTCCATCGCCGCGCTCGCTGCTGCCCTTGAGTCCGCACCTGCTGCGCAGCAGGGCTCGCACGCGCCGAAGCTGATCCGTCAGCCGCGTGAAGGCGTGCTGCCGCTGTCCTTCGCGCAGCAGCGCCTGTGGTTCCTGGATCAGCTCAAGCCCGGCGACTTCTCCTACAACATCCCCGCCGCGCTCCGACTCTCCGGCTCACTGGACACCGAGGCCCTGCGTCGCGCCTTCGAGGGGGTGGTGCACCGCCACGAGTCGCTGCGCACGACCTTCACCACGCACCAGGGCGCGCCCCAGCAGCTCATCCACCCACCCGCTTCCTGGGCGCTGCCCCTCGTGGATCTGTCCACGCTTCCCGCCGAGCACCGCGAAGCCCAGGCCATGGAACTCGCCGTGCGCGAAGCACGGACGCCCTTCGTCCTGAGCACGGGCCCGCTGCTGCGCACGCAGCTCCTGAAGCTCTCCGCTTCCGAGCACCTGCTGCTCGTGTGCATGCACCACATCGTCTCCGACGGTTGGTCCATCGGCGTCCTCGTGCAGGAGGTGGCCGCCCTCTACGCCGCCTTCCTCCAGGGCCAGCCTTCACCGCTGACCGAATTGCCCGTGCAGTACGCGGACTACGCCGTCTGGCAGCGGCAGTGGCTCCAGGGTGATGCCCTCCAGGCCCAGCTCGACTACTGGCACCAGCGTCTGCAGGGCGCGCCCACCCTCGCGCTTCCCACCGACAAGCCCCGTCCCTCGCTGCGCAGCCATCGCGGTGCCACCCTCTCCTTCGCGCTCCCTTCGCACCTCACCGGCGTGCTGCACACCCTGGCCCAGGACTCCGGCGCCACCCTCTTCATGGTGCTGCTGGCCGCCTTCCAGACGCTCCTGGCCCGCTACTCCGGCCAGGACGACATCTCCGTCGGCTCTCCCATCGCCAACCGCACCCGACAGGAGACCGAGCCGCTCATCGGCTTCTTCGTCAACACCCTCGTCCTCCGCTCCAGGCTGGACGGTGATCCTCTCTTCTCGCAGCTCCTGGCCCGCGTGAAGGAGTCCGCGCTCAGCGCCTACGCCCACCAGGATGTCCCGTTCGAGCAACTGGTTGAAGCCCTCGGCGTCGCTCGTGACCTGAGCCGCTCACCGCTCTTCCAGGTGGCCTTCTCCCTTCAGAGCACCTCCACCCAGCCGCCCATGTTGCCGGGCCTGCGGGTAGAGACCCTCGACACCCAGACGGGCACGGCCAAGTTCGACCTGTCCCTGTTCCTCGCGGAGGACGCGGGCGTGTTGAGCGCCCAGCTCGAATATTGTGTGGACCTCTTCGAGCACGCCTCCATGGAGCGCTTCGCGGGCCACTTCGTCTCGCTGCTCCAGGGCATCGCCGCCAACCCGCACCGGCCCCTGAGCCAGCTGCCGCCCGAAGTGCCCTTGCAGCTACCAGCGCTCCGGCAGGAAGCCCCCACCGAGGCTCCCGCTCCCACGGCCTTCGTCGCGCCCCGCACGCCGATGGAGGAGACGCTCGCCGCGCTCTGGACCGAAGTGCTCGACGTGCCCGCGCCGGGCGTCCACGACAACTTCTTCCAGCTCGGAGGCACCTCCCTCTCCTCCGTCCTCATGCTCGCGCGCGTGCAGGAGGCGCTGGGCACGGACATCCCGCTGGAGCGCTTCTTCGAAGCCCCCTCCATCGCCGCCCTCGCCGCCGTCCTCGAGTCCGTCCCGGAGCAGGCGTCGCAGGTCCGGACGCCGCCACTGATCCGCCAGCCCCGTGAAGGCGCGCTGCCGCTGTCCTTCGCGCAGCAGCGCCTGTGGTTCCTGGATCAGCTCAAGCCGGACGACGCCTCCTACAACATCCCCGTTCCGTTGCGCCTGTCCGGGGCCCTGGACGTCGAAGCCCTGCGCCGCGCCTTCGAGGAAGTGCTGCGCCGTCACGAGTCGCTGCGCACCGTCTTCCCCTCCCTGCATGGCGAACCCCACCAACGCATCCAGCCCGCGTCGGAGTGGGACCTGTCGCAGGTGGACCTGACGGCCATGCCCGCGGAGGCCCGCGAGGCCGAGGCACGCGAACGCGCCGAGCAGGAAGCACGGCGGCCCTTCCACCTGGCCAGCGGCCCGCTGTTGCGCACCGTGCTGCTGAAGCTGGAGGAGCGCGAACACGTGCTGCTGGTGACGATGCACCACATCGTCTCCGACGGCTGGTCCATGGGCGTGCTGGTGCGCGAGATCGCCGCGCTCTACTCGGCCTTCCTGCAGGGGCGACCGTCGCCCCTGCCGGAGCTGGCCGTGCAGTACGCCGACTACGCCGTCTGGCAGCGCCAGCGGATGCAGGGAGACCTGCTGGACACCCAGCTCGCCTACTGGCGCACGGAGCTGGACGGGGCACCGGCCCTGCTGGAGCTGCCAACGGACAGGCCTCGCCCGGCGGTGCTCACGTTCCGGGGCGCACGGCACCAGGATCACCTTCCCCCGGAGGTGATGAAGCCCCTGCACGCCCTCGCCGAGCAGGAGAAGGCCACGCCCTACATGGTGCTGCTGGCGGCGTTCCAGGTGCTGTTGTCGCGCTACAGCGGCCAGGACGACATCAGCGTGGGCTCTCCCATTTCGGGCCGCACCCGCCCCGAGATGGAGCCGCTCGTCGGCCTCTTCGTCAACACGCTCGTGATGCGGGGACACGTGGACGCGCGGGCCAGCTTCCGCGAGCACCTGCGGCGGACCCGCGACTCCGCGCTCAAGGCCTACTCGCACCAGGAGGTCCCCTTCGAGCGCCTCGTGGAGGAGCTCAACCCCGAGCGCAGCCTGGGCCACACGCCGTTGTTCCAGGTGATGCTGGTCATGCAGAACCAGCCCCAGGCCCGGCTGGAGGCACAGGGCCTGAAGATCCAGGCAATGGAGGTCGACAACGCGCTCACCAAGTTCGACCTCACCCTGGCGCTCCACGAGGATCCCGCGGGCCTGAGCGCCGCGGCGGACTACAACGCCGAACTGTTTGAAGCGCCCTTCGCGCACCGGCTGCTAGGGCATCTGCGCGGAATGCTCCTGGCGGTCGGAGCGATGCCGGACGCCCCGCTGTCCCAGCTCACGCTGCTCACCGACGCTGAGCGCCACCGGCTGCTGGTGGAGTGGAACACGCCCCGGCGCGAAGCCCTGCCCGACGCGACGCTGTCGCAGCTCTTTGAAGTGCAGGCCCGGCGCACCCCCGATGCCCAGGCCGTCACCTGCGGCGAGGCCCACCTCTCCTTCCGCGAACTGGACGTGCGCGCCAACCAGCTTGCCCACCGCTTGCGCTCTCTCGGCATCGGGCCCGATGCGCCCGTCGTCCTCTGCCTGGAGCGCTCCGTCGAAGCCCTCGTCGCCATCCTCGGCACCCTCAAGGCGGGCGGCGCCTATGTGCCCGTGGATCCGTCCTACCCGCGTGAATGGAAGGAGTTCGTCCTTCGCGACACGCAGGCCCGCGTCCTCCTCACCCAGCGGCACCTGCTCGGCGCGCTGTTTGAGGGCCCTCACGTCCTCTGCCTGGGCGCCGACGGTGATTCCTTGGCGAGCGAAAGCACCGACGCGCCCGTGCCGCTCGCGGGCCCCGACAACCTCGCCTACGTCATCTACACCTCCGGCTCCACCGGCCGCCCCAAGGGCGTGATGATCCAGCACCGCTCCGTGCTGCATCTGCGCCAGGCGCTCGCATCCACCGTCTACGCCGGCACCACGGGTCCCCTGCGCGTCAGCGTCAACGCGCCGCTCTCCTTCGATGCTTCCGTCAAGCAACTCCTTCAGGTGCTCGACGGCCACACGCTCTGCTTCGTGCTCGAAGAGGAGCGTGGCGACATTTCGCTCATGCTTCGCCGCATCGAGCAGGAGCGGCTGGACGTCCTCGACTGCTCTCCGGCCCACCTGCGTCTGCTGCTCGCCGAAGGCTTGCTCCAGCGTCCTGGCCTGCACCTGCAACGCGTCCTTGTCGGCGGTGAGGCCGTGGATGCCGCCACCTGGAAGCAGCTGGCTCAGTCGCCGCGCGTCCGCTTCTTCAACGTCTACGGCCCCACCGAGTGCACCGTCGACGCTTCCACCTGCGATGCCTCCTCTTCTCCCGACGCGCCCAGCATTGGCCGGCCGCTTCCTGGCGTCCCCGTCTACGTGCTCGATGCGCACCTGCGGCCCGTGCCCGTCGGCATTCCGGGGGAGCTTTTCATCGGCGGCCTCCAGGTCGCGCGTGGCTACCTCCACCGTCCCGACCTCTCCGCTGAGCGCTTCCTCCCGGACGCCTTCAGCACCACGCCGGGCGCTCGCATGTACCGCACCGGCGACCTCGTCCGCTGGGGCGAAGACGGCCAGCTCGACTACCTGCACCGCATTGATTCGCAGGTGAAGGTGCGTGGTTTCCGCATCGAGTTGGGCGAGGTGGAAGCCGTCCTCCTCCAGCACCCCGCGCTGAAGGAGGCCGTCGTCCTTGCTCGCCAGGACGTGCCCGGCGACTCCCGCCTCGTCGCCTATGTCGTCGCGAATGCCGAGTCACCGTCCCTGGAGGCACTGCGCGACTTCGTGCGCGAGCACCTGCCCCAGCACATGGTGCCGTCCGCCTTCGTGGTGCTGGAGCGGCTGCCGCTCACCTCCAACGGCAAGGTGAACCGCCGCGCCCTGCCCGCGCCCAGCGCCCTCGGCAGCGATGAAGCCACCTTCATCGCCCCGAGGACCGATGTTGAAGCGCAACTCGCCGCCATCTGGGCTCGCGTGCTGCGCGTCGAGCGTGTGGGGGCGCGCGACAACTTCTTCGGGCTCGGTGGCCATTCATTGCTGGCGACCCAGGCCCTCTCGCAGCTCCGTTCCACCTTCCAGGTGGAGCTGCCATTGCGTGCCTTCTTCGAAGCCCCCACGCTCGAAGCCCTCGCGGCCCGCATCGCACAGGTCCGTGCTGTCTCCGGGCACGAAGGACAGAGCCCACGCCACGGGCCGCCTCTCACGCGTCAGCCCCGTGAAGGCGCGCTGCCGCTGTCCTTCGCGCAGCAGCGCCTGTGGTTCCTGGATCAGCTCAAGCCGGGGGATGCGTCCTACAACATCCCCGCGCTCATCCGCATTGAAGGGGCCCTGGACACGGCGGCCTTCGAGAAGGCGCTCGCACACCTGTGCCTGCGGCATGAATCGCTCCGCACCCGCTTCGTGTCGACCGACGCGGGGCCGGTCCAGATCATCTCCGAGCTTGTCCCGCCGCTTGCGCGCATCGACCTTCGAGCACTGCCCGAGAGCGCCCGCGCCGCCGAGGTCCAGCGCATCGCCGCCGAGGAAGCGCAGCGGCCCTTCGATCTGGCGAAGGGCCCTCTGCTTCGCATGACGCTGATGGTGCTGGGAGACCGGGAGCACGTGCTGCTCGCCACCCTGCACCACATCATCTCCGACGGCTGGTCCGCCGGAATCATGGTCCGCGAGTTGGTGGCGCTCTACCAGGACGTCGCGGCCCACCGGCCCCCCTCACTGCCGGAGCTTCCGGTGCAATACGCCGACTACGCCCTCTGGCAGCGGCAGTGGCTGCAAGGCGAAGTGCTGGATGCGCAGCTCGACTACTGGCGCCAGCAGCTCGATGGGATCCCGGCCTTGCTGGAGCTGCCGACGGACAGACCTCGTCCGGCGGTGCTCGACTTCCGCGGCGCCACCGTCCACGACCACTTCCCGCGAGAGGTCACGGCTCCGCTCTTCGCGCTGGCCCTCCAGGAGCAGGCCACGCCCTTCATGGCGCTGCTGGCCGTCTTCCAGCTGCTGCTGTCCCGCTATAGCGGCCAGGACGACGTGTCCGTCGGCTCGCCCATCTCCGGCCGCACCCGGCAGGAGATGGAGCCGCTCATCGGCTTCTTCGTCAACACGCTCGTCCTGCGCGGGCGCATCGATCCGGACACCACCTTCCGCCAGTGGTTGCGCCAGACGAGCGACACCGCGCTGGGTGCCTACTCCCACCAGGAGCTGCCGTTCGAACGACTCGTGGAGGAGCTCAACCCTCAGCGCAGCCTCGCGCATACGCCGCTCTTCCAGGTGATGCTGGTGCTGCAGAATCAGCCGCGCGGCACGCTGGAGCTGCCCGGGCTCGACTTCCACGTCCAGGGGCTGGACAGCCGTGCCACCAAGTTCGACCTCACCCTGCAACTGGGTGAAGACGACACCGGGCTCGCGGCCACCGTGAGCTACAACGCCGAGCTCTTCGACGCGGGCACCCTGACGCGGATGCTGAAGCACCTGAAGACGCTCCTCGTTGCCGCCGCCAGCCAGCCCGATGTTCCCCTCTCCCAGCTCACGCTGCTCACCGACGCCGAGCGCCACCGACTGCTGGTGGAGTGGAACACGCCCCGGCGCGAAGCCCTGCCCGATGCGACGCTGTCTCAGCTCTTCGAAGCGCAGGCCCGGCGCACCCCCGACGCCCAGGCCGTCACCTGCGGCGAGGCCCACCTCTCCTTCCGCGAGCTGGACGCGCGCGCCAACCAGCTCGCCCACCGCCTGCGCTCCCTGGGCATCGGGCCCGACGCGCCCGTCGTCCTCTGCCTGGAGCGCTCCGTCGAAGCCCTCGTCGCCATCCTCGGCACGCTCAAGGCGGGCGGCGCCTACGTGCCCGTGGACCCGTCCTACCCACGTGAGTGGAAGGAGTTCGTCCTTCGCGACACGCAGGCCCGCGTCCTCCTCACCCAGCGGCACCTGCTCGGCGCGCTGCCCGAGGGCCCTCACGTCCTCTGCCTGGGCGCCGACGGCGATTCCTTCGCGCGCGAAAGCACCGACGCGCCCGTGCCGCTCGCGGGCCCCGACAACCTCGCCTACGTCATCTACACCTCTGGCTCCACCGGCCGCCCTAAGGGCGTGATGATTCAGCACCGCTCCGTGCTGCATCTGCGCCAGGCGCTCGCGTCCACCGTCTATGCCGGCACCAGCGGTCCCCTGCGCGTCAGCATCAACGCGCCGCTCTCCTTCGACGCCTCCGTCAAACAACTCCTCCAGGTGCTCGACGGCCACACGCTCTGCTTCGTGCTCGAAGAGGAGCGTGGCGACATTTCGCTCATGCTTCGCCGCATCGAGCAGGAGCGGCTGGACGTCCTCGACTGCTCTCCGGCCCACCTGCGCCTGCTGCTTTCCGAAGGGCTGCTCCAGCGTCCCGGCCTGCGACTGCAACGCGTCCTCGTCGGTGGTGAGGCCGTGGATGCTGCCACCTGGAAGCAGCTAGCCCAGTCCCCGCGCGTCCGCTTCTTCAACGTCTACGGCCCCACTGAGTGCACCGTCGACGCCTCCACCTGCGACGCCGCCGCTTCTCCCGACGCGCCCAGCATCGGCCGACCGCTTCCTGGCGTCCCCGTCTACGTGCTCGATGCCCACCTGCGGCCCGTGCCCGTTGGCATTCCGGGGGAGCTCTTCATCGGTGGCCTCCAGGTCGCGCGTGGCTACCTCCACCGGCCCGACCTCTCCGCTGAACGCTTCCTCCCGGACGCCTTCAGCACCACGCCGGGCGCTCGCATGTACCGCACCGGCGACCTCGTCCGCTGGGGCGAAGACGGCCAGCTCGACTACCTGCACC
The DNA here is from genome assembly GCF_003611675.1 of Corallococcus sp. CA053C. GTDB lineage: Bacteria > Myxococcota > Myxococcia > Myxococcales > Myxococcaceae > Corallococcus. Next base: position 31,934 of record NZ_RAWA01000052.1, read on the forward strand.
GCATCGATTCGCAGGTGAAGGTGCGCGGCTTCCGCATCGAGTTGGGCGAGGTGGAAGCGGTCCTCCTCCAGCACCCCGCGCTGAAGGAGGCCGTCGTCCTCGCCCGCCAGGATGTGCCCGGCGACTCCCGCCTCGTCGCCTATGTCGTCGCGAATGCCGAGTCGCCGTCCCTGGAGGCACTGCGCGACTTCATGCGCCAGCACCTGCCCCAGCACATGGTGCCTTCCGCCTTCGTGGTGCTGGAGCGGCTGCCGCTCACCTCCAACGGCAAGGTGAACCGCCGAGCCCTGCCCGCGCCCAGTGCCCTCGGCAGTGACGAAGCCTCCTTCATCGCCCCGAGGACCGATGTTGAAGCGCAACTCGCCGCCATCTGGGCGCGCGTGCTGCGAGTCGAGCGTGTGGGCGCGCGCGACAACTTCTTCGGGCTCGGCGGCCATTCATTGCTGGCGACCCAGGCCCTCTCGCAGCTTCGCTCCACCTTCCAGGTGGAACTGCCGCTGCGTGCCTTCTTCGAGGCCCCGACGCTCGAAGCCCTCGCGGCCCGCATCGCGCAGGTCCGTGCTGTCTCCGGGATGGAAGGACAGAGCCCACGCCACGGGCCGCCCCTCACCCGTCAGCCCCGTGAAGGCGCGCTGCCGCTGTCCTTCGCGCAGCAGCGCCTGTGGTTCCTGGATCAGCTCAAGCCCGGCGACTACTCCTACAACATCCCCGCCGCCCTTCGGCTCTCCGGTTCACTGGACACCGAGGCCCTGCGTCGCGCCTTCGAGGAAGTGGTGCACCGCCACGAGTCGCTGCGCACGACCTTCGCCACGCACCAGGGCGCGCCCCAGCAACTCGTCCATCCGCCCGCCTCCTGGGCGCTGCCCCTCGTGGACCTGTCCACGCTTCCGGCCGAGCACCGCGAAGCCCAGGCCATGGAACTCGCCGTGCGCGAGGCACGGACGCCCTTCGCACTGAGCACCGGTCCACTCCTTCGCACGCAGCTCTTGAAGCTCTCCGCTTCCGAGCACCTGCTGCTCGTGTGCATGCACCACATCGTCTCCGACGGTTGGTCCATCGGCGTCCTCGTGCAGGAGGTGGCCGCCCTCTACGCCGCCTTCCTCCAGGGCCAGCCTTCACCGCTGCCCCAGCTGCCCGTGCAGTACGCCGACTTCGCCGTCTGGCAGCGACAGTGGCTCCAGGGTGATGCCCTCCAGGCCCAGCTCGACTACTGGCACCAGCGGCTGCAAGGCGCGCCCACCCTCGCGCTTCCCACCGACAAGCCTCGCCCCTCGCTGCGCAGCCACCGCGGCGCCACCCTCTCCTTCGCCCTCCCCTCGCACCTCACTGGCGCGCTGCACGCCCTGGCCCAGGACTCCGGCTCCACCCTCTTCATGGTGCTGCTGGCTGCCTTCCAGACGCTCCTGGCTCGCTACTCCGGCCAGGACGACATCTCCGTCGGCTCTCCCATCGCCAACCGCACCCGACAGGAGACCGAGCCCCTCATCGGCTTCTTCGTCAACACCCTCGTCCTTCGCTCCAAGCTGGACGCAGACCCCCTCTTCACCGAACTCCTCGCCCGCGTGAAGGAGTCCGCTCTCAGCGCGTACGCCCACCAGGACGTCCCTTTCGAGCAGCTGGTCGAAGCCCTCGGCGTCGCCCGTGACTTGAGCCGCTCACCGCTCTTCCAGGTGGCCTTCTCCTATCAAAGCGCTCCCACCCAGCCGCCCTCGCTGCCGGGCCTTCACGTCGAAGGCCTCTCCGCCAAGACGGGCACCGCCAAGTTCGACCTCTCACTCTTCGTCACCGAAAGCGCAGGCGTGCTGCACGGCCAACTCGAATACTGCGTGGACCTCTTCGAGCACGGCTCCATGGAGCGCTTCGCGGGCCACTTCGCCTCACTGATCCAGGGCATCGCCGCCAACCCGCATCGCCCCCTGAGCCAGCTGCCGCCGGAAGCGCCCCTGCAGTTGCCGCTGCTCCAGCAACAGGCCCCCACCACCGGTTCGGCTCCGGCGGCGTTCGTCGCGCCCCGCACGCCGATGGAAGAGACGCTCGCCGCAATCTGGACCGAAGTGCTCGACGTGCCCGCGCCGGGCATCCACGACAACTTCTTCCAGCTCGGAGGCGCCTCGCTCACCTCCGTCCTCATGCTCGCGCGTGTGCAGGAGGCACTCGGCACGGACATCCCGCTGGAGCGCTTCTTCGAAGCTCCTTCCATCGCCGCGCTCGCTGCTGCCCTGGAGTCCGCACCCGCTGCGCAGCAGGGTGCCCACGCGCCGAAGCTGGTCCGTCAGCCCCGTGAAGGCGCATTGCCGCTGTCCTTCGCGCAGCAACGCCTGTGGTTCTTGGATCAGCTCAAGCCCGGTGATTTCTCCTACAACATCCCCGCCGCGCTCCGACTCTCCGGCTCACTGAACACCGAGGCCCTGCGTCGCGCCTTCGAGGAAGTGGTGTACCGGCATGAGGCCCTGCGCACCACGTTCCCCACGCACCAGGGTGCGCCCCAGCAGCTCATCCACCCGCCCGCTTCCTGGGCACTGCCCCTCGTGGACCTGTCCACGCTGCCCACCGAGCAGCGCGAAGCGCAGGCCATGGAACTGGCCGTGCGCGAGGCACGGACGCCCTTCGTCCTGAGCACGGGCCCGCTCCTGCGGACCCGCCTCTTGAAGCTGGATGTGCAGGAGCACCTGCTGCTCGTGTGCATGCACCACATCGTCTCCGACGGTTGGTCCATCGGTGTCCTCGTGCAGGAGGTGGCCGCCCTCTACGCCGCCTTCCTCCAGGGCCAGCCTTCACCGCTGCCGCAGCTTCCCGTGCAATACGCCGACTACGCCGTCTGGC
>NZ_RAWA01000530.1 GCF_003611675.1 Corallococcus sp. CA053C
CCACCGGCCCCCTCCTGGGCCGCGTCCCCGCGAAGCTGCGCCTGTCCCCGGGCCAGCGCGTGCTCCACGTGCGCGCCCCCGGCCACGCTCCCGGCCAGTACGTCATCGACGTGCCCGCCGAAGGCACCCTGCCGCTCAGCATCACCCTGAGCGCCCAGACGCGCCCCACGGGCCGCGTCGTCGTCACGTCCAACCACGACGGCGCCACGGTGCGCGTGGACGGCCGGCCCGCGGGCTTCACCCCCACCGTCGTCACCCTCCAAGAGGGCGAGCACGTGCTGGAGGTGGAGAGCCGCGACGTGCGCCCCGTGCGCCAGAAGGTCACCGTCGTCCCCGACCAGGAGGTGAAGGTCCACGCCACCCTGCGCTACGAACCGCCCCCGGTGCGCGCCGCGTCCAAGAGCCTCTTGTCCGTGGACGAGGCCCCCGCCTCCACCACCGTGCTCACGCCGGAGGAACTGCGCGCGTTTGGCTGGCGCACGCTCGCCGAGGCGCTGGCCGGCGTGCGCGGCTTCTTCCTCACCGACGACCGGACGTACACGTACCTGGGCGTGCGCGGCTTCTCCCCGCCGGGCGACCTCAACACGCGCATCCTCATCCTCTGGGACGGCCACGCGATGAACGACGTGTGGGCTGGCCAGGGCTACGCCGCGCACGACCTCAGCGTGGACCTGGAAGAGGTGGAGCGCATCGAAGTGGTGCGCGGCCCCGGCAGCGCCCTGTACGGCACGGGCGCCTTCTTCGGCGTCATCAACGTCGTGCCCCGCGAGACGCTGGGGCTGGACCGGCGCCTGGAGATCACCGGCGCCGTGGGCGCGATGGGCTCCACGCTCGTGCACGCCACCACGTCATGGGAGGACCCCAACCGCTCCGTCCTCTTCAGCCTCGCGGGCATGAAGTCCCGCGGCGCGGACACCACCCTGCTGGGCACCCCCGGCCCCATCGTCACCGGACTGGACGGGGAGCAGGCCGGCACCGGCTCCGTGCGCGCCCGCCTGGGCAGGCTGTCGCTCGTCGCGCAGCTCCACGGGCGCACCAAGGACGTGCCCACCGCGCCCTACGGCACCGTGGTGGGCGCACAGGGCACCCGCGTGCGGGACGTGCGCGGCTTCGCCGAGGCGAAGTACGAGCGCGCCCTCTCCGAGCGCTTCATCCTGTCCCTGCGCGGCGCCGTGGACCTGAGCCGCTACCAGGGCCACTGGAACTACGGCGGGGACGCCGCCCAGACGAACACCGACTCCGGTGCGGCGGACTGGCTCACCGCCGAGGCGCGCCTGCTCGTGGGCCTGTTCGAGTCCCACCGCCTCACGTTCGGCGTGGAGGGCCAGGCCCAGCTGCGCGTGGTGCAGAAGAGCGTGGGCCCTTCCGTCGCCATGCCCCTGGAGACGCAGACGCGCTCGCTCGTGTCCGTGTACGCGCTGGACGAGTGGCGCCTGCACCCGCGCCTGAGCCTGTCGCTGGGCCTGCGCGTGGACAGGTACAGCGACCTGGACACGCTGCCGCTCACGCCGCGCCTGGCCGTCATCGGGCGGCCCTACGAGAACGGCCTCACCAAGCTGGTGATTGGCCGCGCCTTCCGCGCCCCCAACGTCTACGAGCTGTTCTACCAGGACAACCTCCTCACCCAGCGCCCCGCGGAACACCTCAACCCGGAGACCATCACCACCTTCGAGGTGGAGCACTCGCACGACCTGACGAACGAGCTGCGCCTGACGGTGGCCGGCTACCACAACCGCATCTCCCAGCTCGTCACGCTCATCACCGAGGCCGAGCCCACGCCCCGCTGCGGCCCCCAGGGCGCGCCCAGCCAGTGCCTCGTGTACACGAACAACCCCGGCACGACGTTCGCGTGGGGCGCGGAGGCCGGGCTGCACTGGCAGCCGGGCCGCTGGCTGCTGGTGGACCTGAGCTACTCCTACGTGCGGCTGGCCAATGCCTCCCTGGACGTGGTGCAGGCCGCGCCCGCGCACCTGGCCTCCGGGCGCTTCCTGCTGCCCGTGGGCAACGGCGACATGCGCATCGCGACCCAGGCCACCTACCAGAGCGCGCGCGTGGACACCCTGCCCGGCGCCAACAGCGGCGAAGCGTTGCTGGTGGGCTTCGGCGTGTCCGGTGACTACGGCCGGCTGCGCTACTTCGCTGGCGTGAACAACCTGCTGGACGCGCGCTATGCCCTGGTCGTGAGCGACGACGTGTCCGTCGGCCCCGTGCCCCAGTACGGCCGCACCTTCAACCTCCAGCTCACCGGCAGCTTCTAGACCGGAACCTTCGCGCGCCATGGCCGACACCTCGCTCGACTTCATCCACCCCGGGCACCCGCTGTACGACGGGGAGCTGGAGCTGCGCTTCCGCGTGCTGCGCGAGCCGCTGGGCTTCACCCGCGCGGACGTGAAGTTCCCCTTCGAGGACGACAGCCTCCACCTGGTGGCCCACGCGGGCGGCACCGTCGTGGGCTGCGTGCTCTTCCACCCGGAGGACGCGCACGGCGGCCGGCTGTTCCAGATGGCCGTCTCGCCCTCGCTGCAGGGCCAGGGGCTGGGCGCGCGGCTGGTGCGCGCGCTGGAGGACGAGCTGCGGCGCCGCGGCTTCCGCCACGTGCACCTGCACGCACGCGCCCCCGTCGTCCCCTTCTACGAACGCCTGGGCTACGCGGTGTACGGCGAGCCGTACGAAGAGGTGGGCGTCCCCCACCGCGACATGCAGCGCGACCTCTGAAGGCTCGGGTGAAGCCTCAGGTGGCGGGGGCCCGGGTCGGCACGCGGCGGCTGCTCCAGAGCACCGTCACCAGCGCCGTGAGCGACATCGCCGCGCCCACCGCGCACACGCCGGGCCAGCCCGCGCGCGTCCACGCCGCCGTCCCGGCCCACGCGCCCGACGCTCCCCCCACGAAGTAGGTCACCATGTAGAGCGTGTTGAGCCGGCTGCGCGCGTCCGGCCGCAGCGCGTAGACGCGCGCCTGGTTGGTGATCTGATTGGCCTGCGCGCCCAGGTCCAGCAGCACCACGCCCAGCGCGATGCCCCACAGCGTGTGCCCCCACAGCCACAGCACGCCGAAGGAGGCCAGCAGCACGGCGATGGCCAGCGCGTTGAGGCGCCGGTCCCCGCGCTGATCCGCATGGCGGCCCACGATGGGCGCGATGGCGGCGCCCGCCACGCCCACCACGCCGAAGAGGCCCGCCACCTGCGCGTCGTAGTGCCCGGGCAGCGACTGGAGGTAGAGCGCCAGCGTGGCCCAGAAGGCGCTGAACGCGCCGAAGGAGAGCGCGCCCAGGAACGCGTGCAGCCGCAGCACCGGCTCCGTGCGCGCCAGGTGGATGAGCGAACGCATCAGCGCGGGGTACGGCATGGAGGCCAGGGGCGGCTGCGCAGGCAGCGTGAAGCGCAGCACGATGCCCAGCACGACCATCAGGCCCGCGGCCGTCCAGAACATGGTGCGCCAGCCCAGGTGCGTGCCCACGAAGCCCGCCACCGTGCGCGACAGCAGGATGCCGATGAGCAGCCCGCTCATCACCGTGCCCACCACGCGCCCGCGCCGCGAGGGCTCCGCCAGCTGCGCGGCGAAGGGGATGAGCAGCTGCGGAATCACCGTGGTGACGCCCAGCGCGAAGCTCGCCGCCACCATCACGCGCAGGTCGGGCGCGAGCGCCGTCGCCACCAGCGCCACTCCCACGCAGCCGCACAGCACCAGGATGACGCGCCGTCGCTCCAGGCTGTCGCCCAGCGGCACCAGGAACAGGATGCCCACCGCGTAGCCCACCTGCGTCAGCATGGGCACCAGGCCCAACGCACTGCCCGACGCGCCCAGCGTCCGGCCGATGTCTCCCAGCAGCGGCTGGTTGTAATAGAGGTTCGCGACGGTGAACGCGCCCGCCACCGCCATCAACCCGACCAGCGAGGGGCTCAGCGAAGCGGACGGGACGGGGGCGGCGTCAGGCGGGGTCGGCATGGCGGACGGCGCAACGCATAAGCCCCTCGCTCGCGGGCTTCAAGCGCGACCCGGCCCTCCCGCTTCGGGGGCGCCGTCCGGGCGGGCAGGCCATCCGGGGCCCCTCCCCTCTTCCCCGGGACGCGCGTGCGGGGCAGGCTGCGGGCCATGCTTCGAACCCTTCTTCTCAGTGCCGTGCTGGCCCTCGTGGGCTGTGGTGATTCTTCCTCGGGCGACCCCGCCAAGGTGACGTACGCCGACGCGCTGGGCGTGGACCTGGGCGCGATGAACAAGAGCGACTCCGGGCTGTACACGCAGGACCTGACGGTGGGCACCGGCGCGGAGGCCGTCGCCGGGAAGATCGTCCAGGTGCACTACTCCGGCTGGCTTCCGGACGGCTCCCTGTTCGACAGCAGCGTGCCGCGCGGAGAGCCCTTCTCCTTCAACCTGGGCCAGGGCCGCGTCATCGAAGGCTGGGACGAGGGCGTCGCCGGGATGCGCGCGGGCGGCAAGCGCAAGCTCGTCATCCCCTCGGAGCTGGGCTACGGCAGCCAGGGTTCGCCGCCGGTCATCCCCGGCGACTCCGTGCTCGTCTTCGACGTGCAGCTGCTCGCCGTCTACTGACGCCACCGCCCAGGCTCGACGGAAGCGGGACGCCTCAGACGCCAGGCGTCCCACCGGATACCGGCGGCACGCGCTTCTTCGGCAGGCGCGAGCGGCCCTTGGGCCCCTTCAGCGCCACGCCCAGCAGCATCGTCGCGGGCAGCATCATGCCCAGGCCCTGCGTGAGGTCCTTGGGCGGATGGGTCGCCACGCCCAGCACCATGCCGACGAAGAGCAGGCCACAGACGAGCCGCAGGATGAGGGCGTTCACGCGTGACTCCCGGAATCAGGACGCCGGGAGCATAGCGCGCGGCGCCCCACCGCGCCGTCCGTTAAGGTGGCCCCGTGAGCCCCTCGAAACGCTTCCAGCCCGGGTATGACCCGCCCGCCCGTTCGCGCGACACCGCGCTCCTGTTCGCCGCACGCGGCATGGACCTGCTCGTGTCCGAGTCCGAGGGCCAGCTGACCCTGCCCCGCGCCTCGGCCCTGCCGGAGCTCGCCGCCAGCGCCCACTTCCTGGGCGTGCTCGACGACACCGACTGTTACTCGGTCCCCCTGTCCGGGGACTTCGCGCCGCCGGAGGGGATGAAGACCGTCCCCGCCCGCTCGCTCTACAAGCAGCTGGACGAGGTGACGTTCGCCGTGGCCGGCCGCGCGCTGTCCGTCGCGGAGTGGGAGGTGAACCACCGCTTCTGTGGCCGGTGCGGCACCCCCACGCAGCTCGTCGCGGGCGAGCGCGCGCGCCGCTGCCCGGTGGACCACACGCCGTTCTACCCGCGCATCTCGCCCGCGGTCATCGTCCTCATCACCCGGGGCGACCAGATGCTGCTGGCGCGCAACGCCACCTTCCCGGAGCCGCTCTTCAGCACCGTGGCGGGCTTCGTGGATCCAGGCGAGTCCCTGGAGGAGACCGTCCACCGCGAGGCGAAGGAGGAGGTGGGGGTGGACCTGAAGGAGCTCACCTACTTCGGCAGCCAGCCATGGCCGTTCGGCCGCTCGCTCATGGTGGGCTTCATGGCCGAGTACGCGGGCGGCGACATCACCGTGGACGGCAAGGAGATCGCCGAGGCCCGGTGGTTCGACGTGGACGACCTGCCGCGCATCCCGCCCCGGCTGAGCATCGCGCGCCACCTCATCGACACCTTCATCGACCGGGTGAAGGCCCGGCGCGGTCTGCCTCCAGGCTAGCGGCCTGGGCCTGGCCC
>NZ_RAWA01000531.1 GCF_003611675.1 Corallococcus sp. CA053C
GGGTTGGCGGGACCAACGGGACACTCGGCCATGGCGCGCAACCTAGCGTCGGGTGGGCAGCATCCGCGCCCGGCGCGCACGAGGGTGTCGGGATTCCTTCAGCAAGGGTGGGCTAGCGTTCCGGACAAGGAGCCCTGCATGTCCCCTGTTCAACTCCGTCCCCTGCGCCCGTCGGACGTGTCCGGGCTCGTGGGCTTGTGCGAACAGCTCGGTTGGCCCGCGACGGCCCCGGAGCTGGAAGAGCGATTCGAGAGGCTCCGGTCCGTGCCCGGGCAGGCGGTGTTCGTGGCGGAGCGGGAGCCCGCGGGCGTCGTGGGCTGGATGCACGTACAGGAGCGACCGGCCCTGCACCTGCCGCGCACCGCGGAGGTCGCCGCCCTCGTCGTCGACGCCGCGCAACGGGGGACGGGCTGTGGCCGCGCGTTGATGGCGGAGGCGGAAGCCTGGGCGCGAGTGCGCGGCTGCCAGGTGCTCATGCTCCGCTCGAGCAGTCACCGGGAGGGGGCGCACCGCTTCTACGAAGCGCTCGGCTACGAGCGGGCCTCATCGAGCTTCAAGTTCACCCGGGTGCTCTGACGCCGTCACGGCGCCGCGCTCACCTGGGGCGGAGGCGGCACGGTGATGCCTGACGGACGGGCCGCCTCCAGCTCCCGCACGGCGCGCGCCAGGCCCGCATCCTTCGGCGAAAGGCTCAGCGCCCGGGCATACAGCGTTCGGGCCAGCTCCAGCCGTCCTGCCCGCAGATGATGCTCGGCCGCGAGCGCCACCACCCGCCACGCATCCGGCGCCTCCGCGAGCCGCGCCGCCACCGCCTGCTCCATCGGACCCGTGGGAAAGGCCGCGGTCGGGGTGCGCTGGAGCGCGACGGTATAGGAGCGCACCGCCTCCTCGTGTCGTCCCAGCGCTGCCAGGGCCGAGGCCCGGAGGTACTCCGTCGGGGCCAGCTCCGGGAAGAGGGCCAGCACCCCTTCCGCGTCCGCGAGCGCCCCGGCCGCATGGCCCCAGAGGAGCCGCGCACTGCCCCGCGCATGCCGCGCATCCAGCGAGTCGTGGAGCGCGAACAACTCCTGCTCCCAGGTCTCGCGCCTCGGATCCCCCAGCGCCTCCGCCGCCGCGACCGCGAACGCCAGCGCATCCAACGTCCCCCCACGCTCCTCCAGGGACCGCGCAGCATCCGCGAGCGCCCCTGTCCGGTCCCCCTGCGCCAGCTCACACCGCGCCGCCACGAGCCGCGGATCCAGCGAGGTGTCGTACAGCACGCCACGGAACCCGGCCGCGGCCCGGGCCGCCGGCAGCGCCTGTTCACACTTCCCCGCGCGCCGGGCCAGCTCCGCCATGAAGAAGAGATCCATCGGCGTGTCCGCCCCGAAGCGCTCCAGCGACAGCGCCGCCGACTGCGCGGCCACCTCGGGCGACTCGAAGGGCACGCCCCGCACGTTGCGCAGCAGCGCGGTGAAGGGCTGCGCCGCCTGGAGCCGCACGAACGCGCGCGTGGCCTCGTCATAGCGCCCCGCCGCCAGCGCGGACGCCAGCGCGCCTCCGTCCGCGGCGTTCGTCTCACCGCGCTCCAACTGCCGCTGCACGTCGCGCACGAACGGGAACAGCACGGGCAGCGTGCACACCGCCACCACCAGCCCCACGCACACGGCCAGCTCACGGGGACGGCGCCGCGCCTGAAACACGGTGGATACCAGCACGCCCACCAACAGGGCCCACGCTGGCAGCGCGGCGACGCGGTAGCGGCTCACCACGTAGAACCCCAGCGCCAGCACCGAGCTCGCGACCAGGTACATCAACACCAGCCCCACGCGCTCCCGCCGCCACAGCGCGACGAGCAACCCCGCGAGCCCCCACAGCCCCAGCACCTGCGCGCTCACCAGCGGCCACGCCCCGAGCCGCGCCTCCGCGCGCCGCACCTCCACGAGGTCATGCCCGTCCGGGCCGAACAGGAAGAACGCCAGCTTGCGGCCCACGAGCCCCAGGAAGCTGCCCGGCTCCCACCGCGCGAAGGCCACCGTCTTCTTCACCCAGAACAGCTCCGCGTCCGCGGGCGACAGCGCCTGCCCGGTGTCGGCGCGCGCGAACTCCCGGTAGAGGTGGTGCGCGAAATCCGGGCGGTCCGGTGAGCGCAGCTGCGCCTCGTACTGCTTGAGCAGCGTGGGCGGCTGCGCCCCCAACCCCGTGCCCTCTGGCCGGTTGCCCATGTGCAGCACCGCGCCCGCGCTCATCGTCGCGCCCAGCTGCGAGCCCACCTTCGCGCGCACCACGAACGTCGGCAGCGCCGAGGCCACGAACCCCACGCCCAGCAGGACCGCCGGAGCGAGGAAGCGACGGAGCCTGTCCCGCCACGCCTCGCGCGCCACCCACAGGGCCGCGAACCCCAGGATGAACAGGCCCGTGGGCCGGGTGGCCCCCGACAGCCCCAGGAGCACGCCCGCGCCCACCACCGCCGGCATCCGGAAGCCCGGGCTCGCCGCCGCGAGCAGCGCCAGCGCCGCCAGGTTGAACACCATCACCAGCAGGTCCGGCTCCAGCGTCGCCTCGTACAGCAGCACCGGCACCGTCACCGCCAGCAGCGCCGCCGCGACGAGGCCCGCCGTGCGCGACACCAGGCGCGCGCCCAGCACGTACACGGCGACGAGCCCGCCCGCGCCCGCGAGGCTCTGGAGGATCCGCAGCGGCCCTGGCGACAGCAGCACGTTGAGCAGCAGGTACAGCGGGCTGAAGTCCGCGCCCTGTTCGGGGGACAGCCGCCCCGCGGCCAGCATGCGCGCGCTGTCGGGGTACTTGCCGAACATCCACCCCGGCAGGAGCCCCAGCCCCAGCGCCACGTGGAGGACGCACAGGAAGATCAGCACCCCGGGCACGAGCCAGGGACGGGAGAGCGGGGGAAGGGAGGGCGAGGCGTTCACGCTAAGCCCCATCCTACAGCCCCTCACGACGAAGGCCGGCCCCGCGAACGAGCGGGACCGGCCTCCTGATGTCACGGCTTCAATGCGAAGGAAGCGTCAGGCGCTCACTCGACCGGACGCACCTGCACCTGCAGCACGGTCTGGTCCTTGTTCTCCGTCAGCACCTCGATGATGGTGCCCGTCGGAGGAACCTTCACGCCCGCGTACGGCTGCGTGGCGTACCAGAAGGTGTTCGTGTCGTTGAACACCGGCACCGCGGGCTGCGAGGGGTACTCGTTGCGCGGGAAGCCGTTGGGCTTGAGCGACAGCGGGAAGCTGGGCTGCAGGCCGAACGTCGCGTCGTGGGTCTGCACGCGGCCGGACCAGTAGCGGCCGTCGCTGCGCTGCAGGGGCTGCGGACGAGAGTCGATGGGCAGGATGCGGCCCTCGCCCGGGTGCGTGGACACGTTGTTGTTCGTCACGGACGTGTCCCAGTAGGTGATCAGCAGGCCGGGGTTGTACGCGTAGCGCTCCGCGAAGTCGAAGAGGCCATCCGCGCTGAAGCCGAAGTTGTACGGGCCCGTGGCCAGCGTCTCGTCGTAGCTGCGGAACTGACGCCACTCGGCCAGGTAGTAGTGGTCGTAGAGCGTGTTGGTGCCGTCCGTCTGGAAGAACGTGGACTGGTCCCACCACTTGTGGCCCCACTCCGCGTCGTCACCGAAGACGTACTTGGTCCCCGCGAACAGCTGCACGAAGTCCACCAGGAAGCCCTTGCCGAACTCCGCGCCGTCCGTCTTGTAGCGCAGCTTCAGCGTGACCGTCTTGCCCGCGTAGGCGGACAGGTCGAACTCCAGCGGCACCCAGCCGTCGGACGTGCCGGTGATGCCGTTGCCCAGGTTGTTGCCCCAGGGGTTCGTGTCGCGGCTCACCGGGCTGGGCAGGTTGACGAACGCGCCGCCGTCCACCGAGACCCCGACGTAGGCGTAGTCCCAGTCCTCCTCGATGTCGAACCACGTCTTGAAGGAGAAGGTGATGGGCTTCTTGTTCGGCAGCTTCACTGTCTTCACGAGCACGCGGTCCAGGTTGTTGCCCTGGCCGCCCTGCCACGCGTACTGACCCTCGAACGGCGCCGTCGTCGGCTGCACGCGGGGCTTGCCGGGCAGCTTCACCAGCAGCGCCTGCTTCGCGTTCTTGGACGTGAACTCCGCGGGACCCAGCTTGTGGTACGAGTACAGGCCCGCGGACGTCGAGGCGTAGTCCAGCCAGCCCAGCTGCAGCTTGTCCCAGGCGAAGAAGTCACCCGGGCGCGTGCCGATGTCCGTCGTGCCGTCGTTCAGGTACGAGCCCGACGACATGATGGTCCAGAAGCCCGTGCCGTTGTCCGCCGCGTTCGTCGTGTCGTAGTGATCCGGCAGACCCAGGTCGTGGCCGAACTCGTGCGCGAACACGCCCAGGCCGCCGTTCTCCGGCTGGATGGTGTAGTCGCCCACCCACTTGTCCACGTTCGCCGCGAAGCGCGTGCCGCCGTTCGGGTTGTACGCGGGGCCCGTGCCGTCCGCGCTCAGGCCCGTGCTGTACGCGAACCAGCGGTGGCTCCACACCGCGTTGGTGCCCTGATCGCCGCCGCCGACTTCCTCACCCATGCCGGCGTGGACGAGCTGGAAGTGGTCGATGTAGCCGTCCGGCTCGTTGAAGTCGCCGTCGCCGTCGTAGTCATACCGGTCCCACGTGTCGAACGTGTCCAGGTACGCCTTGATCTCCGCGGGCGTCTTGCCGGCGGCCACCTGGCCCTGCGTCCACACCTTGATGGCGTCGCTGATCAGCGGCCACACGGAGTTGGAGCAGTTGCTGGAGCCGCACAGGTTGTTGCCGTAGCGGGCGGAGTTGTACGGCACGCGCACCCACTCGGACACCACGCCGTTCACGGTGTAGCGGCCGGACGACGCCGCCTTGTAGTAGTTCGCCACCGAGTCCGCGCCGGGCGTGGTGTCGAAGTACAGCTTCTCGTAGTGCTCGCGGCTGTAGTCCTGCTGCCAGATGGTGGTGTTGTCCACCGTCCGGTCTGGCTCCGCGATCACGTTGTGCACCGGGCCGGGCACGTTGCCGCCGGGGTTGCGGGCGGGGTCGCCGAACACCGGGTGGATCTGCGTGCCGTACTCCACCAGGATGACGAAGATGCGGTCCGTGCGCTCCAGCTCCAGCTCCACGAACTTGCCGTTGGCAAGCTTCTGCACCTTGCCGGGCTGACCGCGGCCCTCCAGCCGCTCCTTCAGCGCCTGCGCCTTCAGTTCCTTCTGCTGCTCGCCCAGCCGGTGGGGCAGGTCGTCGGTGATGTCCTCCGTGGCCACCTTGCGCAGGGACGCGGACGGAGGGGCGATGTCGGGCTGCGGCTTCTCGTACCAGGCGCGCTCCGCGTAGGCGGACGGCGCCGCGAACGCGAGGAGGCTCCAGGCCAGCCAAGAGGGGGGTTTACGCATTGCAACTCCTATTCAGGTTCGGTTCAGTGGCCCGGTACTTCCGGGAGGGGCCTGTTTCTAATGGAAGACATGCCAATAGTGGAAGACCGGGAGGTTAAATTTTTCTTGCAAGGACGGAGTGAGTCTTCGTTCGGTGGTGGGCGAAAATTGAAGAATGCGTAAGAGAGGGGATGCGGGGAGGGACTACCTTCCTGGTCCGATATGGCGCGTTCACGTCCCGTGGATCCCCCGCTGCGGCGGGATGTCCGGCTCTTGGGCCGGCTCTTGGGAGAAGTCCTCGTCGAACAGGAGGGGCAGGCCCTGTTCGACAAGGAGGAGGAGGTGCGCCACCTGGCCATCCAGCGTCGGCGCGGGCCGGTGG
>NZ_RAWA01000532.1 GCF_003611675.1 Corallococcus sp. CA053C
GGCTGGGGCTGGGGCTGGGCTTCGCGGTGCTGTCCATGGGGACGGTGCTCAACATCCGCCTGGAGGACCGGCTGTCCCCGGTGGTGCTGCTGTTCGTCATCACGCTCGCGGTGGCGCTGGTGCCGGCGTGGCGGGCGCGCGTGTGGCGGCGGGACGTGCTGCTCTTCCTGGCGCTCGCGGTCTGGCTGTCCTGGTCGGAGCCGCTGACGGCGTTCGGCCAGCCGCTCAAGGTGCAGATTCCGCTGCCCTACGTGGTGTTCAAGCACGTGGTGCCGCTGTTCTCGCGCGGCGGCATGCCGGTGCGCTTCGTGCTGCTCACGTACCTGTCGCTGTCGGTGCTGGTGGCGTTCGCGGCGGCGCACGCCGGGGCGTGGGCGTCCCGGCGGGATGCCCGGCTGGGCGTGGCGCTGGCGCTCGCGCTGGCGCTGGTGCCCAACGTGGAGTACCGGGGCCTGTTGATGCCCATGCCCCCGGTGCCCCGGCTGCCTCCGGTGTTCGAGGAGATCCGCGACGCGCCCATGCCGGTGGCGGTGCTGACGGACAACGTGCAGGGGCAGTGGGAGCAGATCTTCCACGGCAAGCCGGTGTCGTTCGCGCGGCTGTCACGGCTGCCGGTGCGCGAGTCGGCGCTGGTGGACTCGCGGCTGTTCCGCGCGGCGGAAGGGATGCGCTCCGGGTTCGGCACCGTCACTCCGGAGGAGCGCGAGGAGATGCGGCGCTTCCTCCAGGAGCACCACTTCAAGTGGTACGTGACGCACTTCTTCCACCCCGTGCGCCACCAGTTCATCGAGGACGAGCTGGGGGGCGAGCTGGTGCACCGGGACGGCTACGTCACCGTCTACCGGTTCCCCTGAGGGCGGTCAGTCGCACTTCATGAACTCTTTGCGCGGTGGCCTTCACCTCGCGGGAGTAGGCCTCCGGCGCGAGCACCTTGACCTGATCCAGGAGGAAGGGCGCGTCGTCGGGGTCGCAGACGCCCAGGAGCCAGACCCAGTAGCCGGGTTTGAGGCCGGGCAGGGTCTTGCTCTGGACGAGCCGGGGATGGCCCTCCGGGAACGTCACGCCCAGCTTCTTGAAGGTCCCTTCGAGGCTGCTCCAGGCGGGCTTCTGGGCCTCGGCCCGCGTAGCCCCGACGAGGACCAGCAGGCTCAAGGCAAGGAGGCATGGACGCATCGTGGTTCCCCCCTTCGACTGCGATGCTAGGGCTTCTTCGGCCCTCCACGCTTCGCACGGGATCGACGCGCCGTGGGGGCGGAGGGCCCGGACTGGTCGGTGGTGCCGGGACCTCCCTCGGAGCGCGGAGGCTTCGCGGGCGCGGCCTTCCGGGGATGCGCGGGCTTCGCGGTGCGCTGCCCGGAAGCGGTGGCGGCCTTGTCCTGACGGCCCTGCGCGCGACCCTGCCGTGACGGGCGCGAGGAGGACTTCGCGGGCTGTGGCGGACGTCCCGGGGGGCTGCTGCCCGGCTGGACCTGGTTCGGCGCGGAAGCCTTCGGCGACGGGCCCGAAGCAGGCGTGGCCGAGGGACCCTGGTCGGCGCGCGAAGGCTTCGCCGCAGGACGGGGTTGCCCACCGTCGGCGGACGGCCCGGCATTTGACGGCTTCGCGGGGCGTCCGTAGGCGATGTCCGGCAGCGGCTTCGACGGACGCGCGCGCCCCTCGTCTTCTGAAGTTGGCGACTTCGAGGATCCGCCGCGCTCATCGCGCGCGGGCATCGAGGGCCGTCCGTAGGCGATGTCCGGCGGCTTGGACGGGCGGGCGGCCTGGGCTCGCAGCGTGTCCACCTCCCGGCGCAGGCGGAGGACCTCCGCGGAGAGCTGGGCGTACGAGTCGCGCACCAGCCCGTTGAACACGCGCTGCCGGCCGAGCGTCTCGTTGATCAACACCTGGCACGACTTGCGGAAGGCCCACTTGGCCAACAGCACCACCTGGCCCGCGCCTCCGCGATGCGTGTGCAGCGGCAGGGCGCGCGAGGTGTCCGCGTTCTCCTCCAGCGCGTGCAGGCTGAACGTCAGCGGATCCACGCGCGGCTCCACGCCGTCCACCGGCACCTCCGCCGGCTCCGACGTGGGCAGCCCGCGCGCGCGCAGCCGCTCTTCAATGCGGGCCACCAGGGCCCCCGTGGGAATGTCCCGTCCGAGCAGCTTCATCGGTGTGTCTCCTCGACGATGCGCGCCATTTCTTCCCGGTACGCCGCGACCACCTGGGGCCACGTGTGCCGCTGCGCGTAGGTACGGCCCCGCTTGCCCAGCGCGTCGCGGGCCTCGCCCACCTCGCGCAGTCCTTCGATGAACGACGCCAGCCCCCGATACACCCGGCCCGCGCCGCTGCGCTCCACCTGTCCCACCAGCACGTCCGAGTGCCCGTTCACCAACACCGGCGTCCCCTGCGCGAACGCCTCCAGCGTCAGCAGCGACAGGCTCTCGAACTTCGACGGCACCACCACCGCCAGCGCGCCCGCGAGCGCGTCGTGCTTGTCCTGCTCGTCGATGCGCCCCACGTGCCGCACGCCCTCGCCGTCCAGGACCATGTTCGCCTCACCCGCGAGCACCAGTTCCGGCGCGTCCGCGTAGCGCGCCCGCAGCTGGCGGTAGAACTTCAAGAGCTCCGGCACGCCCTTGCCCGGCTCCAGCCGGCCCACGTAGAGCAGGTAGCGGCCGTGCACGCCGTGCTTCTGCCGGAAGCGCGCGGGCACCGCCGGCAGCGCGTCCACGCCCACGCCCACCACCCGCGCCCGCGCGTGCTCCGGATGGAACCGCCCGAGCATGGCGATCTCCTCCGGCGTGTTGCACATGAGCACCCGGGGCCGGTTGAACACGTCCCCGTAGACGCCAAACCGCATGGGCGGCTCGTCGTGCGCGGTGGGCACCAGCATCGCGCGGTCCGCCACCAGCGGCAGCCCGAACGCCGTGGACGTGTAGAGGTACGTGAAGAACAGATAGCCGTCGTAGGCGTCGTGCGTGGAGGCCAGGTGCTCCAGCAGCCCCGGGCACAGGGGGCCCTGCTCGGCCACCCACTGCTCCTCGCGCAGCCGTTCGTTGCTCTTGTTGAACACCTTGCGCGACAGGCGGTTGAACGCGTGGATGTTGCGCGTCCGCGTCACCGGGAAGCGCAGCACCTTCATCCGACCCACGCGGTCCTCGCCGGGCGGGAAGCCGTTCTCCCACGTCAGGTGGTTCTTCGCGCAGGTCGTCACCACCGTGAGGTCCCAGTGCGACGCCATCCGCTCGGCCACCTGGGCCGCGTGGCTCTCCGCGCCGCCCGACACCTCGCCGTAGCGCTGCACCACCAGCGCCACCCGGGGCCGCCTGGCCTGCGTCTTCCGGGGACGCGGAGGCGGCGGCACCACCCCCGTGAGCGCGCGCTCCAGCGACACCTGCGCGGCGGCGGGGGAGAAGTGCTGGAGGCGGCGTGCCTGGCCTTCGAGCACCGAGTCCCGCAGGGCCGGGTCCTCGCGCAGGTCCACCGCCAGCTCCGCGAGGAACGCGAAGCGCTTCTGGTCGAACGCGATGCCCGCGCCGCCCAGCGTCTCCGGCACCGCCGCCGCCGCGTACGCCAGCACCGGCACCTGGGAGGCCATGGCCTCGATGATGGGCACGCTGAAGCCCTCGTGCTCGCTCATGGACACGAACACGTCCGCGGAGCGGTACACGGCCACCAGCTCCGCATGCGACAGGCGCCCCAGGAAGTGCACCCCGCCCAGGGCCTTCGCCTCGCGCTGGAGTCCCCGGAAGTAGCGGCTGCCCGCCTCGTAGCCGCCCACGAGCAGCAGGCGCGCCTGCGGGCGGATCCGCAAGAGTTCGCGGTGCAGCGCCAGCAGGTCCTCGAAGCGCTTGTGTGGCATCACCCGGCTCACCGACACCAGGGTGGGGCCGGGGCCCTTCAAGCCCGCGAGCAGCTTCTTGTCCGCGCCGGCCGCCGCGAAGCGCTCCGGTTCGATGAAGAGCTGCACGGTGTGCACGTTGCGGTGGCCCGCGACGCGCAGCTCCGCGCAGTTGTAGTCCGAGTCCCCGATGGACACGTCCAGGAAGGGCGCCAGCGCGGCCACCTGCGCGCGGCCGGCCACCAGCGCGTGCTCCAGCGGCGTGCCCGGGTAGAAGCGCGCGGGGCTGATGTTGTGGAACACCACGCCGCGCTTGCAGTCCAGGTGCATCAGCCGCCCGCTCAGCGGGGACGCGATGCCGTGGTGGTACAGCACCAGGTCATCCGGCTTGGGGCGCAGGGTGAAGACGTGGCGCGCCAGCCCCTCCAGTCCTCCGCCGACCTCCTCGGCGTAGATGTCCCCCACGTGCCCCATGCGGCGCAGCAGGAGTTGAAGGTGCAGCGCGGCCTGCCCGGAGGCATCGCCGGGGCCGAAGCTCGGGATCAACTGGTGGACCGCCATGCGGGGCCGTGTCTACCACACGGCCCATGGTATGAGGCGGCCCCGTGTCGACCTCTGGACCCATCGCACTCGACGCCACCCTCTGGGACGAGCCCACCACGGGCATCGGCCTCTACACGCGCTGCCTCGCGGACGCGCTCCAGGCCCAGGGCGTCCTGCTGGACCGGATGGGCGCGCGCACGTCCGGGGAACATCCGCGCGGCGTTCAGAAGCGGACGGCGTGGACGTTGGGCACGCTGCCGAAGCTGCTCAAGGACGCGCCGCCGGCCGTCTACCACGCGCTCGGCAACTTCAACCTGCCCCTCAGGCGCGTGCCCGGCACCGCGTACGTGCTCACCGTGCACGACCTGGTGCCGCTGGACATGCCGGACACGGTGTCCGCCGCGTTCCGCTGGCAGTTCCGGCTGTGGCTGGCGCGCAGCCTGACCGTCGCCGACCGGCTGGTGTGCATCAGCGAACGCACGCGCGACGACGTGCTGCGCCGCTTCCCGCAGGTGGAGCCCCGCACCGTGGTGGTGCCCAACGGCGTGGACCACGTGGAAGCGCCCGCGCTGGACGCGGCCGGCGAGGACTTCCTGCGCGCGCTGGGGCTGCCGAAGGACTACGTGCTGTACGCGGGCTCGCTCGACGTGCGCAAGAACGTGGACCTGGTGCTGGAGGCGCAGGAGCGGCTCGCCGCGCAGGGGCGGCCCTTCACGCTCGTGCTCGCGGGGCAGGGCTGGTACGGCTCCGGCAAGGTGGAGACGCGCATCGCGCGGCTGCGCGCCGAAGGGCTGGACGTGCGGGCCCTGGGCTACCAGCCGCCTCCCGTCTTCTACGCGCTGATGCGCCGCGCGGCGCTGTTCGTCTTCCCCTCGCGCTACGAGGGCTTCGGCCTGCCGCCGCTGGAGGCCATGCGCCTGGGCACGCCCACCATCGTCTCCACCGCGGGCTCGCTGCCAGAAGTGTGCGGCGACGCGGCCCCGGCGGTGGATCCGGAGGACGCGGAAGGCCTGGCGGCGGTCATCGACCGGCTGCTGCGCTCGCCCGGGGAGCGCCGTGCGCTGTCCGCGGCGGGCCAGCGTCAGGCCGCGAAGTTCACCTGGGCCCGCACCGCGGAACTGACGCGGGCCGCGTACGATGCGGCGCTCCACCACCGGCGCTAGCCGGTCGGAAGGGGCGCAAGCCAACCGGCCCGCGAGGGCCCCCTGGGAGGAACATGCGACTGCTCGTGTGGAGTGGAATCGTCTGCGGGATGCTGCTCGGGTGCGCGAGCAGGGACGCGACGCGCAAGCCGGATGAAGCGCAGGAGCCCCTGTCTCTTATAAACATCTGACGCTGCCGACGAACTCTAGGGTGTAG
>NZ_RAWA01000533.1 GCF_003611675.1 Corallococcus sp. CA053C
GCATCCCCCGCTGGCGAGGCCCTCCGTGAGCACCCCCGCGTCCGTCACCCCGTCGTCCCCTGGCGCCCCGGAAGGCGAGGAGAAGGGGGGCTTCAACATCGACCACCTCTTCCTCGGCATGCTGGCGGTGTTCTTCCCGCTGGCCATCGCGTCGCACTTCTTCTTCCCGGGGACGTGGACGTTCATCCTCTGCGCGGTGGCCCTCATCCCGCTGGCGCGCCTGATGGGCGAGGCCACGGAGGTGATTGCCCACAGGTTGGGCAGCGGCCTGGGCGGCCTGATGAACGCGTCGTTCGGCAACGCCGCGGAGCTCATCATCGCGCTCGCCGCGCTGCGCTCCGGCCATGCGGACGTGGTGAAGGCGTCCATCACCGGCGCCATCCTGGGCAACCTGCTGCTGGTGCTGGGCGCGGCCATCCTCGCGGGCGGCCTGAAGTTCCCCCGGCAGACCTTCAACGCCACCGCGGCGCTGTCCGGCTCCGCCATCATGTTCCTGGCGCTCACCGCCATGTCCATCCCGGACCTGTTCCACGCGGCGCGCGGCCCCGCGGGAGACGCCGTCATCTTCCC
Organism: Corallococcus sp. CA053C; assembly: GCF_003611675.1. Classification (GTDB taxonomy): domain Bacteria; phylum Myxococcota; class Myxococcia; order Myxococcales; family Myxococcaceae; genus Corallococcus. The sequence goes on from NZ_RAWA01000533.1 coordinate 571, forward strand.
GATGTCGGTGGCCATCTCCGTCATCCTGCTCATCGTCTACGCGCTGTCGCTGCTCTTCTCCCTGCGGACGCACTCGCACCTGTACGCGGGTGAGGACCAGGGCACGCCGGAGGAGCTGCCCACGTGGAGCACGAAGAAGGCCTCCATCGTCCTGCTGGGCGCCACGCTGGGTGTGGTGGTGGTGGCGGAGTTCCTGGTGCACGCCATTGAACCGGCCATCGCCACGTTCGGCTTCACGCACACCTTTGTCGGCGTCATCATCATCGCCATCATCGGCAACGCGGCGGAGCACTCCACCGCCATCCTGATGGCGCTGAAGAACAAGATGGACCTGGCGTTCAACATCGCCTTCGAGTCCTCCAAGCAGATCGCCCTCTTCGTCGCGCCGGTGCTGGTGCTGGTGTCCATTCCCCTGGGCCAGAACCTGACGCTGGAGTTCAGCCACATGGAGGTGCTGGGCATCGCCATCGGCACGGGGGCGGCGACGCTCATCGCGCTGGACGGCGAGTCCAACTGGCTGGAGGGCGTGATGCTGCTGGGCGTCTACGCCATCCTCGGCGTCGCGTTCTTCTTCATTCCGTAGGGACCGGGCGATGACGCAGGAAGGTGACGGGGCGCGGTGGCGGGCGGACGGGGCGTTGGTGCTCCTCACCGTGTTCTGGGGCGTGACGTTCGTGGTGGTGAAGGACGCGCTCGCGTTCGCGGACCCCTTCACCTTCCTCACCCTGCGCTTCGCGGTGGGTGGGGCGGTGATGGCCGCGCTCGCCGGCCGGCGGATGTTCGCGCCCGGCACGGTGAAGAAGGGCGCGCTGCTGTCGGCGGTGTTGTTCCTGTGCTTCGCGTTCCAGACGGTGGCGCTGACGGACACCACGCCGTCGCGCGCGGCGTTCCTCACCGGGCTCAACGTCCTCTTCGTTCCGCTGTTCTCGGTGGTGCTGCTCAAGCACATCCCCCGCTGGGGCACCTTCGTGGGCGTGGTGCTGGCGGCGGTGGGCCTGTACGCGCTGACGCGGCCCACCGGGGGCCCGGTGCAGTCCGGCCACTTCCTGGGGCTGTACCTGGGGGACTGGCTGTCCATCGGGTGCGCGGTGGCGTACGCGGTGCACATCCTGCTCACGGAGCGCTTCGCCTCGCGCGACGGCGTGCTGGGGCTGGTGGCGGTGCAGCTGCTGGGCGTGATGGTGCTGTCCGCGCTGTGCCTGCCGTTCGTGGAGCGGCGGCTTTCGTGGACACCGTCGCTCGTGGGCGCGGTGCTGACGTGCGGCGTGCTCGCGAGCGCGGTCGCCATCGGCGTGCAGACGTGGGGACAGGCGCGCACCACGGCGGTGCATGCGGCGGTCATCTTCGCGATGGAGCCCGTGTTCGCGTCGGCCTACTCCGTCGCGGTGGGGCGCGAGGTGCTGGGGCCGCGCGAATGGGTCGGTGGCGCGCTCATCCTCCTGGGCGTGCTCATCTCCGAACTGGGCCCGGTGGTGTGGGACGGATGGCGGGCACGGGGCCGCACGCCCGCCGCCTGAGCATCCGGCGCAAGGGGTGTGTCCGGCCGGGAGCGCGGGCACCCGGGGCGCGCTATAGACAGCGCCCGAACCCATGAGCGTGGAGCTGAGACGAAACGGGCTGCACCTGACGGGCACCCCCCTGTCGCTGGACGCGAAGCGCAAGTCGCCGCTGTCCTTCGTGAGCCACGGGCACTCGGACCACATCGCCCGGCACGAGAGCACCATCGCCACGGCGGCCACGCTGCGCTTCATGGCCCACCGGCTGGGCCCGGTGCGCGCGCCCCTGGCGGTGCCCTTCCGCCGCCCCTTCGCCCTGGGGCCGCTGATGCTGGAGCTGCTGCCCGCGGGCCACATCCTGGGCAGCGCGCAGCTGCGCGTCGTGCGCGCGGACGGCCGGCGCATCGTCTACACCGGCGACCTGAACACCGCGCCGTCGCTCACCGCGGAGGCGACGGAGGTGGCGACGTGCGACACGCTCGTCATCGAGTCCACCTTCGGCCACCCGCGCTACCGCTTCCCGCCGCGCCCGGAGGTGCTGGGGCAGGTGGAGACGTGGCTGCGCGCGCAGCTCAACCGGGGCGTGACGCCGGTGCTGCTGGGCTATCCGCTGGGCAAGAGCCAGGAGGCGATGAAGCAGCTCGCGGACCGCGGCTTCCAGCTCGTCGCGCACCCGTCCATCTTCGAGGTCGCGGAGCTGTACGCGGAGCTGGGCGTCCCCATCCCCAACCTGCGCCTCTATGACGGCCGGGTGGAGCCGGGGGAGGTGCTCTTCTTCCCGCCGCACCTGGTGCGGGGCGGGGGACTGGCGCCCCACTGGCCCCGGGCGACGGCGGTGCTCACCGGCTGGGCCATGGACCCCGGCGGCGCGCGGCGCTACGGCGCGGACGTGGCCTTCCCGCTGTCGGACCACGCGGACTTCCCGTCGTTGATGCGCTACGTGAAGGACACCGGGGCCACGGAGGTCATCACCTGCCACGGGTTCGCGGCGGAGCTGGCCCAGGCGCTGTGCGACGCGGGCACGGACGCCCGCCCGCTGGGCAAGCCACAGCAGATGGCGTTGTTCTGATTTTCCGCGCGGAAGCGTTAGAACGGTCGCCCGATATGACCGCACCCGCTCCCTCGCTCTCCGGCCATCTTGCCAACGTGCTGCTGTGCACGGACCCCGAGAAGAAGCGCTTCGTCACCCGTGAGGTGCCCGAAGTGCAGGTGTCCTTCGAAGGCTTCGTGGGGGACCGCCACGCGGGCCTCACGCGGCTGGCGGACGTGCGCACGCCCTGGTTCCCCAAGGGCACGGTCATCCGCAACACCCGGCAGGTGTCGGTGGTGTCGCGCGAGGAGCTGACGGAGGTGGCCCGCGCCATGGGCATCCCGAACGTGCTGGCCTCCTGGCTGGGCGCGAACCTGGAGCTCGTGGGCGTGCCCAGGCTGACGCACCTGCCGCCGGGCACGCGGCTGTTCTTCCCCGAAGAGGCCACGCTGGTGATGGAGGGGGAGAACCAGCCCTGCATCCACCCGGGCCGCGCCATCGAAGCGCACCACCCGGACCTGAAGGGGCTCGCCAGCCGCTTCGTGAAGGCCGCGTGGCAGAAGCGGGGGCTGGTGGGCTGGGTGGAGCGCCCGGGCCTCATCCGCGCCGGTGACGAGGTGCGGGTGATGCTGCCCCCGCCCGTGACGTACTCGCTGCCCGCCGCGCCCGCCGTGGAAGCGAAGCGCGAACAGGTGGGCTGACGAAAGCAGAAGGCCCGGCAGGGACGCTTTCGCGCTCCGACCGGGCCCGTTGCTCACCTCCGCATCACGGAGGCGAGGGGACTCAAGCCTCCGGCGACTGGACGATGAGCTTCTCCTTGCCGCACACGTCGCACCGCACGTGTACGAACAGGTCCTCATCGCTGTCCTCGGGGACTTCACCTTCGGGCACGCCCAGCTCCGCCTTGGCCAGCGTGGGCACCTTGGACGGGATGTCCTGCGCCTTGAGCGACTGCACGTAGGTCATCTCGCGCTCGTGGCACTCGCGCACCTCCGGGCCGGTGAGCCACGTGGGCTCCATGCCCTCCGGCAGCCGGCTGAGCAGCTCCAGGTTGGACACCGACTCCGCCAGGTACGCGAGCCTGCGCAGGCGCACCTCCTCCGGCAGCGCCGCGAACACCTGGAAGCCTTCCAGGAGCGCCTGGCGGTCATCACCCGTCGCCGCCTGCGCCAGCTCCATGGACGCCTCGCTCGACTCCAGCGCCTCGTCCCAGTTGTTCTCCGGGTTGAAGCCCGCCTCCAGGAGCGACGTGTAGAGCTGCGAGGCGGCCATCCGGCGACGCACCTCGTGCAGGTGCTCCACCACCTCGTGCGTCAGCCGCAGCTCCAGCAGCGCGCCCGTGGTGCGCGGGTCGATGGAGCCCGTGAGGTCGTCCACCTCCACCTCGGCGCGCAGCTCACCCTTGAGCTGCTTGGCCGCGGCGAAGCGGAACAGGGGCAGCACGCCCACCTCGCGCAGGTACACCGCCGCGACGTTGGCCTCCTTGCCGCCCATGCGCAGCGCCTTCTGCGCGCGCTCCACCGCCGCGGGGTCCGCCGCGGGCTTCTTGTTCTCCAGCCGCGTCTTCACCGCCTCGCGGTAGAGCGTCTCCAGCGAGTTGCCCGGAGGCAGTCGCTGGGGCAGGAGCGGACGCAGGCCCGGCACGTCCAGCACCCAGAGCGGGGGAGCGCCCACGTGCTTGAGCGCCCGGAAGAAGAGCGAGCCCGGCGGATCCTGCGGACGGAACGGCGGCAGGTCGTCCGGATGCGCGGGGTTGGAGCCCTCCATCGCGTTGCCGCCGTGCGTCTGGCCGAGCATCTTCTCGCGCTGTTCACGCGTGAACGCCGTGATGCCCTGCACGGGCGGGGGCGGAGGAGGCGGCGCTTCCTCGCCATCCAGACCCGTGACGCGATCCATGTCCACGTCGTCCAGCTCCAGGTCCTCCAGACCCTTGGCGCCGGTGAAGTCGCATCTCAGGAGCTTCAGTTTTTCGAAGGTACAGCCTTCCAGGTTGGCGCCGCGGAAGTCGCAGTCCTGCAGGCGGCCTCCGTGGAAGTAGGCGTTGGAGAGGTCCGCGTCCCGGAAGTTCATCTTCGACAGGTCACAGCGCTCCCACTCGGAGCCCACCAGTCCGAGCCCGGACAGGTCGGCATTGGCGGAGAACAGCTGCGTGAACGTGGCGCCGGTATGATCGGTGGCCACCTGGGAGGACTTCCTCAGGCGGTTCCACTCGGCGGAGCCACTCTGGAGCAGCTTCTCGATAGTTGGGGCTTTCGGCATGGACCGCGAATTATTCGTGTGGTCTGGTCCAGGCGCCAGCACAAATGATCGAGTACCGAATTGAAGCCGACACCGTCGGGATGCGACTGGACAAGCACCTGCGCAAGCGGATGCCCAACGTCCCGGTCAGCCACCTGTTCAAGATGATCCGCACCAAGAAGGTGCGGGTGAACGGCAAACGCGCGCAGCCGGAGCAGTTGCTCGCTGAAGGAGACGTGCTCACCATCCGCGGCAACGAAGAGCAACTCACCCTCGCGGAGCGTCCGAAATCGGACCGTCCCAAGCCCCCGCCGCCC
>NZ_RAWA01000534.1 GCF_003611675.1 Corallococcus sp. CA053C
GGGGTGGACCTTTTTCCATGTCGACACCTGATGTATCTATCCAGGGGGGATGCCGGGGCATCGGCATGTGTTGGGCGCGTCCGGACCCGCCGGGCGTATGCAAGGGGGAACACGCATGGCTGGTCCAATCCGTGGCGGCACGCCACAGACGCCTGTTGTCATCAAGCCGCAACCGGCGGCGACGCAAGCCGCCCCGCCTCCGCCTCCGCCCCCCGCGGTGTGCGCGGTCCTGCCTCCGCCCGTCGTCACGCCTCCGGTCAACAAGGGCCTGCTCGCGCTCCAGCAGGTCGTCAGCACGGTGAGCACCTTCGTCAACACGACCACCCGAACGGCGGTGCCCCAGCAGGACGCGCGCGCGGGCACCACGCCGGGCTTCAGCGTGGGCTCCCTGCTCATGGGCGGCGCACAGGCGCTCCAGCAGCTCGCGCGCATGCTGCCCACGACGCGCGCTTCCGGCGCGACGGATCCGTTGAGCCTGGGCCTGACGCAGCCCATGACCTCGGTGCGGGAGGAGTTGAAGCTGGAACTGGCCCGCAAGCCGCCGAACCCCCAGGTCCTCGCCTTCCTCATCACCACCGGTCAGCAGGCGCTGTCCGAGGCGTCGGGGACGCTCTCCAACGTGCCCTCGGACCTGGCCGGAGCGCCGGCCTCCGCGCTGGCGTCGGAGGCGGGGGCGCTCGCGGGCGTGATGGCGCAGGCCCAGGCCCTGCTGCCCCCGGGGCCCCAGCGCGCGCAGGCCGGACAGGCGGTGCTCGAATCGCAGGCCGTGCAGGCGCAGTCCGAGGCGCTGGTGGCGATGTCCGCCTACGTGAACGCCCCATCGGAGAAGGGCTTCGACACGTACGTGCGCGAGTTCGCGGAGGCGCAGCTCGCCTCGCAGCGCTCGGACCTGAACCGCGCGGCGCTGCTGCTGCCCAACGCCACCCCGGAGCAGTGGGGCGCGCTGGCGGTGGCCGCCGCCGAACTCCAGGCGTTGATGGGCATCCTCCAGCAGCCGGACCCCTTCCAGACGCTGACCACGGAGATGCAGGCGCTCAACGACCAGTGCGAGGGCGTGGCGCGGGACTGGAAGGCCGCGCCCGCCGGCATGGCGGGGCAGCCCGCGGCGCTGGGGCCCCAGTTGTCGCGCCTGACGAACGGGGTCCTCACCGGCCTGCCCGTGTCGAGCGAGCAACTGCTGGCCCTGCCCGTCTCCCAGCGGCAGGCCGTCGTGGATGCGATGAGCCAGTACTCGGGCCAGGGCGCTGTCAGTCCCGCACCCGCGTTCGGCACGACGGAAGGGGGGCAGCGGCTCACGCAGGCGTTGAGCACGGCCGGGGAGCTGCGTGCCTCCGGCCTCACCTTCGAGGCGTATCAGGACCAGGCCTCCGCGCGCGTCTCGGCGCTCTACCAGCAGAACCCGCTCCTGGGCGTGGTGGACCCCGCGCAGGTGGTCCAGGGGCTCGCGCCCGGCATGACCGCGCGCTTCACGGTCTCCGACGGGCAGCTCAGCCCGTCCGTCCAGTTCGGTTCGACGTCCTTCGCCCCGGAAGCGAGCACCGCGTCCAACGCCGCGATGCTCCAGCGGATCACCTCGCAGTCGGGCTTCGCGGGCACCACCGCGGGCCTGACCCGGAGTTACGGGACGCTGCTCCAGGGCGCACTGGCGGACGTGGCGACGCTGCAGCGCAACCTCGCGAACGCCCGGCCGCCGCCCACCGCGATGGACCTGCTTCCGTCCGCGAGCCGCGCCTTCGAGGCCCTGGCCTCGCGGCTCACGTCACCGGGCGAGGCGGGCGGCGCCAACGGGCAGCCCGGTCCGTTGGGGCGGGCGCTCATCTTCACGGGTGGGCTCTTCGACACGTACGCCGAACAGCAGCAGACCCAGGCGCGCAAGGACCTGGCCATCGGGCTGACGGGCGCGGTGGCGGGGCTGGGCGCGACCATCCTCACGGCGGCCACGGGCGGAGCGGCGGCGCCGCTGCTCATCGCGTCGATGGCGGGCACGTCGCTGCTGGCCGGCGGCTACGGCATGTTCCGCACCCACGAGCGCTTCGTGGATGCGCAGCGGCTGGCACGGTTCGGGAAGCTCTCCGGCGTGGAGGACCCCAGCGCGTTCCAGTACCTGCTGGAGCAGGGGCTCAACCTGTTCGGCATCGTGATGGACGGGGCGGACATCGCGCAGGCGGTGCGCGTGATGCGCGGCGCGGCGGCCGGCACGGAGGCGGCGCAGATGCTCGGCTCGCTGGAGCAGCTGCTCGCGTCGCCGCTGGGCCTGCGGCTGGCGAGCCGGCTGGACGAGGGCGCCGAGGTGACGGACGCGACGCTGACCACGCTGCGGCAGCTCCAGTCCGGTGGCTACACGTTCGAGGAGGTCGCGGACATCGCCAACCGCGCGGTGACGGCCCCGGAGACCCTGACCGACGCGGAGCGCGCGCTCAACCAGGTGGTCCGCGCCGAGCGGCTCTACACGCCGCAGGCGTTGGAGCTGTTCCAGCGCTACCACCTGGGCCAGGGCGTGTCCCCGGAGGACGCCTACCGGAGCGCGGTCGCCGCGGCGGGCGGAGACGCGGCGAAGGTGCCCCCGGAAGTCGCCCAGGACTACGTCCAGTGGATGCAGCGCCCCAGCACGGTGGACAGCGCCCGGAACACGCGCATGGCCCTGCAGCCACCCAAGCTCGCCGTCTACGAGAGCAAGGAGCTCGTCCGCGTCGGGGTGGATCCCCTGACGGTGCGGATGGAGACGGGACTGGGAGGGCGTCCCGTCTACACGGCCCCGAATGGCACGCGGTACATCTACGATGGCTCGGAAGGCATGCGGGAGGTGCCCCGGACGTTCCTCGCCAGCTCGTATTCCGTCATGCCGGCGAAGATCGACGAGGGCTCGCTCGCCGCCGCGGGGCTCGAAGGGCTCAAGCCCGAGAACCTGCGCGTCTTCCAGTCCGTGGAAGGGGGCTCGGTGCTGGTGGACAAGACGACGGGCGCCTTCTACTTCCAGGGCAGTGACGGCGCCGTCACGGACTTCTACGTCCACCTCACCCCCGCGACCCAATACCAGGAGCTGATCGCCGGCAAGGGCTTGCAGCCCTATGGGCCCATCGAACCTCCGGACGCGTTCGTGGACGGTCAGCTCGCCACCGACGTCGAGGGGCTGACGACGTCGCCAAAGGATCCGGACATGCTCATGGCCAGCTGGACCGTCAGCTCGCATGACCAGCCGGACTGGCTCGCCACGCGCAACCGGTCCAACACGCTCCTGGGCGACGTGCTCCTCGGTCAGGCCCGACGCAGTGACACGGACAACCCGGCGCTCGTGTACATCTTCATGCAGCCCTCGTCGGAGGACGTGCTCCAGGTGAAGGCACACACGTTCGCGGATGGGAGCATGGGGCGCGCCAGCCTGACGCGGGAGCAGTGGTACCTGAGGGAACCCCAGACCGCCCCGGAGGTCATCCTCTTCAACCCCGTGTCCTGGGACCGCGTCACGATGGTCATGAGCCAGACGGGAGAAGTCCTCTACGCCCCGCCGCCCGTTCCCTAGGGCGTGGGACCCCTGGCCGGGCTGCCTGCCCGGCCTCCTTCTGGCTCCTGGAGTCAATAGATTGGTTCTTGAGCGCAGTAAGAGGCAATATATTGAAGCATGCCTCGCCAGAACCTGACGGACGACACGACCCCCTTCGCCGTGGTCCGAGCCATCACCACGCTGGGGAAGAACATTGCCCGGGCGCGGATCCGACGTGGGCTTCGTCAGGTGGATCTCGCGAAGAAGACGGGGCTGGCGCTCGGGACGCTCAGGCGGATCGAGGAGGGGAGCCCCACCACCGCCCTCAGTGCCTACCTCACGGTCCTGTGGGCCCTGGGACTCGAACGCGAGTTCGACGACCTCGCCTCGCCAGACCGTGACGAAGAGGGAAAGACGCTTGAGCGGGCCCGCCAACCGAAGCGCGTGGTCCTCAAGTCCAAGAGGGAGGAACTCGATGCCGACTTCTGACGAGTCGAGCTGCTACGTGTACCTCCAGCTCCCGGACTCGCTCGACGTCGTGACCTGCGGTCGCTACGTCCAGCAGGACGGCACCGGGCAGTTCGTCTACGGCAGGAGCTACCTGGCCAATCCCCGCGCAGTCGAACTGGAGCCGTTCGAGCTTCCGCTGCGCGAAGGCACCTTCAGGACGGCCCGACTCGGAGGCATCTTCGGCTCGCTTCGAGATGCTTCCCCCGATGCCTGGGGACGCCGGGTCATCGAACGTCAGCTGGGCCGCGGGGACCTGACCGAGGTCGGCTTCCTCCTCAACTCTCCGGAGGATCGGGCGGGTGCGCTGTCCTTCGGTACGGACAGCAAGCCGCCTGCCCCCGTTCATCAGTTCAACAAGGTGCTCTCGCTGCGGCTCCTGATGGAGGAAGCCAGCCGGGTCGAGCACGAGCTGCCGCCATCACCCCAGGTCGACGACCTGGTGAATCCCGGCAGCTCCATGGGAGGAGCGCGCCCCAAGAACGTCGTGGAGGACGATGATGGCCTGTGGCTCGCCAAGTTCCCGTCGCGCGGGGACCGGTGGAACAACGCCGCGGTCGAGCACGGCATGCTGAAGCTCGCCCACGAATGTGGCCTGCGTGCTGCTTCCGGGAAGGTCGTCAAGGTCGCTGGACAGGACGTGCTCCTGGTCCGCCGCTTCGACCGTGAACGTGTCGAGCAGGGCTACCTGCGGCACCGGATGGTCAGTGCGCTGACGGTGCTCCGTGCCGACGAGAATCCGCGCGCCGGTCCGAACGAGCGCGGGAGTTGGTCATACCTCCTGCTGGCGGATGAGTTGAAGCGCTGGGTCCGCGACCCGGACAAGGACTTGCGAGAGCTGTTCGCCCGGATGGTGTTCAACGCGCTCATCTCCAACATCGATGATCACCCCAGGAACCATGCGCTCATCGCGGCCGGTAGCGGCTGGAACCTGTCGCCTGCCTACGACCTGACGCCCGCGCCGCAGGCCAGCACGGAGCGCGATCTGGCGATGGAGGTGGGAAGTGCGCAGCATCGCCGGGCCAACCGCCGCAACCTCTTGAGCGGATGCGCCCGCTTCCGCCTGTCGCAAGAAGAGGCCACGCAAGTCATCGACACGACGAAGGCGCGCGTGTCCTCTCGCTGGCGCGATGTCGTCAGGAGCTGCGGTGGATCCGAGGCAGACCTGAAAGCGATTGAGCGGGCCTTCGACTACGAAGGCTTCGAATACGGCGCTGATTCGCTGGAGTGATCCAGGCCCTTTGCCTCACAGGGGCGGCAGCTTCTCCAGGAAGCCGGAGCGGGTCAGCCACATCACCAGCGCGAAGCTGATGGTGTTGAACGCCGCGTGCGCGACAATCAATGGCAACAGCCGTCCGTGGTACCAGAAGACAAACCCGAACCACGCGCCCATGACGAAGGTCTGGAAGACGGCGAGCGTGCCTTCGTAGAAGTGGCCCACGGAGAAGAGCACGGCCGCGACCAGCACCGCGGGCACCCAGCGTCCCAACACCACGCGCAGGCGGGGCACGAGGAAGCCTCGGAAGACGAACTCCTCGAAGCCCGTCACCACCACCATGATGGCCGCGAACGCGGGCACCCCCAGCCCCGTGTCCAGCAGCGCCGCCGCCACCCCCTTGCG
>NZ_RAWA01000535.1 GCF_003611675.1 Corallococcus sp. CA053C
CCCCTCGCCCCGCCTCCGGAAGCGCCCCCGGCCGCCGCCGCGGCCCCGGCCGCCGCGAAGCCCAACACCTGGGACGTCAGCGTGGGCCTGAGCCTCATCTCCCTCACCGGCAACGCGTCCACGCTGACGGTGAGCGGGCTCGCGAGCGCGCTGCGCAAGACGGAGCACTGGATCTACTCGGTGAAGGCCTTCGGCGCGTACGGCCGCAGCCGCCCGCCCCAACTGGAAGGGGAGGTGGAGTCGCTGTCGCAGGTGGTGGCCCTCAACGCCGGCATCGAGCTGCGTGGCGACCGCCGCTTCACGGAGCTGCTCAGTGGCTACCTGCTGGCGGGCGTCCTGACGGACCACATCGGCAGCGTGGAGTCGCGGCCCTACGGTGAAGCCGGCGCCAGCGTCCTCTGGTTCGACACCAAGAAGGAGTCCGGAGGTGAATCCACCCTGCGCACCGACTTCGCCTTCCGCTACGCCCGCGAGACGCGCTTCCAGTACTACCCGGAGCGCCTGGACCTGCCGGACGTGGACATCGGCGGTCCCCGCTTCGGCGCCCTGTTCCGCTACGGCATCTCCAAGGACATCACCTTCCAGGAGGAGGCCGAGATCCTGGTGAGCGTCATCAGCGACTCGCGCGTCCTCTTCAACAGCCAGACGCAGGTGATGGCGAGCCTCACCGACGCGCTGGCCCTGGGCGTGGGCTTCCTCGTGAAGTCGGACAGCGCCCCGCCCCCGGGCAAGGTGTCCACCGACACGGCGCTCTCCTTCAACCTGACCGTCGCGCTGTAGTCGCAAGGCCGTGAAAAGCGACGCGGCGCCAGGGAGCAATCCCGGGCGCCGCGTGGCTGCTTCAAGACGTGAGGCGCTTGAGGACTACTCGTGCGTCTCGTGCTCCTGCTTGATCTTCTGCTGGTGGCCACCGTGGCGGCCCTCGGCCGGGTTCGCGCCGATGTCCACCGACTGCAGGTCGCTGTACTGCGAGCCCGGAGGGTTGGCGAGCCGGAAGCGCGTGCCCAAGTCCATCAGCGTGAAGCCGATGAGCAGCACCACGAAGATGATGGACACCCCGAACACCAGGCGGTTGGCGCCGCGGTGCTCGGACAGGTGCATGAAGTACAGCGCCACCAGCGTGCCCTTCACGCTGGCGATGACGAGCGCGAGCAGCAGGCCGAAGCTCGGCAGGTGCATGCGGCCCGTGAAGACCGTGACGAGCGTCAACACCAGCAGGACCACCCAGATGACCACGTAGCGCCCGGCGCCGTGGTGCTCCTGCATGTTGTGCTCTTCCTGATGCGATTCGTTGGCGATGGCCATGTCGTGTCCCTCAGACCAGGTACAGCATCGGGAAGAGGAAGATCCACACCAGGTCGACGAGGTGCCAGTACATGGAGCCCAGCTCGACCGCAGTGTAGTTGTTCGCGTTGAAGTCCCCGACGCGGTACGCGCGCACCGTGGAGAACGCCAGCACCGTCATCCCGATGACGACGTGCAGCGCGTGCAGCGCGGTGGAGGCGAAGTACACCGTGAAGTACAGCGGCGCGCCCGGCAGCTGGATGCCTTCGTAGAAGTAGTAGCGGCCCGGCAGCGTCCCGATGTGGAACTTGTGCTTGTACTCGAAGAACTTGATGACAAGGAACCCGATGGCCATCAGCAGCGTGAGCACGAACATGTGCCCCACCATCTTGTTCTTCCCCTCCTTGGCGTAGTGCACCGCCATGGCGGCGGTGAACGAGGAGGTGATGAGCACGATGGTGTTGATGGTCCCCATCGTCAGGTCCAGGCTGCGGCTGGACGCGGCCCACGCTTCCGGGAACAGGAAGCGGTACGCCGCGTAGCACGCGAAGAGACCCGCGAAGAGCAGGATTTCCGTGGCGAGGAACAGCCACATGCCCAGCCGCGCCGCGTGCTTCTGCACCTCCAGCGACGCGAAGTGGGCGGCCAGCTTCGGACCGGGCACCGTGCCCGGCGTCACGTGCGCGCTAGACATCCGACACCTCGCCCTTGCCCGTGTTCGGCTCCACGTAGAAGTGGGGCTCTTCCGGGTAGGTCGGCTGGGGACCAATGAAGTTGTGCGTGGGCGGCGGAGACGACGTCAGCCACTCGTAGCCCCGGCTGTTCCACGGGTTGTCCACGCGCTCGCCGTAGACCAGCGCGTACGTCAGGTACACCGCGATGATGATGAACCCGAACGCCAGGAGCGACGCGCCGGCCGTGGAGGCCACGTTCAGCGCCTGGAAGCGCTCCGGGTACTCGTAGTAGCGGCGCGGCATGCCCGCGTTGCCCAGCAGGAACTGCGGGATGAACGTCGCGTTGAAGCCCAGGATGATGAGCGCCGCGGAAACCAGGCCCCACCCCTCGTGGTACATCTTCCCGAACATCTTCGGGAACCAGTAGTGGAGCGCGGCCAGGAAGGCCATGATCGTCGCGCCCACCATGATGAAGTGGAAGTGCGCCACGACGAAGTAGGTGTCGTGCCACGGCACGTCCAGCGACACCGTCGCCACCGCGATGCCCGTCATGCCACCGAACACGGTGAAGAACAGGAAGCCGCAGAAGTAGGCGAACGGCGTCGAGAACTCCACCGCGCCCTTGTAGACGGTGCCCACCCAGTTGAAGACCTTGATGGCCGTGAAGACGCCCACCAGCATCGACAGCACGCCGAACACGCCGGCGTTGAAGGTCGACTGGCCGGACACGAACATGTGGTGGCCCCAGGCGAAGAAGCCCACGAAGGCGATGCCCACGCTGGAGTACGCCACCGCGCGGTAGCCGAACATGTTCTTGCGGCTGAAGGCGCAGACAATCTCGCTCATCACGCCGAACGCCGGCAGCACCATGATGTACACGGCCGGGTGGCTGTAGAACCAGAACAGGTGCTGGAAGAGCACCGGATCACCGCCGCGGGCCACGTCGAACATGCCCAGGCTGAACAGGTTCTCCGCCGTCACCAGGAGCAGCAGCAGGCCAATCACCGGCGTCGCCAGCACCTGGATGCAGCTGGTCGCGTACAGCGCCCAGACCATCAGCGGCATCTTGAACCAGGTGATGCCCGGCGCCCGCATGGTGTGCGTGGTGACGATGAAGTTCATGCCCGTGAGGATGGAGCTGAACCCGATGATGAACGCGCCGAAGAGCACCGGCGCCACCGTCGTCGTCGTGTGCGCGCTGTACGGCGTGTAGAACGTCCAGCCGGTGTCCAGGCCGCCGTTGAGCATGCCCCAGAGCGCGAAGCCCGCGCCCGCCAGGTACACGTAGAGCGACAGCAGGTTCAGCCGCGGGAACGCCACGTCCTTGGCGCCCAGCATCAGCGGCAGCATGAAGTTGCCGAAGATGGAGGGGATGGCAGGGATCATGAACAGGAAGATCATGACGATGCCATGCAGCGTGAAGACGCGGTTGTACGTCATCGCGTCCATGATGGTCGGACCGGGCGTCAGCAGCTCGATCCGGATGAGCAGCGCGAAGATGCCGCCCACCAGGAAGAAGAGCAGCACCCAGGCCATGTACATGATGCCAATGCGCTTGTGGTCCACCGTCAGCAGCCACGACTTCACCGTGGTGCCGTCCGTGAGGTAGCTCGGATGATGGCCGTGGTCGTCGGTCGCCTCATGGCCGGGGACGACGGCCCCCGGCGCGGCGATGCTACTGGATGGGGTCATAGGCGGGTCCCTCGGAAGCGCTCTCGCGCACGTTCGCAGTGCGCAGCGACTTGATGTACTCGACGATGGCGGCGGACTCAGGGCCCTGCAGCTTGCCCTGGTAGGTCGGCATCACGTTCTGGTAGCCCGCGACGATGTGCGCGCCCGGGTCCATCATCGACTGGGTGATGTAGGCCTCATCCACGCGGATGTCCTGGCCGTCCTGGAGCTTCTCGGTGCGCTCGTACATGCCCAGGAAGGTGGGGCCGATGTGCTTGGAGCCGTCCACCGAGTGGCAGCCCAGGCACCCCTGCGAGCCCACCAGCTTCTGGCCCTGTTCGGACATGCGGGCCACGGGCGGCACGAGCGACGTGTCCGCCAGCGCGTCCTGCCGGTCCTGCAGGCGGCCGCGCTGCTGCTCCTTCAGCCAGTTCTCGTAATCCTCCGGCGCGAGCACGACGACCTCGGCCAGCATCTTCGAGTGCGACAGGCCGCAGTACTCGGTGCAGAGCACCTGGTACGTGCCGGGCTTCGTCGCCTCGAACCAGGCCTGCGTGTAGCGGCCCGGCAGCGCGTCCATCTTGATGCGGAAGGACGGGACGTAGAAGGAGTGGATGACGTCGCGGGACGTGATGAGCAGTCGCACCGGGCGGTGCGCCGGCACGTGCAGCACGTTCACGCCGTTGGGGCCCTCCGGGTAGGAGAACTTCCACATCCACTGCTTGCCCATGACGTAGACATCCATCGAGTCCTTGGGCGGAGTGGTGTACCAGGTGAAGTCCCGGAACCCGATGGCGAACCACGCCAGGAAGAACACCAGCGGGACGGAGACGAAGAGGAACTCCGTCTTCAGGTCCGGCACGACGTATTCCGTCGTCTGGTGGGCCTCCCGCCGACGGTAGCGGAAGAACATGAAGAGCGCCGCGAGACCGACGCCCGCGGACATCACCATCGTCGTACCGACGACGAAGTAGTGCAGGAAGTCGACCCGTTCCGCGAACGTGGACGCGCGCTCCGGGAGGAACAGGAATTGGTTGGCCAGGTCGCTCATGTAGTCGCGCCTTTCTTCAGCTCGCGCCTCCAGAAATAGATCAGCATCGTGGCCAGGGCGCCAAAGACAGCAAGGGAGCCCAGGCGGATGAATCCGAAGATGTAGAAACCGTACCGCCGGGTGGCGGTGTCGTACTTGAAACAGGACATGACGATGCGATCCACGCTCGTCCCCACCCGACCGCCCGCCGCTTCCAGCAGCGCGAGCTTCACGTTCTGACGGTCGAACGACGTGCCGTAGAGGTAGCGCGAAATGCTCCCCTCCGGGGTGAGCACGGTGACCACCGCGGGGTGGGCGTACTGCTTCGTGCTCGGGTCATACGTGTACTTGAAGCCCACGGCGTCGGCGAGCTTGCGGACGTTCTCGTCGGTGCCGGTGAGGAAATGCCAGGGCGCCGTCTCCGGCTTGCCCATGGACTGCAGATACTTGCGGCGGCGCTCGCTGCTCTGCCCCGGGGTGTCCTTGGGGTCGATGCTCACGGTGACCGCCTCGTAGTCCTTGCCCAGCTCCAGGCCCAGCTCGCGCATCACGCGGACCTGCTCGTTGATGACGAGGCTACAGAGCATGGGGCACTCGTAGTACACCAGCGTGAGCAGGGTGGGGCGCGTCTTCGACAGCAGGGTCCCCAGCCGAACTTCTTCCCCCGAGGAGTCCAGGAGGCGGGTCTCCAGCGGGAGGGGGGCCCCCAGGTGCTCCTCCACGTCCACGCCCGTCACCGGCGGAGGCAGGTCGGAGTCCGCCTCCACGATGGCGCGCGGGGTCCGGCCTCCACCCGGCAGGGCGGACGCAGGCGTGGCGCTGGTGAGCACCAGCGCGACCGCCGCGAAGAGCCCGGCGGCGCGGGCGGAGGTGTGCGGGAGGAAGGACGGCATGGCAGGCACGGCTCGGTGAGGGGG
>NZ_RAWA01000536.1 GCF_003611675.1 Corallococcus sp. CA053C
GCCCTGAGGCCCACGCCCCGGACGGGCGCGCCCCTGCCCCTGTCCTTCGCGCAGCAGCGCCTGTGGTTCCTGGATCAGCTCCAGCCCGGAGGCTCCGCCTACAACATGCCGTTCGCCCTCCGATTGGAGGGAGCGCTGGACGCAGGCGCGTTGGAGCAGGCCTTCACGGAGCTGGTGCGCCGCCACGAGAGCCTGCGCACCACCCTGGGTGACGAGGCCGGCACGCCCGTGCAGCACATCCACGCGCCCGCGCCCTTCCACCTCCCCGCGCTCGACCTGAGCACGCACGAGGCTCCCGAGTCCGAGGCCCGCCGTCTGGCCCACGACGATGCACGGCGCCCGTTCGATCTCGCACACGGCCCGCTGTTGCGCGCCCGCCTGCTGCGTCTCTCCGAACGGCAGCACGTGCTGCTGCTCAACCTGCACCACGTCATCTCCGACGGCTGGTCCAGCGGAGTGCTGGTGCGCGAGCTGGCCGCGCTCTACGAGTCCTTCCGCCAGGGCCACCCCTCGCCGCTGCGTGCCCTGCCCGTGCAGTACGCCGACTACGCCGCGTGGCAGCGTCAATGGCTGACGGGCGACGTGCTGGAGCGGCAGGTGTCGTGGTGGAAGCAGCACCTCGACGGAGCCCCCACGCAGCTGGAGCTTCCCACCGACTTCCCCCGTCCGCCCGTGCTCTCCAACCGGGGCGGCCGGGTGCCGGTGCGCCTGTCGAAGGAGCTGAGCAAGGCCGTCGACGCCCTGGCCCAGCGCGAAGGCGCCACGTCCTTCATGCTGCTGCTGTCCGCGTGGCAGCTGCTCCTGTCCCGCTACAGCGGCCAGGACGACCTGCTCGTCGGCACGCCCATCGCGGGCCGGCGTCACACGGAGACCGAGGACCTCATCGGCTTCTTCGTCAACACGCTGGTGCTGCGAGCCCGCGTGGACGGCGCGAGCACCTTCCGTCAGTGGTTGGCCCAGGTCCGTGAATCCACCCTCGGAGCCTTCGAGCATCAGGACGTCCCGTTCGAGAAGCTCGTCGAGGAACTCCAGTCCCAGCGCGACCTGAGCCGCTCGGCGCTCTTCCAGGCGTTCTTCGCGATGCAGAACGTGCCGGTGCAGGCCCTGGCCCTGCCCTCACTGTCCCTGCATCCGCTCGCGGACGAGGACGAGGTCCTCACCAAGTTCGAGCTGTCGCTCGACCTGAACGAAACGCCGGAGGGGCTCGTCGGAGCGCTCAAGTACAGCGCCGACCTGTTCACCCCGGCCACCGCGCACCGCATGGCGAAGCACTTCCAGGTCCTGCTGGAAGGCCTCACCGCACACCCGGATCAGCGCCTCGCCGAGCTGTCCCTGCTGACGCCCGATGAGCGCCAGCAGCTGCTCCACGCGTGGAACGACACCGCCGGAGAGCCGGCTCCCGCCACCACCTTCCACGCCGCCTTCGAGCAGCAGGCCGCCCGCAAGCCACAGGCCCCCGCCGTGAGCGACGAGGACACGGTGCTCTCGTTCGCGCAGCTCGACGCCCGCGCGAACCAGCTCGCCCGGCACCTGCGCACGCTCGGGGTCGGCCCCGAGGTGCGGGTCGCGCTCTGCTTCGAGCGCTCCGTGGACATGGTCGTCGCGCTGTTGGCCGTGATGAAGGCTGGCGGAGCGTACGTCCCGCTGGATGCGAACTGGCCCCAGCAGCGCAGGGACTTCGCGCTCCAGGACTGCGCGGCGCCGGTGCTCCTCACGCAGCAGCACCTGCTCGATTCCTGGCGGCCCGAGGGAATCCAGGCGCTGAGCGTCGACGCGCCGAAGGCGCCCTGGGCCTCCCTGCCCGAGCAGGCCCTCGCGCCGCTCGCCACCTCCGAGAACCTCGCGTACGTCATCTACACGTCCGGCTCCACGGGCACGCCCAAGGGCGTGATGGTGCGGCACGGCTCGGTGCTCAACCTCCACCGCGCGCTGAAGCGGACCGTCTACGCGGATCAGCCCCAGGGCCTGCGCGTCAGCGTCAACGCACCGCTGGCCTTCGACGCCTCCGTCAAGCAACTGGTGCAGCTGCTGGAGGGCCACTGCCTGTGCATCGTCCCGGAGGCCACGCGGCAGGACGCGGAGGCGATGGTGACGTGGCAGCGCAAGCACCGGGTGGACGTGCTGGACTGCACGCCGTCCCTGCTGCGGCTGATGCTCCAGGCGGGCCTGCTGGAAGGCGGCTCCGCTCCCGCGCTGCTGGTGCCGGGCGGTGAAGCCATCGACGAGGCCACCTGGAACGTGCTGGCCGCGGCCGAGCACACCCGGACCTTCAACGTCTACGGCCCCACCGAGTGCACCGTCGACGCCACGGCCTTCGCCATCCGGAGGGGAACGCAGCCCACGCTCGGAGGACCGCTGCTCAACGTGCGGACCTACGTGCTGGACGCGACCCTGCGCCCCGTCCCGGTGGGAGTGGCCGGCGAGCTCTTCATCGCGGGAGCAGGCGTCGCGCGGGGCTACCTGGACCGCCCGAACCTCACCGCCGAGCGCTTCGTCCCGAACCCCTTCGGCACCGAGCCCGGTGCGCGCATGTACCGCACGGGAGACAAGGCCCGCTGGAGGGAGGACGGCACGCTCGAGTACCTGGGCCGCATCGACTTCCAGGTGAAGCTGCGAGGCTTCCGGCTGGAGCTGGGAGAGATTGAAGCCGCGCTCCAGAGCCATCCCACGGTCCGCACCGCCACGGTCCTGGTCCGCGAGGACGTCCCGGGAGATCAGCGCCTCGTCGCCTACGTGGTGCCGGAGTCGCCCTGCGACGCAAGCGAGCTGCGCACCTTCCTCCAGCAGAAGCTGCCCGAGTACATGGTGCCCTCGGCGTTCGTCGCCCTGGCCGCCTTCCCGCTCACGCCCAACGGCAAGGTGGACCGCAAGGCCCTCCCCGCGCCGGAGGCCAGCGCCGCGAGGAGTGAGGACTACGTCGCACCGACCACCGCCACGGAGCGGCGGCTCGCCGAGCTGTGGGCCCAGGTGCTGCGAGTCGAGCGCATCGGCCGTCAGGATCACTTCTTCGAGCTGGGAGGCCACTCGCTCCTGGCCACGCAGGTGGTGTCGCGGGTCCGCTCCGCCTTCGGGGTGGAGCTGCCGCTGCGAGCCCTCTTCGAAGCCCCCGTGCTGGAGCAGCTCGCCCAGCGGGTGGAGCAGGCCAGCAGCGCCAGGGCCCTGCCCGCCCTGGTCGCCACCCCGAGGACGGGCGAGTCCCTGCCCCTGTCCTTCGCGCAGCAGCGTCTGTGGTTGCTGGATCAGCTCCAGCCCGGAGGGTCGGCCTACAACATCCCATCAGCGCTCCGGCTCGATGGAGCGCTGGACGTGAAGGCGTTGGAGCAGGCCTTCACGGAGCTGGTGCGCCGTCACGAAGCCCTGCGCACCACCCTGCATGAAGAGGGCGGAGCGCCGGTGCAGCACATCCACGCGCCCACGCCGCTCCGGCTGCCCGTGGTCGACCTGAGCCAGCACGAGGCTTCGGAGACCGAGGCCCAGCGACTGGCGCAGGAAGAAGCCGCGCGTCCGTTCAATCTCGCCCAGGGCCCCCTGCTGCGCGCCCGCCTGCTGCGCCTCTCCGAGCGCCAGCACGTGCTGCTCCTCAACCTGCACCACGTCGTCTCCGACGGCTGGTCCACGGGTGTGTTGGTGCGCGAGGTGTCCGCGCTCTACGAGGCCTTCCGCCAGGGCCGGCCCTCGCCGCTGCCCGAGCTGCCGATCCAGTACGCCGACTACGCGGTCTGGCAGCGCTCGTGGCTGCAAGGCGAAGTGCTGGAGCGGCAGGTGTCGTGGTGGAAGCAGCAGCTCACGGGTGCGCCGCACGCACTGGAGCTGCCCACCGACTTCCCGCGTCCGCCCGTGCAGTCCACGCGAGGTGGCGCCGTCCACTTCCGCCTGCCCGTGTCGGTGAGCCAGGCGCTGGAGGCCCTGGGCCAGAAGGAGGGAGCCACCCTCTTCATGGTCCTGCTCGCCTCCACGCAGGCGCTGCTCGCGCGCTATTCCGGCCAGGACGACGTCGTCATCGGTACGCCCATCGCGGGCCGCCGCTTCTCCGAACTGGAAGGCCTCATCGGCTTCTTCGTCAACACGCTGGCGCTGAGGGCCCGCCTGGATGACGCGCCCACGTTCCGCCAGTTGTTGGCCCGAGCGAAGGAGACGACCCTGGGAGCCCAGGCCCACCAGGACGTCCCGTTCGAGAAGCTCGTCGAGGAGCTGCACCCGCAGCGGGACCTGAGCCGCACGCCGCTCTTCCAGGCGATGCTCCTCCTGCAGAACACGTCCACGTCCGCCACGACGCAGGGAGCGCTGTCCATCCACCCCGTGCAGGTGGAGGACCACGCCGCGAAGTTCGACCTCACGTTCGCGTTCGCCACGTCACCCGAAGGGCTGCAAGGCGCCATCACCTACAGCGCCGACCTCTTCCGCGAAGAGACGATCCAGAGGCTCGTGAAGCACCTCCAGGTGTTGCTCGAGTCCGCGGTGTCCAGGCCCGACACAAGGGTCGCTGAACTGTCGATGCTGACGCCGGACGAGCGGAACACGCTGCTCGTGGAGTGGAATGACACGCGCACGAAGCTGAGCCGTGGCTTCATCCACCACCTCGTCGCGCAGCAGGTGGCGCGCACCCCAGACGCCACCGCCCTTGTCGTTGGCAATGAGCGCCTGAGCTACGCCCGGCTTGATGCACGCGCCAACCAGCTCGCGCACCACCTGCGCTCGCAAGGCGTCGGGCCCGAGGTGCGCGTCGCCGTCTGCCTGGAGCGCAACGTCGACCTCGTCACTTCGCTGCTCGCCATCCTCAAGGCCGGCGGCACCTACGTGCCCCTGGACCCCGCGTACCCCCGGCAGCGGCTCGACTTCACCCTCGCGGACTCCGGCGCGCGGCTCCTGCTCTCGCACTACCCTGTGCTGGCTTCGCTGAAGCTCGATACCCAGGGCGTGGACACCCTCTGTCTCGACGCGCTTCCTGAAGGTGTCTCCGCGCTGCCCACCTCGGCACCGGCCACGTCCGTGTCCGAGGAGAACCTCGCCTACGTCATCTACACCTCGGGCTCCACCGGCAGGCCCAAGGGCGTCGCCATCTCCCACGCCAGCGCCACCGCCTTCCTCGACTGGTCCCTGCGCACCTTCTCGCCTGCTCAGTTGGCCGGCACGCTGGCCGCTACGTCCGTCTGCTTCGACCTCTCCGTCTTCGAGCTCTTCGCGCCCCTCGCCTGCGGTGGCGCGGTGTTGCTCGCTGACAACGCGCTCGCGCTCGCGGGGTTGCCCGCTGCCTCGGAGGTGACGCTCATCAACACCGTCCCCTCCGCCATCGCCGAGCTGCTGCGCACGGGCGCCATTCCGCCCTCCGCTCGCACCATCAACCTCGCGGGTGAGCCTCTCCCGGGCACCCTCGCGCGTGCCCTCTACGCCACCGGTACCGTCGAGCACGTCTTCAACCTCTACGGCCCCACCGAGGACACCACCTACTCCACCTTCACCCGCGTCCCTGAAGGCCCCGCCGAGCCCACCATCGGCCTGCCCCTCCCGGAGACGAGCGCCTACG
>NZ_RAWA01000537.1 GCF_003611675.1 Corallococcus sp. CA053C
ACGTGGGCGTGCGGCGGGATGCGGCCTCCGGGCCGGAGCGCCGGGCGGTGCGGGCGGGGCTCGCGCTGCTGGCGGACTGGCTCGCGGACTACGAGGCCTGGGTGGCGCGGGACGTGGGGCTGGCCTGGCGCCGCGCGTGTCTGTCCGCGCGGCGCAAGGCGTCTCCCGTTCCCGCGGAGGAGTTGTCAGTCGCTTGGAGGCGGATGGCCGTGCGAGTGCGCGCGACCGACGCCGGAGTGCAACACGCCGGAGTGCAACACCATGTCGCTCCGATGACCGGAGCGTGAGGAGGACCCATGCTGGCACGACTGTTCCGAGCCGATGCGCCGTCCGTCCATGCCCACGTCGCGTGGGAGGACCTGCCGGACGAAGCCCTTCCCACGCCGCCGTTGTGTGACGGTTACGGGAAGGCCCACCTGCCCGTGACGACGCGCGTACCGCTCGCCCAGGCGTACTTTGATCAGGGCCTGCGCCTGCTGCACCTGGGCTGGGCCCTGGAGGCGCGGCGTGCCTTCGCGGAGGCCGCGCGACAGGATCCTTCGCTCGCCATGGCCTGGTGGGGGCTCGCGCTCGCACGCGGCGCGGGAGCCCGCTTCGCCGCCGACCGTGCGGAGGCCATCCGCAAGGCCCTGGCGCTGGCCGAAGGCACCACCGACCTGGAGCAGCGCCTGCTGATCGCCGCGAGCCTCCTCGCGGACAAGGGCCCCGCCAATGGCCGGCACGCCTTCGTGCGCGAGATGGAGTTCCTCATCGACCGCTTCCCGGACGAGCCCGAGCCCCGCCTGCTGCTCGCGGGCTTCCTGCTGGATGGCTACGAATCCGACGGACGTCCCGGCCAGGGCCAGCCCTACGCGCAGTCCCTCCTGCGCGACCTGCTGCGCACGCATCCGGATCATGCCGGTGTGCACCTGGCCTGGGTGCAGGCATGGCTGACGAGCGCGCGGCCGGAAGTGGCCCGCGCGAGCGCCGAGCTCCTTCCCACGCTCGTCCCCGCCGGCAGCCCCGCGCTGCTCGCCGCCGGACGGTTGTTGCTGCGCATGGGCCGCGCGGCGGAGGCGAACCGCATCCTGGAGGCGGCGGTGGAGGCGGATGACGCGTACCTCGCCCGCGAGTCGCTGCCCCTGGAGGTCGCGCCGAGCGCGGACACCGCGCTGCGCCTGTTGAGCGAAGGCTGCGCGGAGGTGGGGCGGTACCAGGAGGCCCAGAGGTGGGCTCGCAAGCTGCGCCAGCGCGTGGAGGCCTCGGGTGCCCGGCCGCAGGCGGTGCTCTTCGCGGCGACCACGCTCGTGGCCGCGCACCTGCGCTTCGGGTTCTACCGCGCGGCGGCCGAGGTCCCGATGGAGCTGGGCGACGCCGCCACTGTCGCGGAGCAGGGCCTGCGCGACGCCGTGCGCCTGTACACGCGCGGAGCCTGCGCCCTGGAGACGGGACGGCTGGGCGACGTGGAGCGTGCGTGCCAGCTGCTGGACACCCTGGTGATCACCCTGTCGGACGCGACCCGCTCCGAAGGACGCGCCCTGTGTCCCCGCGACGTGGCACGCACGGCGGAGGTCGCCGCGCAGGAGCTGCGGGGGACGCTGGACGCGAGGCGGGGTGACTCCGGTCGCGCGGAGGCCGCGCTCACACGGGCCCTGCGGTTGGAGCGGCGCTTGCGGCCAGTGGGGCCCGCGCTCTTCTGCCGTCCGCCCCGGGAGACGCTGGCCCGCGTGCGCCTGCACTCCGGTCGCGAGCAGAAAGCCCTGGAGCTGGCGCTAGAGCGAGCAGGAGAGCGGCCGGGGTGTGGCCACTGCATGCTGCTCGTCGCCGAGGCGCACGTCGCCTGCGAGTGCATGTCCGAAGCCGCGCACGACTTCGCCGTGGTGCTGGACCTGTGGCGCGATGCGGATCCGCACCTGCCGGGCCTGCAACGCGCGCGGGGCTTCGCCTCCGGAGGGAGGGGCCGCGCCGCGCTCCGCCGGGTGCCGGATGCTCCGATGGACACCGCTCCCGCACCTCGGGGCGGGGAAGGGCCCTGGACCGTCCACGGGGGCTGAGCGACCGCGCGGCCGTGCTTGACGGACGCGCGGCCTTCAGTCACCAGGGAGCACCCGCAAGGAGCCATCCCATGCCCTCGATCCGCCTGAAGCCCGAACAGGCCGTGCTGCTCGTCGTCGACATCCAGGAGCGGCTCTGCGCCGCCATGGAGCGCGATGCCCTGGACCGCATGCTCGCGCGCACCGGCGCCGCCGTGGAGGGGGCCCGGGCCCTGGGCGTACCCGTCGTTGTCACGGAGCAGTACCCGCAGGGGCTGGGCCGCACGCACTCGCTCCTGAAGTTGAAGCTGGGGGAGTTCAAGCCGCTGGAGAAGCTGGACTTCTCCGCCGCCACGCCGGACGTGCTCGCCGTGTTGGGAGACCGCAAGCAGGTGCTCATTGCTGGAATGGAGACGCACATCTGCGTCTTCCAGACCGCGCGCGACCTGGCCGACAGCGGCCGCGAACCGTGCCTGCTGGCGGATGCCGTGCTGTCGCGCAACGAGGAGGACCGTCGCATCGGCCTGGAGCTGTGCCGCGACGCGGGCGCGCGCATCCTCACCGTGGAGTCCGCGCTGTTCGACCTGCTGGGCCGCGCGGGCACGCCCGAGTTCAAGAAGGTGTCCGCCGCCGTCCGCTGAAGGAACGGCGGCGGTGGGCCACCGCATCAGGCCTTGCGCTGGAAGGGCGTGCGCGCCAGCCGCACGAGCATCATCAGCAGCACCAGGACCCCGGACAGGACGGTCTGCGAGCCGCCCACCGGGAAGTCGTAGAAGTACGCGAAGAAGTAGCCGCCCGCGCCCGCGATGCCGCCCAGCACGGTGGCGGTGAAGAAGGTCCACGGCAGCCGCAGGTCCAACACCAGCGCGGCGATGGCCGACAGCGTGGAGAACGCGAAGACGGGCAGGGCGCCCAGCGCGCGCGCGCACACGCCCACCATGATGCCGATGGACACCATCAACACCGTGTCCAGCATCCGCACCGGCAGCCCCTGCACGGTGGCGCCGATGCGGTCGAAGCTGACGAAGGTGATGCCCCGGTACCACCACAGGTGCAGCACCATCAGCACCGCGCCCACCACCGCCACGGCGTGGAGTTGGTCGGGCGTCACCAGCACCGCGGTGCCGAAGAGGATGCCCTGGATGTCATGCGCCTCCTGCGCGATGCGGTCGCCCACGAGGATGGCCGCGCCGCCCGCGAAGGCGAATGCGCACCCCAGCAGGCTCTCGCGCGACAGGCGCAGCCGCGCGGGCTCCACCATCAGCAGCAGCGTCGCCGCCACCGACAGCACCACGGCGCCCACCAGCGGATCCACGTGGACGCCCAGGTGGATCTCCGCGAAGAAGGCCAGCGCCACGCCCAGGCCCGCGGTGTTCGTCACCGCCGCGCTGACGAACACCATGCGCCGCAGGACGACGTAGACGCTGAGGAAGCCCAGCACGCACCCGGCGATGAGCGCGCACAGGATGGGGTCCTGGAACAACTCCCAGGCGGACCGGAACTGCTCCCACTTCGAGGGCTCAAGCAGGACTGTTTCCACGATGGGGCCCCTGGGGCGCGCTGTTGCAGTAGTCGTCGCCGTACTGGCGGCGGAAGGCCGGATGGCAGAACACGGTGCGCGCGTCGCCCATGACGTAGCAGCGGTGCTCGCGGTCCACGAAGAGGATGACGTCGGCGTGCTCGGCCGCCACGGACATATCGTGGCTCACCACCACCACGCCCAGGCCCCGGTCATGCGCGAGCGCGCACAGCCGCAGCATCGTCTGTTTCTCCGCCACGGCATCCATCGCCGCGGTGGGCTCGTCCAGCAGCACCACGTCCGCCTCGGTGGCGATGACCCGCGCGAGCAGCGCCCGCTGCTTCTCTCCGCCGGACAGGTCGTGGAAGGGCCGCTTCGCGATGGCGCGCGCGCCCGCGGTGTCCAGCGCCGCCTCCACCTTCTGCCGGTCCGCGCGGCTGGGGAACGGGCGCAGGAAGTTCCACCCCGACAGCCGCCCCCACCCGGTCAGCTCCCGCGCGTGCACCGGGAGCAGCGAGTCGATGGACGACGTCTGCGGCACGTACGCGCTCCGGATGTGGGGCGCGCCGAGCGTGATCTGCCCGGACACCGGAGGGATGAGCCCCAGCAGCGTCTTGAACCAGGTGCTCTTCCCGGAGCCGTTGCGGCCCACCACCGCCACGAACTGCCGGCGGCGCACCACCAGGTCCATGGGCGGCAGGATGTCCTTGCCCCCGTAGCCGATGACGAGCTGTTCGCACTTCAGCAGCGGCTCGCCCGGCTCCTGCGGCGGCGCGATGCGGTGCGCGCTGTCCAGTGCCGTCTCGTGATCACCGTGCGCCACGTTTGACCTCCGCGACAGGGCTCACCTGCGCCAGTTGCTCCAGGAACGCGGCGCGGACCGTCGCGTTGCCGGGCGCATCCAGGTCCAGCACGCCGTCCGGCCCCGCCGCCACGGTGGACCAGTCCACCGCGTCGAAGAGCAGCGGGGTCAGCTCCAGCTTGAGGCCCAGCTCCACGCCCGGCGCGTTCTCGCGGTCGGACGGCACGTCCAGGTCCCCGGAGAGCACGGCCACCGGCTCGGCCT
Organism: Corallococcus sp. CA053C; assembly: GCF_003611675.1. Lineage (GTDB taxonomy): Bacteria > Myxococcota > Myxococcia > Myxococcales > Myxococcaceae > Corallococcus. The sequence goes on from NZ_RAWA01000537.1 coordinate 4,598, forward strand.
CCGCGCCCCCCGCCGTCGCCAGGGTGATGCGGAAGTCCTTCGCGCCCGCGAAGCGCGCCGGGACGCGGCCATCGCGCACGCTGCCCGTCATCCGCACGCCGGTGATGGACCAGCGTTCCCGCGACAGCGTCGTCCGAGGCAGCTCGCAATCCGGCCGGCAGTCGAGGCCCACGGACGCGGGTCGCAGCAGGTCCAGGTCTCCGTCCACGGGGAGGTTGGCCACCGTGGTGGTGCTGCTGCCGCCGCCACCGCCCAGCTCCGCCTCGATGTCCGCGTAGTCGACGAGCTCGCCTGAATCACTGTGGCAGTGCCCGTTGTGGCACAGCGAGTAGCCCGGAGGAGGCGAGGAGGGATCGAACGTCGTGGCTCCACCACCGCCGGAGCTGGCGAGCAGGTCGATGCTGCCCACGCGCACGGAGGCCGTGTCCATGCGCAGCTGGAAGTCGGAGGCGAGCGCCTGATAGCCGTCGCCCGCGTCGCGGCGGGGCAGCGGCGTGTACGCGGCCTGCACGGAGGGCTTGAGCACCGCGAAGCCCTCGCCCGCGTCGAGCGCGCACCCGGACAGGAGGACCACCGGGAGCAGCAGCGCTCCGGGAAGTGAAAGGGGGAATCGTCGCGTCATGTCACGGCCCCTTCCCGGCGAGGCCCTGCTCCAGGCGGCTCACCAGCAGCTCGATGCGCTGCACGTACGTCTGTCCGTTGCGGAAGTCGGTGCCGCCGGGGATGACGACGAGCGGCGCGGGGATCTTGGAGGCCACGAGCTTCGCGGTGCCCTCCGGGTAGTAGTCCTCCTTCACCAGCAGCTTCGCCTTGCGCGCCTTGCCCTGCGCCATCACCTGCGCCAGGTGGGACGGGTTGGGC
>NZ_RAWA01000538.1 GCF_003611675.1 Corallococcus sp. CA053C
CTCCCATTCATCGGGGGCCCGACGCATCCTCCTGTCTCATCGCCCGCCTCCCGAGGACACGTCATGGCTCACGAACACCCCGCCTCCTCCGCCCACCATCACCTCGTCCCGGGCTTTGGCGCCGACCGCGCCGCCCACTACGACACCCAGGCGTCCGTCAACCTCGCCGGTGCCCCGGCGTTGTACGAGCTCGGCGTCAGCGCATTGACGGCCCAATTGGACGGCCAGGACGCGGCGTCGCTGCTCTTCGTGGGACTGGGCACGGGCGCGGAGCTGATGCCCTACGCCCGCTTCAACGTGCCGGGCTGGCGCTTCACGGGCGTGGATCCCTCCGACGCCATGCTCGCCGTCGCCCGGAGCCGCCTGGAGGCCGAGGGAATGCTCTCACGCACGCAGCTGCACGTGGGAGCGCTCCAGACCCTGCCTCCGGGTCCCCTGTTCGACGGCGCGCAGATGATGGGCGTCCTGCACCATGTGGAGGGCGACGAGGCCCGCCTCGAATTGCTGCGCGAGGTGACCCGGCGGCTGAAGCCCGGAGCGCCGCTCGTCGTGGGCTGCCGCGTCGGCAACGACCCTGTGTTGATGAACGTGGAGCTGCGGAGACTGCGGGCGTATGGCGTGCCCCTGGAGCAGCTGGAGCGTCGGCGCCAGCTCTTCGCGCAGCTGCGGCCCATTGAGTCCGATGCCGCCCTGTTCGCGATGCTCGCCCGGACCGGACTGGTGGCACCGCGCCCCCTCTTCCTCTCACTTCAGTTCAAGGTGTTCCTCGCACGCTTCGAGCCCGGAGCCGCGGATGATAGATGAGCGCCCATGAACCTCTCTCAATGGGCAGTCACGGGCCTGGGCGTCGCGTTCCTGGTGTCTGGTTGCGGCGGTAGCCGGAGCAACTCCAAGGTGGACCTGTCCCAGATGGGGCCGTCCCTGAACGCGAACCGCTATGCGAACCTGGAGAAGCTCGCCGCCAAGGATCTCAAGTGCGCCGAGGAGCTGACGCCGAACTACCTCGGTGAGAATCAATATCAGATGAGCGGGTGCGACACCGAAGGCATCTATGAGCTGCGCTGCAGGGTGGGGCAGTGCTCGTGGGTTCCCGACGTGAGGGCCCGCGCGGAGTTCGACCTGGGCTGTGCGCGGGCACAGCTCAAGACCTCACGCCTGGATCCCGTCACGGTGGGCGTCGCGGGCTGCGGGAAGCGCGCGACGTACAGGGCCATCGGCTCGGTCTATGGCCTCACCTGGACGCTGAACTCGTCCGTGACCGAAGACGTCAACTCCGCCGCGGCGCCCACGGGCGAGTAGCGCCCTTTTGCCCAGGCTACGCAGAGCAACGTGTCGGCGATGGGCGGGGAGGGTGGCGGGCATGACGGTGGCGGCCCGCACTGTCCGCCTCCGCACTGCTCGGTGGCTTGCGGCCACAATGGCGACAAGGTCCGCGTCTGCCATCACGCGCCGCCCGACGAGGAGGGCTCGAAGACGATCGAGCTCTGCGTCGGTGCGCCCGGCGCCGAGGCCCACCTGCGTGAGCATGACGAGGACACCCTCGGCTGCTGCCCGAAGGATCATCACGACTAGGAAGGACCGGCGGAGCGGTGTGCCTTCGCGCGCGCACCGGTCCGCGGTGACTTCGTAGGGCCCTCCCAGGCTCAGGGCACGTCCATGGCCGTCGGGTCGGCCTTCCAGCGCTGGAGCAGCTCCTTCGAGGGAAAGCCCCGCACGCGGTAGCGCTCCGGGTACAGCCCCAGCTCCGGCATCAGCAGCATCCCGGCGTCGCGCACCACGAGGTCCCAGCGCACGGAGGCCACCGGGGGCGCGTGCGGGCCCAGCGCCGCGTCCATGAAGAGGATGACGTCCGCGCGCGGCAGCAGCGTCTCGCCGTCGTTGGACCAGATGGCCTGGCCGAAGAAGCGCCCCTTCGCGTCCTGCTCCGGGACGTAGCCCGCGACGTGGAGCTGGGAGCCCTCCGCTTCATGCTGCCGCCGGAGCCGCTCGGTCTGCTCCTGGTAGCCGCGCACCCGGCTGGCGAACGCGAGGTTCTCCAGCAGACTGCGCGACGGGCTGCCCGGCTCGGGAAGGAAGGGCCTCCATCCGTCGGCCGTGAGGCGCAGCGCGCGTCCGTCCACCGGGCGCGGCGCCTTGAGGCCCGCCAGGGCCGCCTCCGCGACCTCGAGCAGGCCCTCCGCGTCCTCGGCGCCGGTGATGAGCAGCGTGTCCCTGTTGGGCACCAGCACCACCCGCTCGCCCTTCACTTCGCAGCCGCTCATCACGTCCTCCAGCAGCAGCCGCGAGGCCCCGTAGCTGTCATTCGTGGCGAGCAGGCACGTGCCCAGGGCCAGGTGCGTGAGCGGCACGGAGTCCAGCCGCCGCAGGTTGGCCATCGCGTCGGCGTGGGCCTGCCCGTACGAGATGCCCCAGCGCGCCAGGTCGTCCGGGGAGACGTAGCGCATGGCCTCCGGGGTGTCCTGGACGAGCGCCTCCGCCAGCACCTCGCCCAGCGGTTGCCAGGACACCGGCACCTTCTCGCCGGACTGCTGGGGGAACTGCTCGAAGGTGTCGCGAGCGCGCACCACCAGCATGAGGTGGGGACGCGCCTGCGCGTAGGTCTCCGCGCCCTCCGGGAGTGCGCCCGACCGTCCCAGCCGCGCGAGCACCTCGCCGCGCTTTTCGGGGGCGGTGGCCAGGTACTCGCGGTGGAAGTTGGAGAGGAAGACCACCATCCCCAGGCCGCCATCGGGGGCGGTGCTCTGGATGAGGAAGCGCTCCGGGTCGTAGGTCAGCGCGCCCGGGATGCCCGTGGCACGCAGGGCCTCCAGGGCCTGCTGGGCGAACGCGTCCTTCTCCCGCAGCTCCGGATACGGCTCACCGGGGGCGCCCTTCGTCCCGCTGGCGAAGACCAGCACGACGACGAGCACCAGGGCGGAGACACCGAAGAGGACGACCTTCCACTGCGTGTTGCGTGACATGGGCCCGAAGCAGACACCGCGAGGGAAGCGCCGTGCAACTTCGGATACCCGACGTGAGGGGGCCCTCCGACTGCTGCCCGGTCCGCGGTGACGCGGAGTGCCGGGCTCAGCGATACCAGCGGAGTCCGGCCACGGCATCGCCCCCGTGCTCGTAGTACTCGATGACCACCGTGTGTTCACCGGCGCGCATCCAGCGGCCCACGAAGAAGCTGGTGGTCGACTGGTCCCTCCACCCGTTGATGATGCGGGAGCCATCCACGAACACGCGGATGCCGTCATCCGCCTGGGCGAGGAAGTAGTACAGGCCCGACGCGAAGTAGAACCGTCCCGTCCAGCGCACGGAGAAGTCGTCGGACCCCACTTCCGGCACGGGCTGGCCCGTGCCCCAGAAGCGCGCGAGCGGCGACCCCTCGCATCTCACCCGCGCGGGGGAGTCCGCCAGGTCCCGGTTGGCGAAGTACTCCGCCCGGTACTGTCCGCCCGGGCACTCCGTGGGGGCGACGGAATCGAAGGAGGCCGTGTAGCTGGCGTCGCTCGCACCGACCTGGATGACGTGCTCCGCGGCCCCGCCGTCCGACCACTCGAGGAACTCATAGATGCCTTGCGGCGACGGAGCGGAGACGGTGTGCGTGGAGCCGACGATGACCTGGCGGACCCGGGGCGCCGGTCCGCTCGTGCCGTCGAACACCAGCTCCAGCCCCGGCGGTGACGTCTGGAGCCACACCTGCACGAGCTGCGGATCCAGCGTGAGGGTCCGGCTGCCCGTCAGCCCCATGGAGTCGGTCGCGGTGAGCGTGAGCTCGAAGTGCACCTCGTCGCCGTGGTCCGGGACGGTGAACGCCCCGGTCGCTCCCGTGCTCGTGGAGTACGGGTGGGAATGACAGGTCCCCGCGGTGCAGTGGCGCAGGGTGATGCTCCATGCCAGCCGGTCGTCGGGAATGGGCCCGTCCTCGGCGTCGCTCGCCGAGCCCGAATAGGCCACCACGTCGCCGACCTTGAAGCGGAACGTCTCCGAAGGGGCGTGGATGGCCACGACGGGCGCATGGTTGCCCACGGAGAGGCTCACGGTGGCGGAGTGGCTGCCCCCGCGCCCGTCGCTGACGGTCAGCCGGGCCACGAAGGCGCCGGCCGCGACATACGTGTGCTCCGGTGAGGGCAGCGTCGACACGGGGGAGCCGTCCCCGAAGTCCCAGAGGTACTGGAGCGCGTCACCGTCCGCGTCGCTGGAGCCCGCGCTGGAGAAGCGCACGAAGAGGGGAGGCGTACCCTCGCGCGGCGTCGCCGAGGCCACCGCCACGGGTGGCGTGTTGCCCACCGTGTAGCGGATGCGGCGCAGCTCGCCCGCGAGGATGTCCACGAAGACGAGGTTGGAGTCTGGCCCGATGCCGAGCTCGACGAGCCCGCCCACCCCGGTCGCGAACTCGGTCACGCTGTCGGGCACGAGCTGATCATTCGCATCCACCCGCAGGGAGCGGATCCACTGCTGGCTGTAGTCCCCGAAGAAGTAGGCGCCCTGCCACGCCTCCGGGTACGCGGTGCCCGTGTAGAAGGCGCCGCCCGTGGCCGTCTGACCGACGCCGTGGTCCCAGACGTACAGCGGAGGCCGCACCGCGCCAGGCCCTCGTGCATAGAGCGCCTGGCAGACGGGCTTGGGTTCGTAGCCGCGTTGGCGGAAGAGCCCCTCGTAGCAGGGCCAGCCCAGGTTCGCCCCCGGGAGCGCGACGTTGATCTCCTCATAGGTGCTCCAGCCCACGTCGCCCAGGTAGGGCGTGGAAGTGCCCGGGCGCAGGCTGAAGCGATAGGGATTGCGCAGCCCCAGCGCCCACACCTTGGAGCGGTTGGCCTGGGCATCCCCGTTCCAGAACGGGTTCGACGCCACGCCCGCGCCGGAGCGGGTGATGCGCAGGACCTTGCCCGCGAGGGAGTCCAGGCTCTGCGCCCGCAGCGCGTCGTCGTCCACCGCGTCGAAGCGGGCCCCATCGCCTGACGTCACGAAGAGGGTGCCGTCCGGCGCGAACCGGAGGTTGCCCACGGAGTGCGAAGAGCTGTCCGAAGGAATGCAATCCGCACCCGCGGGGAAGTCATTGCAGGAGTTGCCCACCGTGGTGCCGAGCAGGACGACCTCGCTCGCGGGCGAAGCCGAGTCACCCTCGGCGGTGTAGCGCGCCAGCCGCGCCGTCTTGGGGCCGGGGTCATCCGTGGCATCGTCGTCATAGGTGTAGAGCAGGTAGATGAAGCCATTGGTGGCGAAGGCCGGATCCACCGCGAGCCCCAGCAGCCCGCGGTCATGGAGCGAGTTCACCCGTCCCTGGAGGTCGATGAAGGGCACGGGCTGGAGGACGCCGTCCTGAGCCTGGACGCGGCCCGCGGAGAGTGCCAGGGCGCCGGCGACCGCATGCGAACCCAACTCCGCGCCCACGGCGGAATGAGCGCGCGCTCCTTCTGAGGTCCGCCTGCCGTCACTTGTGG
>NZ_RAWA01000539.1 GCF_003611675.1 Corallococcus sp. CA053C
GGCAGGGGACGGGGCTGGGGCTGTCGCTCAGCCATGACATCATCGTCCAGGGACACCAGGGCACCTTCCGCATGGAGACGGTGCCGGGCGAGTTCACGGAGTTCGTCATCACCCTGCCCAGGCAGGGTCGCCAACGGTTTGAAGCTTGGGGAGCGCGATGAAAGACCCAATGGATCCCAACCTGCTGGAAGCCTTCCAGGGCCGCTACGAACTCCTGTCGGAGCTGGGTGAGGGCGGCTTCGGCCGCGTCTACAAGGCCCGGCAGGTGACCACCGGCCAGAACGTGGCGGTGAAGCTGCTGCGGCTGACGGAGGGCGCGACGCCGGAGTCGGTGGAGCGGCGCAGCGCGCGCTTCGAGCGTGAGATGAAGCTGTGCGCGCAGATGCACCACCCGAACATCGTGCGGCTCATCGACTCCGGGCGGGCGCAGGGCGGCGCGGTCTACTCCATCTTCGAATTCGTCCCGGGCAAGAACCTGGCGCAGGTGCTCGCGGAAGAAGGCGTGCTGGATCCGGTGGAGGTGCGCCACCTGATGCTGCAGCTGTTGGACGCGCTGGCGTGCGCGCACGCGCAGAACGTGGTGCACCGGGACCTGAAGCCCGCGAACATCATGGTCGTGCCCACCGGCGCGCGCCGCAACGCGCTGGTGCTGGACTTCGGCATCGGGTCGGTGACGGACGAGCTGACGCGCGCGGAGCCGCAGCCGCGCATCACCTCCACCAACGAATCGCTGGGCACGCCGTCGTACGCGGCGCCGGAGCAGCTGCGCGGCCAGCCGCCCACGCCGCGCTCGGACCTGTACGCGTGGGGGCTCGTGTTCCTGGAGTGCCTCACCGGCAAGCGCGTCTACGAGGGCGCCACCGTCGCGGAGGTCATCTTCCAGCAGCTCTCCGCGGAGCCGGTGGCCATCCCCGCGGCCATCGCCGCGCACCCGGTGGGCAAGCTGCTCCAGAAGGCCACCGCGAAGGACCCGTCCCAGCGCACCGTCTCCGCGGAGGTGCTGCTGCGCCAGCTGGAGGCGGTGGACCTGTCCAACCTGCCGCGCCGGCCCGCGCCCGTGCGCATCCAGCCCGCGGCCCCCAACGCCGAGACGGCGACGGTGGAGCTCAGCAGCCGCACGCCCCACGCCCTGTCCACGCGCTCGCGGCGATGGGCGGAAGGGGAGCGCCGGCAGCTCACCGTGGTGTGCTGCACGCTGTCCGCCACCGCGACGGCGCCGGGCCCGGTGGACATCGAGGAGTTGGACCACGTGCTGGGCGCCCAGCAGGAGGTCTGCATCGAGATCGCCCGGCGCTACAACGGCCACATCGCCAGCGCGCTGGGCGACATCGTCCTCTTCTACTTCGGCTACCCGGCTGCGCGGGAGGACGACGCACGCCGCGCCGCCCAGGCCGCGCTGGACATGGTGGCCGAGGTGCAGCGCCGGGGCCGCGCCATCGAGGCCGAGCGCGGCACGCGGGTGGAGATCCGCGTGGGCGTGCACACGGGGCTCGTGGTGTCGCGCGAGCAGCGGGATCCGACCCTGTCCGGGCTGGGCTTCGTGGTGGGCACCACGCCGAAGCTGGCGTTCCGGCTCTCCACGTCCGCGCCCTCGGGCGGCATCCTCGTCACCGGGGACACGCAGCAGCTCGTGCGCAAGCACTTCCCCATGGTGCCCGGGGCCCCGGCCGTGAGCGACCTGCTGCCTCCCGGTCTGGAGACGTTCGTGCTCCAGGGCGCGGACGCGACGTGGAGCGGCACCGACGACGCGCTCTCGCTGGTGGGCCGCACCCGGGAGCTGGACCTGCTGCTGTCGCGCTGGGAGCAGGTGCGCGTGGGGCAGGGGCAGGCGGTGCTCGTCACCGGTGAGCCGGGCATCGGCAAGTCGCGCCTCACCCGCGAGCTGGGCGACAAGCTGGGCGTGGAGCCGCACACGTGGCTGGAGGCCCGCTGCACGGCGGACAGCTCCAGCCAGGCGTACTTCCCGGTGGTGGACCTGCTCACGCGACTGGTGGATCCGAACCGCGACCTGTCGCCCGAGGGCCGGCTGAAGGGCCTGGAGGCGCTGCTGTCCGGCTTCAGCTTCGACCTGCCGGAGACGATGCCGCTGTTCGCGCCGCTGCTGTCGCTGCCGTTGCCGCCGGAGCGCTGGGCCCCGCTGGACGTGTCGCCCCTGAAGCACCGGGAGCTGACGCGCCACGCGCTGCTCGCGTTCCTCGCCGCGATGGCGGAGCGGCAGCCGGTGGTGCTGGCGCTGGAGGACCTGCACTGGGCGGATCCGTCCACGCTGGAGCTGCTCAAGGAGCTGGTGGCGGAGGTGCCGTCGCAGCGCCTGTTCGCGGTGTTCAGCGCGCGGCCGGAGTTCGAGCCGCCGTGGCCTTCGTCGTCGGTGATGCAGGTGCAACTGGGCGCCCTCTCGCGCGCGGAGGTGGAGCGGCTGGCCACCGCCGCGGCAGGAGGTCCGCTCTCGCCCGAGGCGCTGGAGGAGATTGCATCCCGCACGGACGGCATTCCGCTCTTCATCGAGGAGCTGGTGCGCACGCTGCTGGAGTCCGGCGCGCTGGTGGAGCGCGAGGGCCGCTTCGCGCTGGACGCGGGCAAGGCGGGCCCCGCGGTTCCAGGCACGCTGCGCGACCTGCTCGTCGCCCGGTTGGACCGGCTGGGCCGGAGCAAGGAGACGGCGCAGATCGCGTCGGTGCTGGGGCGTGAGCTGTCGCACGACCTGCTCCGCCACGTCAGCCCGCTGACGCCCGAGGCGCTGGAGGCCGACCTGGAGCGGCTGGTGGGCGCGGGCCTGCTGCACCGGAAGCGCCGGCCCAAGGGCCCCGCGTACCTCTTCAAGCACGCGCTGGTGCGCGACGCGGCCTACGACTCCATGCTCAAGCGGCACCGGCAGCAGGTGCACGCGAAGACGGCGGCGGCGCTGGAGGAGCACTTCCCGGACCTCGTGAACGAGCGCCCGGACCTGCTCGCGCACCACCACGCGAGCGCGAACCACAAGCGCAAGGCCATCGAGTACGCGCAGAAGGCCGCGCTCGCCGCGCTCATCCGCTCCGCCTACCTGGAGGCCATCCTGTTCGCCCGGCTGGGCCTGTCGTGGCTGGACGCCATCGAGGATCCGCTGGAGCGCGCGCAGCTGGAGCTGAGCCTCAACGGGGTGCTGGCGCCCGCGCTGATGTCCACCCAGGGCTGGCGCTCACAGGAGCTGCGCACCGTGGCCGAGCGGTCGCTGGAGCTGCTCTTCACCGTGGGCGAGAGCCCGTACGCGGCCCCTACGCTGTGGGTCCTCTCCATCTACTACCACCTGGGGGGTGACCAGCGCCGGGTGCGCGGACTCTTGGACCGCCTGGTGGCGCTGGCGCAGGCCTCCGGGGACGCGGGCCAGGAGGCGGTGGCGCTCACCATCCTCTCCAACTGCGAGCTGCTCGAAGGCCGGCTGGGCGAGGCGAAGGCGCGGGCGGAGCGGTGCGTCGCGCTGTTCGACCCCGTCGCGCACCGCATGCACCGCATCCTCTACGGGCAGGACACGCGCGTGGGCGGTGAGGTGGTGCTGTGCCGGGCGCTGTGGCTGCTGGGCTTCGCGGATCAGGCCCGGGCGCACGGCGAGGCCGCGGTGGCGTGGGGCCGCGAGCTGAACCACGGCACCAGCATTGGCCTGTCGTTCATCTACCTGCTGCTGATGGCGCAGGAACATGGGGACCGCGCGGAGGCGCAGCGGCTCATCTCCCAGCACGCGGAGCTGTCCCACCGCTACGGCCTGCTGGAGCAGTCCGCCTACGTGGGCATCCTGCGTGGCTGGGCGGCGAAGGACCTGGAGGCGACGCGGCGGGGCGTGGCGATGCGCGAGGCGTTCGGCACGGAGATGGACCAGCCGGCGTACTACGCCATCCTCGCGGAGCTGGAGCTGGAGCTCGGCCACGTGGACGCGGCGCTCGCCACGGTGGAGCGCGGCCGGGAGCGCGCGCAGGCTCTGGGCGAGGGCTACCACGAGGCGAAGCTGCTCCGGGTGAAGGGCCGCGCGCTGCTCCAGCGTGACGGGAACTCTGCGCCGTCCGTGGAAGCGTGCTTCCGGCAGGCCGCGCAGGTGGCGCATGCGCAGGGCGCGCGGATGCCGGAGCTGCAGGCCGTCACCGCGCTGGCGCGGGTGCTCCAGGCGTCGGGCCGGCAGGAAGAAGCCCGGCAGCAACTCCAGACGATTTACAGTACCTTCACCGAAGGGCTGGGGACACCGCCCGTCGTGGAGGCCCGCGCGCTGCTGGCGGCGCTGGGAGGAGACAGCTGACATGAGCAAGAAGAAGCCGGAGTCGAAGGCCGCACCCGCGCCCGCGAAGGCCCGCCCGCTGGCGCGCAAGACGTCCGCGCAGGGGAAGGGGACGCAGCCCTCGGTGAACGAGTGGCAGGCGGTGTGGATGCGCGCCGTTGCCTTGTCGTGGAAGGACTCCAAGTTCGAGGCGGCCCTCCAGAAGGACCCGCGTCAGGCGCTGAAGGAGCGCTTCGACTTCGAGCTGCCCGCCGGCATCCACCTGAAGGTCGTCCCCTCCACCGCGAAGGAGCCGGCCACCGCCCCCGAGTGGAAGCTCGCCAGCGCGGACGTGGAGCTGGCCCTTCCGAAGAAGCCGGACAACGTGGCGGACCACGCGGTCGCGCTGTCCAGCCTCACCGACACCTACAACCGCTCGCACTGCTGCGGCAGCCCCTGCTGCTGACGCCTCGCGGGGGGATGCTACCCCGGAGCCTTCAGCGGGGAGCGGCCGGCGGCTCTCCTCCCGACACCGCGAAGGCGCCCACGGACGCCTCCGCGAAGCCGTCCACGCTCGCCACGCGCTGGAAGAGGTCCGGGTCGCTGCGTCCCAGCGCGTAGGGCCGCAAGCCCAGCGCGGTGGACACCAGGTAGAGCGTCTGCACCAGCGCTCCGGTGTCCTGCAGCACCAGCGAGTACGCCAGCGTCTCGTACTTCCACGCGAGCCGGGGCACGCGCGCGGCCACCACCATCAGCACCTCCGGCCGCTCGAAGGGCTCCACCGGCGCGCGGGCCTCGTCCAGCAGCGCGTGGAACTCCGGCGTGGGGCCGCTCATCCGCTCCAGCCGGTGGCCCAGCGGATCGTAGTGGTACGCGCCCGGCGCCAGCCCCTGGCACTCGCCGACGAGCGGGTACAGCTCCAGCGCGTACGCCGCGCCAGCGCTGGGGTAGGGCCGGTCCGTGATGTCGCCGTCGCGCGTGGACCGCACGTCGCGCACGCGCGCGGCGCGGAAGAGCAGCTCGCCCAGCTGCCTGACATTGAGCGGCGTGGCCCCCCGGCCTCGCAGGCTGCGCCGGTTCTCCAGCACCTCGGTGAAGGACAGGTCCCCGGTGCGCAGCGCCGCCACGTCCGGACGGAACAGCTCCACCACCTCGTGCGTCACCGCGGGCTTGAGGGC
>NZ_RAWA01000053.1 GCF_003611675.1 Corallococcus sp. CA053C
GGCCAGGTGAGGGCGGAGGGCATGGGCTCGGAGCCGTCCGCGGACACGGGGCCCGCGGCGCGGGCGGCGGCGAGCAGGCGCAGCGCCGCGTCCTCGGCGGCGTCCTCCGCGGCCAGCTCCGTCATGCGCGCGGACTTCTGCCACATCCGGCGCGCGAAGGCCGCGATGCAGAGGGCCGAAGCGGCGAGCCACAGCAGCGCGGAGCTGGTGGTGAGCGGCAGCCAGCCGTACCGGGCCGCGAGCCCCTCGCGCCAGTCCTGCTCCTCCAGCAGCAGCGACGTGCGGAAGGCCTTGCCGAAGGCCTGCTCGAAAGGCTCTCCCGCGCGCACGCCGTCCACCAGCAGGCCCATGGCCTGGGGGCCGTGCTTCCCGGTGAGGTAGGCCACGAAGGCGGCGCTCTGCGCGTAGGCGATCTCCACGTCGGCGGGCACGTCCGGCCAGTCCTCGGACAGGTCCTCGAAGTGGAAGACGCGCTCCTGCGTCACGGCGCGGAAGAGGGCGCTGTAGTGCGCGACGGAGTAGCGCTCGTCGGTGAGGTTCTGCGCCACGCCCTCCTGGAACCAGCGCGGCCACTCCTTCGCCAGCTGCCCCAGCGCCACGTGCGCCAGCTCATGCCTCAGCGTCGTGGGGCCCTCCGTGTCGCTCAGGCTCAGCGCGTCCAGGAGGATGATCTGATGCGCGGGGTAGGCGAGCGCCACCGCCCAGCCCGGGGGCTTGCCGCCGGGGAGCGCCAGCGCCTCGAACTCCGCGCGGCCCACGCCCAGCCGGATCTCCGTGGTGCCCGGCCAGTCGCGCCCGAGCATCGCGCCGAAGCTGTCGCGCACGCCCTCAATCTGCTGGGCCAGCGCCCGGGCCGCGCCCGTCGCCTTCGCCGTGTGGACGATGACGAAGCGCTTCGTGCGCAGCTCACCCGTTGCCAGCGCGGGCCGTGCGTGGGGCACCAGCGCGCTGTCGGTGACGACGGCCTCCTGGCTGTGGATTCCGCGCGGACCCTCGTCCTGCGCGAACACCGGGGGCGAGGCCAGCAGCATCATCAGGACGGCGAACAGGCGGAGCATGCGTGGCCTCACGGTCCACCAGAGATAACAGCCTCCACCGCCGCCGCATCAACCCCCTGCACCTTCAATCGCTTACGGCGCGACGTGTCACCCGCCGTGAGGGTCACCTGCCGGCGCGGGACACCCAGCTTTTTCGCGATGAATTCCACCAGGGCGGCATTCGCTTCGCCGTCCACGGGCGGGGCCGCGAGTTGGATCTTCAACTGGCCGTCGTGTTCCCCCACGAACTTCGTGCGGGACGCGCGCGGCTGGACGAGCACCGTCAGCTCCACCCCGTCGGGCACTGCCTTGAGCCAGGGGGCGGGCACGGGCTAGTCGTTGGAGTTGGCCTTCTTCTGCGTCAGGAAGGCGACGTTGTCCTCGACGCGCGCGTAGTCGCGGTCCGCGAACGAGGGCGCGGCGAACGTCTCCAGCAGCTTGCGGTGGGCCTCCACCACGGAGCGCACCTGCGACTCGAACTGGGTGCGCTGGCGCTTGAGCTCGTTGATGTCTTCCACCACCTGCACCAGCCGCTGGTGCGCACCGTGGACGATCTTCTCCGCCTGGTGCTCCGCGTCCGCGATGATGATCTCCGCTTCCTTCTTCGCGGCGTCCTTCAGGTCCTCGCTGATGCGCTGCGCGGTGACCATCGTCTCCTGGAGGGTGCGCTCGCGCTCCTGGTGTTGCTCGAGCTTGTGCTGCGTGCGCTTGAGCTCCTCCTTGAGCGCGATGTTCTCCTTCACCACCTCTTCGAACTCACCGGCGATGAGCTCCAGGTACGCGCTCACTTCGGGACGCGCGTAGCCGCGCATCGCCGTCTCGAAGCGCTTCTGCCGGATGTCGAGCGGGGTGATCTTCATGCGCGCCAGTCTAACCCATACACGCGCGCACTCCAGGAATCGGCCCCCCTGCCGGGGGGAGGACACGGCAAGCAGGCAGGCAGGCGTGTCTCAGGGCGTCGCGGTCGCGGCGCCGTCCCACTGCGACACCACGGAGCGCGCGGCGTTCTGCACCGCGTAGCCCATGCGACTGTCCGCGGCCACGTCCTGCACGGTGCGCCGCGCGGTGGGGGTGCGCTGGTAGAGCAGCCCTCCCAGGGCCTGGATCTTCAGGGCGTCCGGCAGGCGCGGGTGCCGCACGATGTTGCCCAGGATCTCTTCCGCGCGGCGGTGCTGGAAGAGCGCCACCGCGCGCAGCGCCGCCTGCTGGATGCGCGGGTTCGGATCCCAGATGAACGCGGCCAGCGGGTCCAGGGCGCGCGGGTCGCCCAGCAGCGCCAGGTCCTCGATGGCGAGCGTGCGGATCTCCTCCGGCGCCGGCTCCGAGGCCCACAGCAGGCCCCTCAGGAGCGCCACGTCCGGCGTGCTCACGTCCGCGGGCGTCGGGGAGGGCCGGGTCAGGGCGGCCTTGTCGGCGCCCGCCTTGTCTCCGGAGGCCTTGTCTCCAGAGGCTTTCTCCGGGGCCGGCTTCAGGGGAGCCCGGGCCGGAGCCTGGGCGTGCGCGGCGGCGGTCAGCAGCAGGGCGGCGGCGAGGAGCGGACGCATGGCCCCGTTCTACCCGAATCCCGGGGCCCGGACAGCGGGATGGAACACCCCCCTGGGTCGCGGGCGACATTTTCTTGACGGGATCGTCGGACGTGGGAGGTTGCTGGCGCTACAGGCGTGTTGCGAACGGAGAGCGAAGACATCATGGGTGCGGCGGTCGCGAGCTGGCAGACGCTGGAGAACGTCGAAGTGGAGTGCACCCACTGCGGCGTCATGATGACCCTCCAGCCCGGGAACCGGGTGAAGTACTTCCGGTGTGGTTCATGCCACCGCTGGGTGTCCAGCACCTACAGCGAGGTGTTCCGCGCGGACTCGAAGATGCGCACGCACCCGGTGAAGGACACCGCGGACGCGGATGCGCGCTTCGTGGAGGTGAAGGACCGGCTGGACAAGTGGCTCACCGCCGTCCAGGAGCAGTGCCCGTACCAGATGATGGGCGTGTCGCCGTTGGATCCGCCCGACGTGGTGCGCGCGCGCTTCCACGCGCTGGCCATGGAGCGGCACCCGGACCGGGGCGGCTCCGCCGAGCAGATGCGCGAACTCAACGCCGCCTACGAGCGCATCCTCAAGCACCGTCAGCGCAAGCGGATGGAGTCGCTGTCCTCCGGCACGGCCTCGCGCGCGACGCCCACGTCCGTCCTGCCCGCGCGCAGCAGGTAGAGCCAGAAGAGCGCTCCCAGTGACAGGCCCAGCCCCACCTTGGCCCAGGTGGGGAAGAAGCGGCCCGGGGAGATGAAGCCCTCCACCACGCCGATGCCGGCGAGGAAGGGCGCGCAGCCCACCACCAGCTTCACCGCCTCGCGGCCGCGCACCTGGAGCGCCTGCGCCCGGGGCAGCTCGCCGGGGTCGATGAGCGCCTGGCCCACCATCAGGCCCGCGCCCCCCGCGATGACGATGATGGACAGCTCCACCGGCCCGTGCGCGGCGATGAAGTCCAGGAAGCCCACCGCCATGCCCTCGCGGAAGCACAGCGCGCCCACCGCGCCAATCAGCACGCCGTTGTTCACCAGCGTGAAGATGGGCCCCACGCCCAGGAGGATGCCGGACGCGAACGCGAACAGCGTGACGGTGAGGTTGTTGGTCGCGATGCCGGAGGCCACCGCGTTGGGCGGCGCCACCGACAGCAGATCATCCGTCCACATGCGCCCCTGGGCCACGTAGCGCCGCACCCCCTCCGGCACCAGCAGCTCCGCGCCGCGCGGCTCCAGCGTCACCACCAGCGCGCCCAGCAGCAACCCCAACACCAGCAGGCCCGCGCTCACGCCCACGAAGCGCGCCTCGCGGCGCAGGGTGGCCGGGAAGTCGCGCCGGAAGAAGTCGCGCGTGGCGGCCCAGCGCTCGCGGGGCGGCTGGTAGATGGCGCCATACGCCTGCCCGCACAGCTGGTTGAGGAACCGGTGCGCGTCCGTGCCCGGGTAGAACGTCTGCGCCTGGGCCAGGTCCGCGGCCGCGCGGCGGTAGAGCGTGTCCAGCCGTCGCAGCTCGTCCAGGTGCAGCCGGCCCGACCTCTGGCGCGTCAGGAGCCCCTGGAGCGCGTCCCAGTCCGGCCGGCGCCGGGTGACGAAGGCGGGGAGGGGAAGGGCCATGTCAGTGGCTCGCCCGGGCGCGCGCGCGCAGGAAGGCCTCCGTGGCGTCCGCGGAGGCGAGCACCCGCTCGCGCTCCGCGTCCGTCAGCGAGGCGCCCACGCGGTCCACCATCCGCGCGCCCAGCCGTCGCCGCACCTCCGGCTCCAGCCCGGACGCGCGCGACAGGAACGCCAACACCAGCTCCACGTCCTCCGCGTCCAGCGGGCGCTCAGGCGACGCGGGCGCGGGAGGCGCTTCGGAGGCGGGGGCCTGCGTGTACTTGTCCAGGTCGATGGCCTCCTCGCGCACCAGCACGGTGCCGGCGAGCAGGTCTCCCAGCCGGCGGTGCCGCCCGTCCAGCAGCATGGTGATGCAGCCGGTGGCGTAGAGCACCGGCAGGAAGTCCACCGCGCGGCACAGGTTGCGCACGGCGCTCTCGTAGAAGCCCACCGGCGCGCCGTCCTCGCGCACGACGCGGATCTTCAGCACGCGCTTGCCGGGTGTCTGTCCATGGAAGAAGACCTCCGCCAGCGTCCAGTACAGCCATTGCGTGGCGAAGATGCCCACCGCGAACAGCGACTGCGCCAGCCCCGACAGCGCCTGGAATGCGCCCAGCACGTCGGAGATGAGCAGGGTGATGACGAAGTAGAGGGCGACCCAGAAGAAGAACAGCAGGCTTGCGTCCACCAGCCACGCAAGACAGCGGTAGCCGATGCCGGCCACGGGCAGGGACAGCGCCACCCGTTCGGGCGTGGCGACGTCGACGTGAGGTGCGGGGGCGGAGGGTGTCATGCGTGTCGGACGCACAGCATACGCCCTTGGCGTCCAGGGCGCGCCCTCCGTGTTTTGCGTGCCACCAACACCCGGGAGCCAAAACAGCGCACGAAACATCGAATGGTGGACGCAAATGCGTGTCCCTGGCTGGACAGCGATCCTGGCCTGACGGACGAGGGCCTGGATTTCGATACACTTCATGCGCAATTGACAGTCCCGACAAAGCCGGTTCGCACGGAGCGGCTGAGGGTGTTAGGGTCTCGGGTGGTGGTTGGCATTGCCCGAGCGAAAAAGGAGGAACGGCCCGAAGGGGCCGGTTCGGCAGTCGCAAGCGCAGTCCGCAGTGCAGCACGGACAAGACCCCCGGATGGAGTTGAAGCGCGGTTCTCGCACGCCCATCACAGGCGGAAGTTCCGCCGCGGTTCCACCGACTCCGGGGCAGGTTGCAGTCGACAGGTTGTAAAGCAATTCGCCACGACGGCTGGGGGGCCATCGCATGGCAGCGAATCAATCCGCAGTGCGTATTTCGATTCTCGAAGGACCTTGGGCGGCCTGGCAGGGCCTCTCCGACGGACTTCGGGGTGAGGGTCATTCCACTTCGGTGACGCGCGACGTGCGCGGCTTCCTGGATGGGCTTGGAACGGATCCGCCGCAGGTGGCCATTCTGGATGTGGAGAGTGATGGCGAAGCCGCCATTGGCTGCTCCGTGACGGAAGGGCTCAACCTGCTGCGCGAGGCCCGCAAGCGCAGACTGGAAGTCCGCATGTTGCTCCTGTCCGCCGTGAGCACGCCGGAGGTCATCTCCCAGTGCTTCGACGAGGGCGCCTCCGGCTACCTCTTCCGCGCGGGGCTGGGCGTCAATGCCGTCTCTTCCGCGGTCCAGTCACTGGTGAGGGGCGAGCGCCTCTTCCCGGTGCAACTGCTGCGCAATGACTTCGAACATCCGCCGGTGACGTCACCCACGGCGAGCGTGCTGCTGCTGCTCACGCAGCGGGAGCGCGAGGTGCTGGCGTACGTGGCGGGAGGCGCGGACAACCTGAAGATCGCCGCGCACCTTCAAATCGCCGAGCGCACGGTGAAGTCACACGTCACGCAGCTCTACCGCAAGCTTGGAGCGGAGAACCGCACCCAGCTTGCCCTGCGCGCCTGCCATCTGGGCGTCAGGCCTCCGCCGGACCTCTAGTCGGGGACCGGCCCACCCTCCCCGCGAACCGGGGAGGGAGTCGCGGCAGTCGGAAACGGCGCGGCCCTAGTTCTTGCGGGCCGCCTCTTCCATCTTCTTGCGGAGGCTCAGGGGACGCATGTCCGTCCAGACCTCCTTGATGTACTCCAGGCACTCGGCCTTCAGGCCCTGCTTGCCGGCGTCCTTCCAGCCCAGCGCGTTCTCGCGGTCGGCGGGCCAGATGGAGTACTGCTCTTCGTGGTTCACGACGACCTTGTAGATGGTCGTGTCTTCGCGCTCGTCGCTCATGGGGGGTGGCTCCTACGACACCAGGGAGCCCCTTTCGTCGCACACCCGGGGAAAAGCGGTCAAGGTAGGCGAACGGGAAGGCTCGGGAGCCGTCCTGTCAGGGCGGATCCGCGCCCGGCCGCCCGGTAGGGCTCCACCCGTGACCCGCGTCCGTGACACAGGGGATGCGGGCCACGGATACTCCCGCCCATGCGCTTCTTGAAGAACGGCATCGCGGGCATCCTCCTCCTCGTGGGAGGCGCCTGGGCCGCGCTGGCCCTGGCCCTCACGGGCTCAGGCCCGGAAGGTCCCCACCTGGGGAGGGCCCTCTTCGCCGTGGGGCTCCTGGGCGCGGCGGTGGCCGCGTGGCGGTGGCGCTCCCGGCGCTGGAGCGTGGCGGTGGTGCTGGTGGGGTGCGCGGCCGTGTACGGCTGGGTGCGCACGGTGCAGCCCTCCAACACCCGGGACTGGGCGCCGGACCTGACGCGGGCGCCGTGGGCGGAGGTCGCCGGCTCGAAGGTGACGCTCCACGAGGTGCGCGACTTCCGCTACCGCAGCACCACGGACTGGGATGAGGCCTGGTACACGGCCACCTACGACACGGACGCGCTCACGGGCGCGTCGTTCATCGTGGAGCCCTTCTCCGGGTTCTACGGCGCGGCGCACACGATGGTGTCCTTCAGCTTCCAGGACGGCCGCCACGTGGTGTTCTCCGTGGAGGTGCGGCGCGAGAAGGGCGAGACGTTCTCCGCGGTGGGCGGCCTGTTCCGCCGCTTCGAGCTGGCGTACGTCGTGGGCGACGAGCGCGACCTCGTGCAGCTGCGCTCCAACTTCCGCCACGACGCCGTGTACCTGTACCCCGTGAAGGCGTCGAAGGAGCGCGTCACCGCGTTCTTCCTGGACATGGTGCAGCGGATGAACGGGCTGCACGCGGCGCCGGAGTTCTACGACACGCTCACCAGCAACTGCACCACCAACCTGGTGCGCCACTTCGAGAAGGTGGCCACGAAGGACGTGCCCTATGATCACCGCACGCTGATGCCCGCGTTCGCGGACGCGCTCGCGTACGAGCTGGGCATCATCGACACGGACGCCCCGCTGGAGCAGGTCCGCGCGCGCTACCACATCAACGCGCGCGCGCTGGCGGCGCAGGGGCAGGACGACTTCTCCCAGCGCATCCGCGCCCCCGAGCCCACCGCCACCGCCCCGGCGCCGTGACTCAGGTGCCCGTCTTCTTCAGGTCGCCCTGGAGGTGTCGCACGTAGTGCTCCTCCAGCGCGGTGAAGTAGCCGCGCTCCTCCCACAGCTCCTGGAGGAGCCGGTCGGTGAGGGACCGCACCTCCGCGCTCTCGCCCTCGCGGTCGGGCACGCGCGGGCCGCGCTTCGGGTCGAGCAGGGCGCGGGTGGCCTCCGCCATCAGCAGCCGGCTGCTCCGGAAGATGCGGCGCAGGGCCTGGTTGATGGGGCGGGCGTCCAGCTCCTTGCAGGCGGCCACGATGGCGTCCTGCACCTTCCGGGGCGCGTCACCCTGGAGGGACGCGGCGTCCAGGTCGCCGCGCTCCAGGGCGTGGTGCAGCAGGTAGCCGTGGTGCAGCGTCAACGACGTCAGGTCCACGCAGTCCTTCACCCAGAGGACGAAGAAGACCTTGCGGAACACCTTGCGCACCGGGAAGAGGGCCACGGCCTTCAGGTACGAAACGAGCCGCCCGCCCAGGCTGCGCGCCTCGTTGGAGCCGGCCAGCAGCGCCACGGCCTTGTCCGGGGCCTTGATGCCCCGCTCCTGGAGCTGGTCGCGCACGGCCTGCTCGCGCACCTGCCGCAGGGCGTAGTCGTCCAGGAAGGGCACGGGGATGAGCGGGGTGAGCCCGGCCGCCACGGCGTGGAAGGCCACGCGTTTGAGCGGGGGCGGCACGGCATTCGACGGACGGGGCGAGGGGTCGGCCATGGCGTGTTTCATAACCGCTTCCGTCCCGGCCGCCTTCCGTCGGTAGAGTGCCGGCAGGTTTTTTGTCGGCGGGAGTGTCCTGAACTCCTCCGAGAGGTGGATTGGATGAAGGCGAAGCTGGAACTCCCCATCGTGCCGTTCGCGTCGGAGAAGGCGTGGGAGAAGTGGCTGGAGAAGCACCACGCGGACTCGCCGGGTGTCTGGATGAAGCTCGCGAAGCGGGAGTCGGGCATCCCGTCGGTGACGTATGCGCAGGCGCTGGACGTGGCGCTCTGCTACGGGTGGATCGACGGGCAGAAGGACGCGCTCGACGCGGAGTACTGGCTCCAGCGCTTCACGCCCCGGGGCGCCCGCAGCCGGTGGTCGAAGATCAACTGCGGCAAGGTGGAGGCCCTCCTCGCCGCGGGGCGCATGAAGCCCGCGGGCCTGCGCGAGGTGGAGGCGGCCCGGGCCGACGGACGGTGGGAGACGGCGTACGCGGGGCCGAAGACCATCACCGTCCCGGAGGACCTGCTGCTCGCGCTGGACGCGAACCCGAAGGCGAAGGCGTTCTTCGCCACGCTCAAGAGCGCCAACCGGTACGCCATCCTCTACCGGCTCCACGAAGCGAAGAAGCCGGAGACGCGCGCGCGGCGGTTGGACATGTTCGTCGCCATGCTCGAGGCCGGCGAGACGCTCCACGGCTAGGGACGGCGGGCAGGCGGGCTACTTGGGCTCGCCCATGACTTCCAGCGTGTGCTTGAGCCGCTCCAGGCCCAGGCGCACCAGGGCGCCGCGCAGGTCGGGCTGGCCCAGGAACGCCTTCTTGAACACGTCGCGCTCCAGCTTGAGCAGCGTGCACGGCGTCACGGTGCGCACGGTGGCGGTGGCGAGGCGGCTGCGCAGCAGGGAGATCTCCCCGAACAGGGCGCCTTCCTCCAGCACGGGGAAGGACGTCTGGCGACCGTCGCTGTGCGTGTGGAAGACCTCGCACTGGCCGCGCAGCAGGACGTAGAGCGCGTCACCCGGCTGTCCCCGGGTGAGGAGCGTTTCCCCCGCGGGGACGGTGCACGGGATGAAGGCGTCCCCCAGCTCGTGCTGCACTTCCGGGGGCAGCGCGGCGATGAGCGGGTTGCTGCGCAGCGTGTCCGCGAGCAGGCGCTCCTTCGCGGCCAGCTGCATCTGCTCCCCCTTCACGCCGTAGTCCTTGCCCAGCTCCCGGACGCCGGCCTGCGTGAGCTCCAGCAGCACCACGTCCTCCACCGTCACCACCGTGGCGGTGCGCTTCGTGCCGGTGAGCAGCGCCAGCTCCCCGAAGAACTCACCGGAGCCCAGGCGGCCCACCTCCAGGTTCGCGGCGCCGTCGTTGCCGCGCAGCACCGCGACCCGACCCTCCAGCACGACGAACATCGAGTTGCCGGGGTCGCCTTCGCGCACCACCACCTGGCCCGCCTGGAGGTAGCGCGTGCAGACGGGAGGGGCCGGGGCCACCTCCGCTTCCGTTACGTTCGCCGGGGCGGAAGGTGTCGCGGACGCCGGTCCGGCGGAGACCTCCGGGGCGGACGGGTGGGCGGACAGCAGGGCCTGCAGGCGCGCGAACAGGGACATGGGGCCCGGACGCTATCAGGGGGCTGGCCGGTGACTGTGAAATGCTTCACAGGCATCGGGAGATCCTCAGGAACGCCTTCCGACCAAGCAGGCGGACTAAGGGTAAATCCTTACGGCGTCAGTGTTTGGCGGACAGGTCCGTGGAAGATGCAAGGCATTGGCTTGAGCACAGGGAGGCGTGATGCCGCGAGAACAGAGGGTGCTGCTCGGTGAGGCTCCGGCGTTGGTGGTGGGGGACGGGTCGACCCTGGCCCCGGGACCCAGGGGCACTTTCGTGCTCATTCATGGACTTGGGGGGTCGAAGGAGGTCCAGCTGCCCGAGGCGCAGCTGTTGGCCCGGCATGGCTACCTCGCGGTGATTCTTGACGCGATGGGGCACGGCGAGCGGCGGTATCCCGACTTCGAGCGGCGCTTCAGCCCCGACCATCGGGATCAGTCCTTCCGCGAAGTCGTCTCGCGCTCCGCGCAGGAGCTGCCTCGCGTCCTCGGAGCCCTGGCGGAGCGGGGCTGGTCGCGGCCGGGAGCGGTGGGCGTGTGCGGCATCTCGATGGGCGGTGCGATCCTCTTCGAGGGCCTGGGTCCGGAGCTGGCGCTCGACGCGGCCGTGACCGTCATCGCCCCGCCGCCGCGAGGGCCTCAAGGCCACGCACGGCTGGAGCGCTTCTTCCCGACGCCCCTGCTGATGCAGGCGGCGGGTGCGGACTCCCTGGTCCCGGCACAGGACGCGCGCGACTTCCACCACGCGCTCCTGCCGCGTTACGCGAGCGCACCCGAACGCCTCCGCTACTTCGAGCATCCCGGCGAAGAGCACATGTTCACCGAGGCAGGCTGGGGCCGCGTCTGGGAAGAGGTGCTGGGGTGGTTCGACCGGTTCATGCCGGTCGCCGGAGGCTGATGACAGGGCTACACTTCGTGGCCATGGGTGACACGCTGGACGTTGTCGTGGACGTGGGGGACGTGGGGGACGTGGCCGCGGACGGCGTGCTGCTGAAGTACGCCCAGGGCTTTCACGGCGCGGACGGCGCGGTGATGCGCCGGTTGGCGGAGGCGGGCCTCGCGGACGAAGGACTCTCGCTGCTCCCCGGCGATCACCGCATCATCGAGACGAAGGGGAGCCTGGGGGCTCCCTGGGTGCTGTTCCTGGGGACGGTGCGCCTGCGCCAGTTCGGCTACCACGAGATCCGCCAGTTCGCGGTCCGGGCGCTCCAGCTCCTGGAACCGCGGCAGGGCCTGCGTCACCTCGCGTGCACGGTGCACGGTCCCAACTATGGGCTCGACGAGGACGAGGCGGTGCTGGCCCTGGTGGGTGGCTTCGTGGATGCGTTCCAGCGCGGCATCGGCCCGCGCGACCTGGAGCGCATCACCGTGGTGGAGCTCAATCCCAAGCGCATGGAGCGGCTGCGCAAGGCCCTGGCGTTGGGCCTGGGGGCCACCCTGGGCGTGGAGCCGCTGCCAGGTGGGATGGGGTTCCGCGTCCGGCGCAACGCCCGGTTCGTCGCGGCGGCGCCCATGGCCTCCGCGGGCGCGAACTCGAACGAGAAGCCGCATGCCTTCGTCGCCATGCCGTTCGCGCCGGAGCTGGAGGACACCTACCACTACGGCATCCTGGGGCCCGTGAAGGCCGTGGGCCTGCTGTGTGAGCGCGTGGATCAGGCGACCTTCGATGGCCCCATCATCCAGCGCATCCGGGACCGCATCGACACCGCGAAGGTCGTCATCGCGGACCTGTCGCTGGCGAACCCCAACGTGTACCTGGAGGTCGGGTACGCCTGGGGCAGGGGAAAGCCCACGCTGATGCTGGTGCGGGACGTGAGGGAGCTGCGCTTCGACGTGTCCAGCTACCGCTGCCTCGTCTACCGCAGCATCCGGCACC
Organism: Corallococcus sp. CA053C; assembly: GCF_003611675.1. Classification (GTDB taxonomy): domain Bacteria; phylum Myxococcota; class Myxococcia; order Myxococcales; family Myxococcaceae; genus Corallococcus. The sequence goes on from NZ_RAWA01000053.1 coordinate 11,777, forward strand.
TGGAAGAGGTGCTCACCCAGGAGCTGCAGCGGATCCTCTGACACGTCACCAGCCGCGCGCGGCGACCTCCCACGTCGCCACGCCCGTGTCGCCCCGCACGACATGCAGCCGCGCATGCAGGGGGACGGAAACACAGACATGGTTGGGCACCACGCGCACGCGCTCGCCGATTCGGGGGCGCCACGTCGTGGCGGACACGTCCAGCAGCCCGTGCTCCTCCGACAGGTTCTTCACCACGACCTCCGGCCGTTCAAGCAGGACGCCATACCCCGGCGCCACGCCTTCCTCCTTCGCGAGCGCCTTGGCACCCGCGTCGATGACGACCTGTCCGGGAACGGCGGTGCTCACCACGGTGGCGAGGACGGAGTAGGCGCACTCCGTCCAATCACAGGCGCCGATGGTGACGCTGTTGCGGTCGTTCAGGACGTTGAGGCCCGGGCGGATCTCCGTCAGCCCTCGCACGGCATGGGATTGCCAGAGGGTGGGAGTGGAGCCGCCGCTCACGACCTCGGGAGGGAGCCCCGCGGCGCGCAGGGCCTCCACGAACGACGCCAGTGTCTGGGATTGGGTCTGCATCGCGGCAGGCAGCTCCGCCTGAGGCATCCGGAGGTGACCCGCGTAGAACGTCACGCCGCGAAACGCCACGCCCGGCGTGGAAGCCGCCACGCGCGCCAGGGCCACGGCGTCCTCGGGCGTGCGCAGCCCGACCCGACGCATGCCCAGGTCCAGCTCCACGAGCACGTCCACGGTGCGCCCGGCGTCCCGGGCCGCGAGTGCCAGGCCCTCCAGCACTTCGCGTGAGTCCAGCGCCACGGTGAGCCGCACGCGGGAGGGCAGGGCCATCAAGCGCGCGAGCCGGCGCGTTCCCACGGGCGGATACGCCAGCAGCACGTCGTCGGACACCCGGGCCAAGACCTCGGCCTCCAGGATGGTGGCCACCGTGACGCCCGAGGCTCCCGCCGCGACCTGGAGCGCGCCCAGTTCCACCGTCTTGTGGGTCTTCGTGTGGGGCCGCCAGCGCAGGCCATGCTCCCGCGCATAGGTCGCGACGCGCTGGAGGTTCCGCTCGACGCGGTCCAGGTCGACGATGGCGGCGGGCGTGTCGAGGGCATCCAGGGCGGGCGTGGACATGCGGCGCATGCTGGCACCCGGCTGTACTTCGAGACCAGCGCCAACCGCGCCGCGGTCACGCCCTACGCGGCAGGCTCGAAGCCGATGCGCGGGCGCTGCCAGGCCCAGCCACCGGCCTTCAGCGCTTCCAATGCCTGCGCCTCCAGCGCCTGCAGCGCGGCCAGCACCTGCGCGGGCGGGCGGGGCGCTCCCGGCGCGCTCTCCACCTCGAAGCGTGCGGGAATGGTGCTGGCGTCCTGGCCGCCCATCACCACGCGGATCCAACAGTTCTGCGGTGACAGCTCCGTCTCCCCGGACCACGACACGTCCTGGACGAAGAGGTCCACCGCGCCCAGCACCTTCTGCCCGCGCAGCCGCGTCACCACCGCGTCCAGGGAGCCCTTCGCGCGCTGGTTCCGCCGCTTGCCAATGCGGGTGAGCGTCCACCAGGCCAGGCCGCCCGCGACGACGGGGGAGAGGATGAAGTAGGGGATGAGCGGGCTCATGGGCGCCAGGGTGCCACGAAACTCAGGGGAAGGAACGCCCATCCCTCACGGTGCGAGGGACGGGCGTTGAAGCACGGCTACTGCGGCGCGGGAGCGGTGGGCTTCTTCGTCGCGTTGGGCTTGTACGTCATGCCCAGCTCGTTGAAGACGAAGGAATAGACGTCCACCTCCTCCTCGATGCGCGCGGCCAGCGGCGTGCCGGCCCCGTGCCCCGTCTCCGCGTTGGCGCGCAGGAGGATGGGCTTCGGGGCGCTGGTCGCCGCCTGCATCCGGGCCACCATCTTGCGCGAGTGGAACGGATCCACGCGCGGATCATTCGCCCCGGAGGTGAAGAGCACCGACGGGTACTTCGTCCCGTCCTTCACCTGGTGCACCGGCGAATAGGCATACAGCGCCTTGAACTGCTCGGGGTCCTTCACCGAACCGTACTCGGTGACGTTGAACTGGCCGTTGGGCGTCAGCTCCGTGCGCAGCATGTCGTAGATGCCCACGCGCGCCACCACCACGCCGTACTGCTCCGGGTGCTGCGTCACGGCCGCGCCCATCAGCAGGCCGCCGTTGCTGCCGCCCTGGATGGCCAGCTTCTTCGGCTGCGTGTACTTCTGGTCCACCAGCAGCTTCGCGCACGCGTAGAAGTCGTCGAACACGTTCTGCTTCTTCGTGAGCGAACCGTCCTGGTGCCAGGACTCACCGAACTCCGAGCCGCCGCGCAGGTTGGCCACCGCGAACACGCCGCCCTGCTCCAGCCACAGGCCCGTCATCGCGCTGTACCCCGGCGTGATGGAGACGTTGAAGCCGCCGTAGCCCGTGAGCCACGCCGGGTTCTTGCCGTCCAGCTTGGTGCCCTTCTTCTTCAGGATGGTGAGCGGCACCTTGGTGCCGTCCTTCGACGTGGCCTCCGTGCGCACCACCTCCACGTCGCTCATGTCGATGGCCGCCGTGCGCGCCAGCGCCGTCTTCGTCACCTTGCCGTCCTTCGCCGAGTAGCGGAACCACGCGGCCGGCTGCGTGAAGCTGCCGTTGACGAACAGCAGGTCATCCGCGCCCTGCCGCACCGCTCCGCCCACGGACGACACCGGCAGCGTGGGCACCATCCCCAGCGCCTGCCCCTTCAGGTCCACGATGCGCAGCTGCGACGGTCCGCCCAGCTGCTCCACCAGGTACAGCCGGCTCTGCGTCGCCAGGATGGACTGCACCGTGGCCTCGCTCTCCGGCACCAGCACCGTCGCCTTGTCCAGCGTCGGCGTCGCCAAGGGCAGGCGCAGCACCTTGCCGCGCGACGCGTCCTTGCGGCTGAGCAGGTACGCCGCGCCGTCGCTGCCAAAGCGCGCCGACACCACCTTGTCCGTGAACTTCGCCACCTGCGTCCACTTGCCGGAGGGGCCGTGCAGGTACAGCTCGAACTCGCCGCCGTCCCCGTTGGCGACGCGCGCGACCGTGTACTGGCCGTCATCGCTCGCCTCCAGGTCCGTCATCGCGATGCGCGGGAAGTCCTTGCCCAGCGCGTACGTGTCCTTCTCCGTGGGCGTGCCCAGCGTGTGGAAGTACACCTGTTGATAGACCTCGCGGTCGATGGCCGGACGCTCCTCGCCGCGCGGATAGCGCGTGTAGAAGTAGCCCGTGCCCTGCGCGTTCCACGCGAGGCTGCCGCCCGCGGTGCCGCCGTTGACGCGAGGAACGAGCTCGTTGGCCAGCGCCTTCGCGCCCGCCACGTCGTACACGGACACGTCACCGCTCTCCGTGCCGCCCTTCGACATGGACACGGCCACCTTCTTGCCGTCGCGCGTGAGCTGGAACCAGTCAATGGTCGTCTTGCCGGACGTGTCCACCTGCGTGGGGTCCACCAGCAGGCGCTCCTTCGACGTGTCGTCCAGCGAGCCCACGACGACGAGCACCGGCTGCTGCTTGGGCGGCTGGAACTTCAGCGCCAGGATGACGCCGCCCTTCTCGTCCAGCGCCGCGTACGCGGGGGACTTCCACGACAGCAGCTCCGTGATGCGCTGGCGCAGGCCCTCGCGCCCGGGGAGCTTGTCCAGCACCGCGCGGGTGTAGGCGTTCTGCGCGTCGGTCCACGACTGCACCTTCGGGTCGGTGGCGGACTCCATCCACTGGTAGGGGTCCGACACCTTCGTGCCGTGGTAGGTGCTCTCCACGGGCTGCTTCTCCGCGGCAGCGGGCTTCGCGGGCGCCTTGCCCGCGGCGCTGGCCACGAGCGGGAGGAGCAGCGCGGCGGTGGTCACGGCGGTTCTGAACTTCACGGTTCACCTCGCATGGATGTGCCCTGTGACGTGCCCTGCCTGCGTCAGCGCAGGGGCAGCTCCACCAGGGCGGTGGAGAAGAGATCAAAGGCTTCGTTGGCGTTGGGCTTCGTGCCCTCGTCCATGTTGCCGAGCATCAGCGCGAAGACGACGCGCGGGTGCTCCAGGTCATTGGGGCGCTCGGCCACGCCCACGAAACACTTCTGGCCCGTCAGCGTCCCCGTCTTCGCGCGGATGCGGCCCGCCGTGGCCTGCGTGGTGCGCCGTCCCGCCAGCGTCCCGTCCACGCTCAGCACGGGCAGGCTGTCCACCAGCGCCTGCCCATAGGGCTCCTGGAGGCTGGTGAGGATCACCCGCGCCATGCCCCGGGGCGTGGCCAGGTTGTAGCGGGACAGGCCGCTGCCATCCACCGGGCGCAGGTCCTTGGGCGGCACCCCGCGCCGCAGCAGCTCCGCGCCCAGCGCCGACCTGAGCGCGGCGTAGCCCTCCTGGCCGGTGCGCTCGCGCGCGAAGCGCATGCCCAGCCGCTCCGCGTAGAGGTTGAGGCTCTCCTTGTTCGTCGCGCGCACCAGCTCCGACAGCGGCGGGCTCGTCAGCTCCACCAGCGGCACCGGCACCGGCGGCAGGGGCGGCGTGGGCGCCTCCAGCGACATCGGCAGCCGCGTCACCCCGTGGCGCGCCAGCGCGTCGTCCACGCACGCGGCGAAGAGGTCCTGCGGCGCCTCCACGGCCAGCTTCACGGCGGCGGCCTGGGGGCAGGGGCCTCCCGCGGGGGAGCGCCACGTGCAGCTCACGCCCGCGCTCCCTCGCATGCAGGACAGGTTCGTGCGGTCCGCGTTGACGTCCACGCGCACCACGGCGGACAGCGTGGCGAAGGTGGGGGTCCACTGGACGGCGGGCGCGTCCGCGCAGGTGGAGCCGGGGGCGCGGGCCAGGGCCAGGTCCACCACGTTCTCGCGGAAGACGAACGGGGTGGGGGCCGCGCTGTAGGCATAGGCGGCGTCATCCCAGGCCCAGCCCGGACCCATCAGGCCGTCCACGCCGTCGGTGCCGGCGATGCGCACGTTGCCGCGCCACTGGTGGATGCCGTGCGCCTGGAACGCCTCCGCGATGCGGTCGCACGCCAGCGCTGTCTCCGGGAAGCGCCAGGAGCCCAGGGACGGGTCGCCGGAGGCCTGCGCCACGATGTCGCCCAGGAACAGGCCGCCCACCTGCGAGCCCTCCAGCGACACCGGCGTCACGAAGCGGAAGTCCGCCCCCAGCGCGGACAGCGCAGCGGAGGTGGACACCACCTTCATCGTGGACGCGGGCAGCAGCCGCACGTTCTCCCGGTGCTGGAAGAGGGGCTCGCCGGTGCGCGCGTCCACCACGTATGCCCCCGCGAGCGCGCCGTCCGCCTCCAGCGTCTCCAGCAGGGTCCGGGTGACGCCGGGCAAGGTGCTTCGCTGGGAAGCAGCCTCCGGCCCGGGAGGCGCGTGGGCGCAGGCGGACAGCAGGACGGAGACGCTGGCGAGGAAGAGGGCTCGGCGCATGGCGGCGGCCACCGTATGTCGCGTGCCTGGGAGTGTCATGGTTTCCGGCCGGCGGGGACGGGCGGGCGTGCACGGTTGGACGGACGGCCCGGGGAGCGACCGGGCAGGGACGACGGGCGCGCAACGGCCGGGTGCGCCGCCTATTCCCACGACAGCGCGTCCAGCCACCCCGAGTGCCTTGACGCCACGGCACCGGACCCCCATCCTCCCGCGCCCCATGCCTGTCCTACGTGGTGCCGTGACCTTTTCGCGCTTCCGGACCGAGCCGGCCAAGGATGCGCCGTCCGACGTGAAGCGCTGGCTGACGAAGGGACTCAAGTCCCATGCGTTCGAGCCCATCGACCGCCGCTCCGAAGATGAGCGCGCGGCCGGTTTCGTGGAGCTGGAGAACGCGGAGGCCTCCGACTTCTCCACCAGCAACCTCTTCTATGGCGAGTACGCCCTCTTCGCCTTCCGCATCGACACCCTGAAGGTCCCCGCCTCCATGATGAAGGCGGAGCTGGACAAGTGGTCCGCCGCCTTCGCCAAGGAGAACAGCCGCCCGCCCGCGCGCGCGGAGAAGAACAAGCAGCGCGCGGAGTTGAAGCAGCTGCTCCGTCAGCGGGCGGTGCCGCGCACCAGCGTGCTGGACGTGGCGTGGAACCTGAAGACGCAGCAGGTGCAGATCTGGGCCGCGTCCCGCAAGACGGTGGATGAGATCTCCGTCGCGCTGGAGGGCGCCCTGGCGGTGAAGGTGATTGGCATCACGCCCGCGTCGATGGCGCAGCGTGCGGGCATCGACGACAAGGCCCTGGGCCCCACGGCGGAGCTCATCGGAATGGACCTGCCGGCGACGGCTTCGGTGGAGGACAGCCATGGCGAAGGGTGAGCAGGCGCGGATCGAGGCGGCGTTCGCCCGGGGCGACGTGGGCGTGGATGGTGGCTCGACCGAGGAGGTGAAGGACGAGGCCGAGGTCGAACAGGGCAAGGCGCGCGAACAGCTGCTGCGCGGCCGGGCCTACCTGGGGCGCGAGTTCCTGACGTGGCTCCTGTGGCGCTCGGAGTCCGGCGATGCGCTGGTGGAGCATGACGGCGCGTCCGTCACGGCCCTCTACCTGGGCAAGGTGGTGCTGCGCGGCGTGGCGGGCGACGTCACGGAGCTGAGCGCGCGCGGCACGCTGGCGCCGTATTCGGAGAACGTGCGGCACTCGCTGGACCGGGGGCTGCTCGTGTCCCAGGCGCGGCTGCGCATCTCCCACGGCGAGCGCGAGTTCGAGCTCACCCTGGATGCGGAGTTCCTGGACATCCGCGCCGCGAAGCTGCCCGCCCTGATGACCGAGGAGGAGGATGATCAGCTCACCGAGCGCCTGGAGCTGACCGAACAGCTCTCCGCCCTCGTGGACGCGCTGGTGACGGACTTCCTCGCCGTGCGAGGCGGCCGCGCCTGGAGCAAGCAGGTGGTCCCCGCGATGAAGGCGTGGATGAGGGGCGAGGAGAAGGGCTCCGACCTGCTCTCCAAGGCCGCCCGCGCCAAGGGCCGTGACGCCCGCGCCGCGCGGGGCTGAGATGTGCTGAGCCGGCTGAAACATCTAGAATAAAACATGGAAGTGTAGAAAATCCTGGAAAAGCTCCGAAGTGGGTGACACAGTGCGGCAGACGTCTGTGTTCCCCCTCTTTGGAGCCTCCCATGAAGCATCCCTTCCTGTTGCTGACGGCCACCCTCGCCGTCGTCCTTCCGTTCCACGCTGGCGCGCAGAGCAGCATCGTCGCGTTTGGCGACAGCCTGAGTGACAACGGCAAGTACAGCACCGCCACCAGCGGTCCGACGACGAATCCGTCCAGCCAGATCTCCGGCCCCTGGGTGAAGCAGCTGGCGGATCAGCTGGGCCTGCCGCTCGTGGCCTCCGACGAAGGAGGCACGAACTACGCGCAGGGCGGCTCGGTCACCGCCGACATGACGAACCAGGTGAATGCCTACCTCACCGCCCACCCGACGGCGTCCTCCACGGCGCTGTACGTCCTCTGGGGCGGCGGCAACGACATCCATCACAAGGTGCTGGACAACCCGCTCGACTCGGCCGGCATCAAGGCCGTGGCGACCAAGGCCGTCTCCAACATCGAAGGGCAGATCCGCAAGCTCGTCGCCGCGGGCGCGAAGCGCGTCCTGTGGGTGAACATGCCTCCGCTCCACAAGACGCCCGCGGCGCTGTCCATCCCGTTCGGCCTGGGCGGCACCGTGCTCTCGCCGCCCAGCTCCCAGTTCAACACGCTCTGGTCCCAGTCCCTGACGCGGCTGCGCGGCGAGTTCCCGTCCGTCACCTTCATCGGGATGAACGCCTACAACAAGTTCAACGCCATCATCGCGTCGCCGTCCGCGTATGGGCTGACGAACGTCACCGGCACCTGCAAGGGCAAGGCGGTCAACCCGGACAAGTACCTGTTCTGGGATGAGATCCACCCGACGAGCTACAGCCACCGCATCTTCGCGAACTACGCGTACGACCTCGTCTCCGACGCCTTCGGTTTCAGCGCCGGCTTCACCGCCGAGGAGTGGACCGTGGAGGAGTGGGCCGCGCAGTAGGTGTCGTGAACAAGACCCCTGCCTCACCCCTCGGAGCCCACCATGAAGCATCCCTTCCTGTTGCTTGCGGCCACCCTGGCCGTCCTCCTTCCGTTCCACGCTGGCGCTCAGAGCAGCCTCGTCGTCTTTGGCGACAGCCTGAGTGACAACGGCAACAACGGCACCGCCACCAGCGGTCCGACGACGAACCCCTCCAGCCAGATCTCCGGCACCTGGGTGAAGCAGCTCGCGACGCAGCTGGGCCTGCCCCTGACGGCGTCCGACAATGGCGGCACGAACTACGCCCGGGGCGGCGCCGTCACCAGCGGGATGACCAGCCAGGTGAACAACTACCTGGCGGCCCACCCGACGGCGTCCTCCACGGCGCTGTACGTCCTCTGGGGCGGCGGCAATGACATCAATTACAAGGCCCAGGCCAATCCGTTCGACTCGGCCGGCATCAAGGCCGCGGCGACGACGGCCGTCTCCAACATCAACGGGCAGATCCGCAAGCTGGTCGCGGCGGGCGCGAAGCGCATCCTCTGGGTCAACATGCCGCCGCTGAACAAGACGCCGGCGGCCCTGTCCGTCCCGGGCGGTCTGGGCACCACCGTGCTCGCGCCTCCCACCACCCAGTTCAACACGCTGTGGGCGCAGGCGCTGACGCAGCTGCGCCAGGACTTCCCGACCGTCACCTTCATCGGGATGAACGCCTTCAACCAGTTCAACGCCATCATCGCGTCGCCGTCCGCGTATGGCCTGACGAACGTCACCGGCACCAGCAAGGGCAAGGCGGTCAACCCGGACAAGTACCTGTTCTGGGATGAGATCCACCCGACGAGCTACAGCCACGGCATCTTCGCGGACTACGGCTACGACCTCGTCTCCGCCACCTTCGGCTTCAGCGCCGGCCTCTCCGCCGACGAGTGGACCGCCGAGGAGTGGAGCGCGCGGTAGTCACCCCGGTGCGCCAGTCTGGACCGCCGCCCGCGCCGGAATGGAGCGGGCGGCTGTTCCAGGAAGGGGCATGCCGGAGCTGTTTCGGGGCGGGCAGGGCGCGGCACACGGTTGGCAATGACACGCGGGCGAACCCTCCGCCCCCAGCAGGTGTCCCGTGCCGTCCGCCCTCCCCAGCACCGAAGCCATCCAGCGCATCTCCCTGAAGAATCGCGAATACGCATACATCGAAGATGCCAACCGGGGGGTGGTGCTGATGGAGGTGGGGCCCCGGGTGTTGACCCTGGAGGCGCACCTCACGCTCGTCGCCAAGGAGCGGATGATTGAAGTGGGCGCCGGCAGCTGGTGCGTGGTGCGCAACCCCGTGGTGCGCGTGGACGGCCAGGTGGCGCTGGACGACTTCGGCCAGGCCCGGGTCGCGGTGGGAGACCGCGAGGTCCGCGTCGGTCCCAAGGTGTTCCCCCTGTATCCGGGCGAGGAGCTGGAGGGCGACATCGTCCCGGAGTACGTGCTGGGCGTGTCGGAAGCACTGCGCCTGCGCGCGCTCACCGCCTTCACGGACGCACGCGCCCCGGACGCGCCCCGCCGCCGCGAGGCCGGTGACGAGTGGCTGGTGCGCGGGCCCGGCCGCTACGTGCCCGACGAGGCCGTCACCGTCGTGTCGCTGGAGAAGGCCCGTGTCCTCAAGGAGACCGAGTACTGCGTCATCCTCAACCCGGTGGACCGCGCCACCGGCCGCGTCCAGGAGGGCCGCCGCAAGGTCGTCTCCGGCCCGGATGTCTTCTTCCTGGAGCCCGGCGAGGCCTTGGAAGGCGACGTGCGCCGCAAGCATGTCCTGTCGGAGTTGCAGGGGCTGAAGCTCCAGGCGCTGGACGACCTCTCCGAGGACGAAGGCGGCGTGCCCCACACGCGCAAGGCCGGTGACACGTGGATCGTCCGGGGCCCGCGCACCTATGTCCCCAGCGAGAAGGTGCTCATCCACCGGGAGATCGCCGCGCTGTCCTTGGGGCAGGGCGAGGGCCTGTATGTGAGGGACCTGCGCTCCGGCAAGGTGTCGCTCGTGCAGGGCCCCTGTCAGTTCATGCCGGAGGCGCACCAGGAGCTGCATGAGAAGCGCCTGTCCCAGGACGCGGAGGCGCTGCTGGGCCTGTCCCCGCCGCCCGCGGCCCCGGACGGGAAGGAGGCTCGCGCTCCGCGGCCCCACTCCACGGTCGGGGAGCGGGGCGACCGCACGCGCGCCATCGTGCTGCGCATCGAGGACAACACCGCGGTCCTCATCAACGACTTCGAGACCAACCACGCGCGCGTGGAGTTCGGCCCCGCCAAGGTGATGCTGCGCCCCTACGAGGACGTCACGGTGTTGGACCTGTCCGGCAGCACGCCCAAGCGCCCCCGGCAGCTCAAGGTGCTGATGCTGCGGCTGGGGCCGGACTTCGCCACGGACCTGTTCGAGGTGGCCACGCGAGACCACGCGCGGCTGCGCATCAAGCTCTCGTACAAATGGCAGTTCGACGTGCAGGGTGACGCGGAGAAGGACAAGGCCATCTTCCGGGTCAACGACTTCATCGGCTACGTGTGTGAGAACCTCGCGTCGCGGATCCGCCAGGTGGCCGCGGAGAACGAGTTCGAGACGTTCCACAAGAACGCCAGCGTGCTCATCCGCCGCGCCATCTTCGGCATGGACGACGCGGGCCACGCGCGCAAGGACCGGCTCTTCTCCGAGAACCAGCTGCGCATCATCGACATCGACATCAAGGACATCGCGCCCGTGGACGAGAAGACGGCCCTGAAGCTGCGCGAGGCCATCGACACCAACATCCAGATCCAGCTGGACGCTTCGCGCCAGGAAGCGCAGGCCACCGCCGAGCTCAAGCGCATCCGCAGCGAGGAGGAGAAGCAGCTCGCGGACATCTCCAGCCACCGCAAGTCAGAGGCCGAACGCCAATCCCTCATCGAGCTGCAGAACCGCAACCACCAGCTTGAGACGCTCAGCCGTGCCAAGGTGGAGGCGGAGGCACAGCTGGAGAAGGCCCGCGTGGAGAGCGAGGAGGCCCTGGCCCGCGCCGAGTCCGACGCCCGCGCCTCCCGCATCCGCTCCGAGGCGGAGCTGGAGCGCGAACGCCTCACGACGCAGATGGCCCTGGAGCGACAGCAGCGCCTGAACGACCTGGAGGTGGAGCGCCAGTCCCGGCTCGCGGAGGTGGAGGCCTCGCAGTTCCGCCAGCGCGTGGAGGCCTTGGGAGGAGGGGAGAACTTCGTGAAGGCCGTCGCGGCCCAGGCCCAGGCCGCCGTCGTGGGGGGCCTGGACAAGGTCGTCTTCCTCCCCAGCGGCTCCAACCTCAACCTCTTCGACGCGATGCAGGGCCTGCTGGGCCCGGGAGGGGCGCCGCGCCTGTCGGCCGGCACCCCCTCCAATCCCGACGGCACCTCCGCCTGAGTCGCTACTGCTCGTACTCGTCGCAGCCGGTCTCCTGCTTCACCGGGAACGCGGACTGCTTCTCCTGGCGCACGTAGTCGTGGCTCTGGGAGAACAGGTCCGGGCTCGTCACCGACACGGTGCCCTTCGCCGCGTCGGCCGTCTTCCATTGGAGGGCTTCCGGCTTGCCCTCCGCGGACGTGAGCCCCAGCACCCAGGCCCCGGCGCCCTTGCCGGCCGTGAGCGACGTCACCTTCAGCGTCGTCGCCTCCTGCCCCAACTGCACCTCCACCTCGCCCGTCGCGGGCTTGAGGGTGAAGCTGCGGGTCTTCGCCGAGCAGGGCTTGAGGATGACGAAGCCCTTGCCCTTGCGCGTCAACTCCACCCACGTGCCCGCGAAGGGCTGGAGCTTGTCCGCCGCGACGGGCGCCTGGGCCGTCTTGGGCGCCGCCGTGTCCGCCACGCAGTCCAGGTCCGCGCGCTTGATCAGCCCCACCGTGGCCTTCTGGGGGCCCTGGAAGCGCGCGGGGATGAGGTCCGGCTCCACGGGGTCCAGGTACGCCTCCACCGCGTCACCCGACACCACGAACGTCTTGCGCGGCGTGTTGGCCGCGTCCGACGCGAAGAAGCCCGCCTTGGACGCCTTCACCTTGCAAAGGGTCAGCGGCTGGGGCGTGCCCCGCGTGAAGGAATCCTTGCCCGGGTAGCCCGCGCCGCAGCAGCCAGGCGCCTTCGTCTCCAGCACGAGCCGCTGGGGTTCGACGCGCAGCGTCCAGGGCTCCGTCTCCCCGGCCACGTTCAGCGTCCAGCGCGTTGACGTCTTGCGTTGAACCACCAGGGCGCAGTCGCACGTACCCACGCTGTCGCCCTGCGGAAAGCCGGCCGAGTAATGCACCAGCGTCTCGTTGCTCCCCTCGACGATGGCCAGCGCGCCGCCGTCCTTGGAATAGACACCCGTGAGTCCTCCGGGCCCCTGCGCCGAGGCATTGGAGACCGCACCCATGAGGCCAAGCGTGAACAGCAACAGCACACTTTTGAAATCCGGTTGGATCCTGGACATCCGACTGGGCCTCCTGAGCGGGTTCTCTAGTCTCAGCGGATTGATCTGCTGAAACTGAAGTTACCGGAATCACTGGTTTGACACGATTGTGACAGGGAATGAGAAACTGCCTGCATTGTCGTTCGATAATTACGGCAATCCAATCACGTCCGCGACCCTGGTGTTCGCGGCCTGACCTGAAGGTGTCCTCTCATGACCGTCTCCAGCCTCCGCGTCCGTTCGGGCGACACCCTCACCGCGATTGCGAAGCGCAACGACACGACGGTGGCGGCCCTGGCCAAGGCCAACAACATCAAGGACCCGGACCGCATCCGCGCGGGGCAGACGCTGCGCATCCCGGACGGCTTCGACACGAAGCCCGCGCGCGGCACGAGCACGAAGCCGGCCACCAACACCACCTCCAAGCCGGCGACGTCCAACACGGGCGGGACGAAGGCGACGGACACCACCAAGCAGACCACGGCGCCGGCGGGCGGCGGTGAGCTGGGCGGGCTGAGCCGCAAGTACGAGGCGCGCGGTCCCGGCACGGTGTCCACGGGCAAGGGCGACCACGGCGGCGTGTCCTACGGATCCTACCAGTTCGCGTCGGCGAACGGGTCCGCGCAGTCGTTCGTGAACTCGCTGAAGAAGAGCAACCCGGACTACTACTCGGCGCTGTCGGGCAGCAAGCCGGGCTCGGAGGCGTTCTCCAACGCGTGGAAGCAGCTGGCGGCGAAGGACCCCAAGGGCTTCGACAAGGCGCAGCACGACTACATCAAGGCCACGCACTACGACGTGGGCGCCGCGAACATCAAGAAGGCGACGGGCATCGACCTGAACACGCGGTCGGCGGCCCTGCGCGACGTGGCCTGGTCCACGTCCGTGCAGCACGGCCCGGGCGCGGCGGATGACATCTTCAAGAAGGCGCTGGCCGGCCGCGACCCCTCCAAGGTGAGCGACGAGCAGCTCATCAAGGACATCTACGCCGAGCGCGGCCGCACGAACGCCAGCGGCACCCTGGTGCACTTCTCCAGCAACTCCAAGAGCGTGCAGGAGGGCGTGGCCAACCGCTTCAAGTCCGAGGTGAAGGACGCGCTCGCGCTGCTCAAGAAGGAGAAGGCGGGCGGCACCACGACCCCGGCCGACACGAAGCCGGCCACGAGCGACACGAAGCCGGCCACGAGCGGCACGAAGCCGGCCACGAGCGGCACGAAGCCGGCCACGACCAACTCCGGTTCGACGACGGGCGCCAACTCGCAGAAGCCCACCACGGAAGTGGACCTCAACGACACGCAGACGGTGGCGCCGTCCAAGTCGGGCCCCGCGGTGCACGTGAAGGTGCCGTACTACAGCCAGTTCGAGGGAGGCCACGGCTTCACCCCGAGCAAGACCGCGTGCTTCGACGCCGCGAAGGCGATGGCCGGCAAGGTGGGCGCGCAGGTGACGGGCCCGGACAGCCGCATCCAGGTGGGCACGAGCGAGAACAGCAAGGGCCAGCTGTCGGTGAACTCCAAGAAGGCCGCCGAGGGCCGCAAGTACATCGACCAGCAGCTGGACGCCGGCAAGCCGGTGGTGGTGGGCGTCAGCCACAAGGACGCGACGTACAACGCGGACGGGCTCACGGACCACTTCGTGACCATCACGGGCCGTGGCGTCGACGACAAGGGCCGCACCTACTACACGTTCCACGACCCGGGGACGACCAACGCGAGCAAGGGCAAGGACACCAACCCCAACAACCGCTTCTACGTGGATGACAAGACGGGCGCGATGACCCGCCCCGGCAAGGCCGCGGAGGGCTACGTGACGGAGCGCCGCTACGACGTCGCGATGGTGCGCCGCAACGGGTAGTCGTCCCCGCCTCCCACGCATGAAGAACTGGCCCGGCGGCCCTCTTCTCCAGAGGGCCGACCGGGCTTTCTTCATGGGCGTGCGGCTACGGACAGGGGCCGGGCACCGTGCTCGTGCAGTTGGTGCACAGGCTGTGGGCGCAGGCCAGCCCATCGGCATCGGAGAACGCCGTGATGGTCACGGGCGCCGAGGGGTCGATCCCCGAGCCGGAGTTGCAGAAGTCGAGCTGCTTGATCGGGGTGTTGTCAGGGGCGAAATGCCCCCCGGCGGCCAGGACCTGGGATTGGACGCAATCCTTCGCGGCCTGCAGGCTGGTTCCGTTGATGGAGACCCAGGAGCCGCACTTCGTGCTGTCGGCGACCACCCCGATGGTGAAGGAGGTGGGGCCCATTCCGCACGTGGACGCGTTCGCCGCCACGCACTTCTGGGTGTTGCCGTTGCACACCAGGCCGTTGCCGCACTGGCTGTTCTCGCAGCAGCTGTCGCCCACCTGGGTGCAGGCATTGGAGCAGACGGGGAAGGTGTGGTCCTCCTTGGGCTTCACGCACGCCGCCGTCCCATCGCAGCCCTGGTGGTCGCAGCAGACCATGCCGGGCTGGCCGCACGGGATGCAGCTGTTGGAGACACACTTGTTGTCCGGCTCATCGCAACCGAAGTTCCCGAGGAAGTTGTTGCACACTCCGCCGGGCGAGCCCTGGGCATGCCCTGGAATGGGACAGGACCCGGGCTCTGGAAAGTGTTTACCGGCAACGCAGGGTTGCTGCAGGCAGCTCGCACAGCCCTGGAACAGGGTGAACACGAGCGCCATGAGCATGAGCTTGTTCTTACGCTTCATCATGATGGAAATCCTTTGAGGGTGCGGGCTGGGAGGTGGATCAAGGAAGGGTGAGCAGGTAGAGCGCCCGGTTGCCGTTGGCGGTCGCGTGCACCAGCACCTGATCCGCATCCGTGACGCGCAGGGCGTCCGTCACCACCACGCTGCCGGCCGGAGAGAGCCGGCGGTTGAGATCCACCAGCCCGTCCTCGCGGGTGTAGAGGAAGCCGCTCGTGCCGGTCCGCGAGGTGGCGGTGGCAGACACCCAGCCCCGGGCATTGATGGACGTGGCGCTGAGCCCGGTGAAGCCCGAAGGCACGCCGAGCAGGTGCACGGTGTCATCCGTGTCGATGACGGCCGCCGCGAGCACGGCGCCGGAGGAGTCCACGGAGTGGGCGACCACCTGGCCCCGGTTGTTGACCGCCACGGGGACCGTCGTGGTGGCGCGCGAGAGCAGGGGAAGCGTGCGGAACACGCCCTCCGCCGTGAAGAGGAAGGCCCGCACGGCACCGTCCCGCTCGTAGGTGCCCACGACGTGTCCGGCCTCGCTCACCGCGAGCGCCTGGCTGGAGGTGGCGCCGGAGACCGGCAGCTCCTTCAGCGACCTGCCATCGTGGTACATGGCGACGCTGCCGGTGCGTGAGATGTGATTGCCAATGACCACGCCGCTCGCGGTGATGGCGGTGGGGGTGAAGGCACCGAGCACGAACGGGGCCGTGGGGCCGCCCTCCAGGCTGGCCTTGAACGCCACCGGGGCGTCGCCCGCGTGGACGACCATTGAACCGGTGATGAGCCCGCTGTCCGTCATGTCCACGGCGCTCACCGAGGCCACGTCGAACACGCTGGAGAGGCGGCGGAGCTGGCTGCCATTGAAGTACACATCCACGCCCTGCACGCGGATGAGGCCCTGGCCCCGGATGCCCAGGTCGGTGAGCTCCGAACAGTTGATGCATCCCAGGAGCAGGTCCGGGACGTAGGCCCGCACGTCGAACGGGTCGTTCCGGTTGCCGCCGTCTTCACAGTCCGCCCGGGGGAAGATCTGCACCATGCGGGAGAAGATGGAGCCCGCGGAGGACGCGACCACGTTCACCTGGCCGGTGAAGTCAGGCCCCACCGCGGCCTTGAACGACGCGGAGGATTGACCGCCGGCGACGGTGATGTTGGGCGGGACCTTGAGCCCCTTGGGGTAGGCGCTCACGAAGTCGACCTTCGTGCCCCCCGAAGGCGCGAACCCGGTGAGGAACGCGGTCATCGGCAGGTAGGTGGTCACCGACGAGGAGCAGACCTTGGCCGTGCCGGGGACGTAGAAACCGGCGAGGCCGGGCTGGGGGATTCCGCCCAGCCCGCGGAAGTAGTCGACCATGACGAGCCGCGAGAAATCGATGCCAAGCGCGCCCTCTCCCTCCACGAGGATCCAGGAGCCGGGAGACTGGGTGAGCAGCACGTCGCTCAGGCAGGGCTGGAAGCCGCAGAGCGGGTGATTGCTGCCGGAGAGCAGCGTCGCGTTGACGATGAGCAACCCGGAGACGTGGTTGACGTCGGTGGTGCCATCGACGGCGATGGGAGGATTGAACGTCTGGTTGAACGTCCAGAGGATGGAGTTGCCGGTCTGCACGCCCGTCAGGTGGACGGACTGGGAGAAGTTCAGCCCCAGGTCCGCGCCCGTGACGGTGATGTCGAGCGTGTCAGCGGCCTTGGGGATCCGGAAGCCGGCGAGGGAGTAGAGCTGTCCGTCCATGACCGCCGCGGCGGCGGTCAGCTGGACGTCCGTGCCCTTCTTGAAGTCTTCGACCGCGCCGGCCCACGCAGAGGGGGCAAGGCACAGCGAGGCCAGGGCGCCAAAGGCACCGAGGGAGAGTCTTTGTGACATGGGGAAGCGCTCCTGGGGGTGAACGGATTGCGCTCAACTCCAGTGCACCCCACGTGCCGGTCCCTGGAAGCCCTCGCTCACGGGGCTTCCGCGGGGAGGGCCAGCAAGGCGCCCGGCAAGGCTTGCCATCCGGGGGCGGGAGCTGCTGGCAAGGCTTGCCAGAGTCACCCACCGCCGCGAAGGACATCCCACCCCGGAGGAGCTGCGGAACTTCCTGAAGTGGGGGAGGCGAATCTCCGGAACGTGCGGTATCTCAAGGGCCATTGCCGGGTGAAACCGCGGTAGGGAGCCAGGGAGATGAAGCCTCAGGAGCGCTACCGATTGGACACGCAGCGCCTGGGCGCTGGGGGGTATGGCACGGTGCTGCGTGCCACTCACAAGGAGACGGGCCAGACGGTCGCCCTCAATTGGAGAGAAACACCGAGGTCATCTCCACCCTGGAGCGTTTGCTCTTCATCACCACACGGGAGTGGACGTACTTTGAAGGGGCGGCGCATGGCAACACCGTCTTCGACTTCTATGTCTACGACGCCGCTTCGAAAACACGGGTAGATGTCTTGTCGGCGCAGGAACTGGAACCCGCGTTTCGTGAAGAGCGGGACCTGGCGTTCGAGAAACTCCGCGAGCACGACTCGTTCAATTCCTTTGAAGAGTTCACCCCGGATGATGTCTCACTGACGCTCTACCGGCCCTTCTACGACGGGTCTGGAAGACTGAAGCTGGAACTGCAGTTCACGGCTTCGACCGCCTATGGGGCTTCGGATGGCCAGTGGTCGTCCTATACCTACTCTGTCCGGCTCACGAGCCCTCGCATTCCCGCCGCCCTCCAGGAGTTCGTGTCTCCTCCTGATGCGCTGGCCACGTATCTCGCCGCGACGGGGACGGCGCGCAGGATGGGATGGAGCACCGTGGGGCCCAGCCCGGCGACGAGGGCATGGCTGAGAGACGTGGTCGTACAGCGCTGATAACTGACGGGATGCTTCCCGCGAGCGGTACGCGTGCGAGGCGGAGTCCCGGCGCGGGGTGAGCGCGTCGCGGGTGGTGACTGGTGTCATCAAGGGCTGACTCCCGTCATCAGGGACGGGGGCCTGGTTGGCCCCGCCGCGCCTCGCGCTTCGAGGCCGGGCGGAGGTCCGCCTCAAGGAGATCAAGCACTTGGCTTCGCGCGAGCGCCTTCCGAAGGGCTGGCATGTCTCCTGCTGTAGGTGTTCGTCATTCAGCACCACTCACTTCCCCCGAGGAAAACCCCATGGCCCTCTCGCCCCTGTCGAACCGCTCCGCCGCCTTCCGCGTCCCCTCTCAGGAGGTGGCTTCCCGCCCTGAAGGCGTGTCCAGCCCCCGCACCCAGGGGTGCATCAGCCAGAAGCCCACGTCGAACGTGGCGTCCCAGCTCCAGCAGGATGGCTTCAGCGCGGGCCCCCAGCAGGGTGCGCAGTTCAAGCAGTTCATGGAAGGCCTCACCGAGGTGATGAAGGATCTGGAGCAGCTCGCCCAGATGCTCCAGGCCGGCGGGATCGGTGAAGCTCCCTCCCTGGGCGGCGAGGAAGGAGCCGAGGCTTCGTCGGGCGTGTCCGGTGCGGAAGGTGCGGGCGGTCCGTCGAGCGCGGGTGACTCGTACGAGGCCGGGGCCTCCGAGGCGACCGGCTCCGCCGAGGCGGCCGGCTCCGCGGGTGAGGCTCCGCAGGGTCAGGTGGGTGACTGGATCAAGCAGGCCCAGAAGCTGCTCGCCGCCGCGGGCATCCCGGCCGACAAGATGAACGCCCAGGACATCGCGAAGATTGTCGAGCACGAGTCCAGCGGCAACCCCAGCGCCATCAACCTCACGGATCAGAACGCCAAGGATGGCCACCCGTCCATCGGCCTGATGCAGACCATCCAGCCCACGTTCGATGCGTTCAAGCTCCCGGGCCACGACAACATCCGCAACCCGGTGGACAACATCGTCGCGGCCGTGCGCTACGCGGTGGACCGCTACGGCTCGGTGTCCAACACCCCGGGCATCAAGGGCCTCAACGGCGGCAGCGGCTACGTCGGCTACTAGAGGGACCCTTCCCCCAGCGCCGCGCTCGAGTCCGCGAGAGACAGGCCCTGCCAGTCATGGGCCTGCCGGGCGCGGCGGTCAGAGTCCTCCCACCAGGTTGATCACCTTGCCGTCCTGAGCCACCACGCGCAGCCGGCTGAAGCCCCAGACCTTGCTGGTCTGCACGGCCTTCACCTCCAGGACGCCATCCTGCTTGCTGCCGGAGAGGTCGATCTTCATGTCGGCGACCGCGTCGTCGTCGCGCGACCGGGTGTTGCCTGAGAAGAAGAAGGCGCCGCTGACGGGCGCGCCCAGCGACTTGATGACCGACGGATGGTTCGTCACCCGGGCCAGCGCCTCGTCGTAGGGAAACTGGCTCCGGAACCACATGCCCCCGCAGCCGCAGCACATCAGCGGCAACCCCACGAGCGCTCCGAGGACCCACTTCATTGTCGGTGACATCTTCTGCTCCTGACCTGTTGGGAGAGGGAAGACCGGGGGTTCCGGGAACACCCTATAGGCGCGTGCCCGTCGTGACAAAAATCGACGTGGAGGTCGGAGGAATTGGCGCGCCAACGAACGTTGAGATGCGGCATTCCTCTTCTTGGAAGGGCCGCGAATGAGATGTCTTCTGCTCCTGCTCCCCTTGCTTTCGAGCTGCGCCTCGCTCTCCCGAGGCGCGGCGGCGCAGGAGGCCGTGGCGGTCTCTGACACCGACACCGACCGGATCGTTCGTGACCTCTGCGACAAGAGGCTTGCGCTGCTCGGCGAGGACTCCCACCACGGAAGCGGCAGGACCGTCGCCTTCAAGGCCGCGTTGACCCGCAGGCTCGTGGAGGAATGCCAATACGATGCCTTCTTCATCGAGGCAGGCATCTATGACTTCCTCCACATCCAGGAGCGGCTGGAGGCGGGCCAACCCGTCAGCGAGGACATGATCGCATCTGCGATTGGCGGGATGTGGGCCCATCAGGAGATGGCGCCCCTGATTCCGTTCCTGTCCGAGCGGCTCAATGCGGGAACCCTCGTCGCCGGGGGGCTGGATGATCAGATTGGCAGAGGCACCTACGCACAGCGCCAGATGGCGCGTGAGCTCATCCCCTCCCTGGAGGGCCCGAGGCGGGCCGAGTGCGGAGCGGAGATCGAGCGGCACATGGCCTGGCAGTACGACGACGCCCACCCGTACACGGCGGAGACCGCGAAGTTCATCCTGGGCTGTTGGAAGGAGTTGGAGGCGGCTGCGACACCGGGCACCCTGCAGAGGGTCCGCAACCTGGAACGGTATTTCGCCCGTCAAGTCGCTGACTTGTCCCAGGCTCCGGCGCAGCCCGGAGGGCCCCGGGATTGGAGCGGTTACAACGATCGTGATCGCTCCATGTTCATGAATCTGGAATGGCTGCTGTCCCAGTCAGCCAGGCCCCGGAAGGCCATTGTCTGGCTTGCCACCCTTCATGCCGCGAAAGACCTCAAGGGCCTGGATACGGACGAACGCCACAGGATTCCCTTCGGCTCCTATGTCCATGAGAAGTTCGGGGCCCAGTCCTTCGTGCTTGGCTTTTCCGCGCGCTCCGGGAGCTATTCGCGCGGCGGCAGTGCTCGCACCCAGGACCTTGCGCTCGCGGTGGCCGACTCCCTGGAGGACTGGGCGTTCTCGAACCACACCGGGGACACCCGGTATCTGGATGGACGCCAGCTTCGTGACTTCGGGTCCAGGGTGGCCCGTCCCTTGACCTACTCGTGGATGACGGCCTCGTGGGCAACGGTCATGGATGGGCTGCTGGTCTTTCGGGAAGAAGCCCCACCGCATCCGGTGACCCGCTAGCTTTCGTCACGAGGCGCCAAGCTGCCCGCGCGCCGCGTCGATGGTTTCGAGCAAGGCGATGCTGTGCTCGAGCGGATGCATCGGCGACTCCGTGTGTCCCTCGGCGATGTGCTGTGCGACGGCGGCGGCCTGGTAGGCGAGGCCCTCGCTGCCGTGGATGCCGGACGGGTCGGTCCAGCGCAGCCGCTGATCCGACCTCGCGGCCTTCAACGTGAAGCCGCCGGGCGTGAAGAAGCGTGAGTCGAGCTGGAGGCGCGCGTGCGTGCCCGCGATGACGGCCTCCTGGGGCGTCTCCGCGAAGAGGGTGGTGTGCAGCAGCGCCTGGGCCCCCATGGCGTAGGTAAGGATGAGGGCCGCCTGCCCGTCCACACCTGTCTGCGTGAGCGAACCCGTGGCATGCACATGCGGGGGCGGGCCGAGCACGAAGTGCGCGAGCCAGATGGGATAGATGCCGATGTCGAGCAGCGCGCCGCCGCCGAGCGCGGGGTTGAAGACGCGCCCTTCGGGATCAAAGTCGAAGCGTCCACCGAAGTCCGCCGTGACGAGCCGGATGTCTCCGAGCACGCCTTCGCGCAGCAGCCGTTCAATGAGCACGGTCTGCGGGAGGAAGCGCGACCACAGGGCCTCCATGACGAAGACGCCCGCGGCGCGAGCGGCCCGCGCGATGTCCCGGGCCTCCGCGGCGTCGAGCGCGAGCGGCTTCTCCACGAGGACGTGCTTGCCGGCGGCGATGGCGAGCAGGGCCTGGCGCCTGTGCTCGCTGTGGGGCGACGCCACATAGACGATGTCGACCTGCGGATCCGCGACGAGCTGCTCGTAGGACGCGTGGACGCGGGGGATGCCGTAGGTCGCGGCGAAGTGCTGGGCGCGCTCGGGCGAACGCGAGGCGACCGCGTGGACGCGCTGGTCGGTGTGTCGGTGCAGGGCCCAGACGAAGCCTCCCGCGATCCGTCCGGGCGCGAGCACACCCCAGCGCAGCACGGGGCCTCCGCGCAGGGGAATGGTTTCGGCGGAGGGGAGGGTGGTCGGGAAGAGGCTCACGGACTGCAATCTATCCGCGAGGCCTCATGGGAGGCGTGAACTCCTTCAGCCGCCCTTGGGCATCTTCAAGGCCATCGCCACCAGCGAGAGGGTCAGGTCCTCGGGCTGGTAGGGCTTGAACAGGTTCAGCGAGTCCCCGGTCGCATCCATGTGATCCAGCCCCTGCAGGGTGACGGACTTGGAGCCCGGGATGAACGCGTCCTGCGGGAGCACCAGGCCGTCCGACTTCACGCCGTAGCGCTGGTGCATGTACTCCTCGGTGGCGAACAGCGGCGAGGTGGGGTTGGCGGTGGTGGAGGCCATGCACACGGTGGGGATGCCCGCGGGCATCGGGTGCTCGGCCAGGAACTTCTTGCGCGAGTCGTAGGTCAGGGCCTCACCGCCCTGCAGGCTGCCGCCAAGCGCCTCGATGGCGCCGCCCACGCCGTAGCGCACCAGCGGGTTGTCCAGCAGGTCCTGCGCCATGGGCGAGCCGCCGTACGGCGACTGGACGGTGACGAGGGCGCGCACGTGGTCCTTCAGCTCCGGGTACATCGCCAGCGCCCCCGCGGCGTCCAGGCCGCCCTTGCTGTGGCCGATCAGCACCACCTGCTTGCCGTTCTTGGAAGCCTCGAGCACCGCCTGACGGACGATGGCCGCGTTGTGCTCCACGCCCATGTCCGTGTCCACGGGCACCCGGCCCACCTGCAGCCCCTGGGCCTCCAGCGCGTCCAGGTTCTTGTCCATGTACAGCTGCTTGGGCGCCGCGTCCGTGAACAGCCCACCCACCGCCAGGAACACGCAGTCCTTGGCCTCGGGAGGCATCACGTCCTGGCCTGCGCGCACCGCCTTGTCGAGCTTCTGGAACTCCGCCGTGGAGTCCTTGGCCGGCGGATACGCCTTCTGCATCCAGCCGATCTTGTCCGCCTCGCCCCTGCCCAGCCAGGGGATGGGAAGGCGCAGGCTGTTCACCTGCGAGAGCGCGTTGCCCCGCTGCGCGCCCGCCGGAGCGGCCGTGGTGAAGCTGTCGCGCACCCCCAGTGCGTTGTAGCCCGTCGATGGCTTGGACCGGGTGGAGGCTTCCGGAGCGACCCGCGTCGGGGTGGGCGACGTGAGGCTGGAAGGACGCGTGACCTGGACCATGA
>NZ_RAWA01000540.1 GCF_003611675.1 Corallococcus sp. CA053C
CGCTCCAGGGCCGGGGCCTTGGGGGGCAGCGTGGCGCGGGCGGAGGCCGTCTCCGAGCGCAGGTAGAAGCCCAGCGGGCCTGCCTCCTGGCACACCTTCACGAGCACGCGGTTGAGGCCCTTCTTGAGCTTCACCGACACGCGCGTCTGGTCCGGGCGGGGCAGGTTGTAGCGGTCCTCCTTGGAGGCGAGCTGGCCGTTCACCCACAGGCGGTAGCCGCCGGACACGCCCAGGCCCAGCGCCACGCGCGTGTCCTGGGGCACTTCCAGCCAGGTGAGCGCGTACGCGATGGCCTCCTTGTTGGGGCGCACCGCGGTGGCCAGGTCCACGTAGCCGTCCGCGGACGTGACGGAGAGCTTGCGCCAGGTGGCCTCGTGGCCCTTGGCGCCGGGGTAGCGCGCGCCCAGGTCCAGCGCGGCGGCCTCCGGGCCGAAGTCGGTGTCACAGCCGGCCTTGCCTTCGTTCTCGAAGCCGCCGACGACGTAGTAGTCATTGACGAAGCCCAGCCACTGGCGGACCTCGTTGGCGCGCACCATCCGGCCCCGGGAGCGCTCCGCGTCCATCAGGAGGATCTGCGCGGTGGTGCGCGTGTTCACGTCGGTGGTGCGGCGGGAGGCGATCTGCTGGTAGGTGCTGACCAGCGGGGTGAGGTCCTCCACGTCATCCACCAGCGCGTGCATCCGCAGGAGCGCGGCGCCCCCGCGCGGCGACCCGGCGGCCTGCTGGGCTTCGGCCGCGTACTCGCGGGCCCTGTCGTCCGCGTTCGGTCTCGCGAACCCCAGCACGGGGCAGGTGAGCACGAAGACTGCGGCCAGCGATGTGAAACGCGACATCCGTTCTCCTCGGTAGAGCAGCGGCGCAGGCAGCGACGCCGGGACAGCAGGGGGCGACGACGCCGGTGAACAGGTGGACCCGTCACGGCCTTCCCCTGCATGTGGCCCCGGACGGCGGGCAGGCAACCAGAACGCGCCCAGTCTATGTCGGACCGATGTGGGGCGGGGTGCGCCCGTGAAGGCCGGAGGCGGAAAATGCACCGGGCCGACACAGGCGATGACGCCCGTGCCGGCCCGGTGTGTGTTGGGGCGTGGGCCCTGGCGCTAGTGGAGCTTGGAGTAGAGGGCGTTGACGAGGGTGCCGTCGTCGCCGCTCAGCTCCCAGAACATCGCGCCGCCCAGGCCCTTGGCCAGGATGTAGTCGGACTTGGCGCTGACGCTCTGCGCGTCGTCGTAGGCCACCCACACCTTGGTGGTCGGGCTGTAGACGTAGGCCTGCTTGCTCTCCGGGTGGAAGAACTTGGAGTAGCCGGAGCCCGCGTTCTCGTAGTGGGCCTTGAGGTCCTTGAAGTCGAACACGCCGGTGAGGCCGGACTGGCCGTCATCCCAGGTGCCCTTGGTGGGGACGCCGCTCTGGAACAGGCCGTTGTTCACGTTGGGCACGTTGCCCCAGCCGCGGCCGTAGAAGGGCACGCCCAACACAATCTTGGAGGCGGGCACGCCCAGCTGGAGCATCTTCGAGATGGAGCCGTCGCTGTAGAAGCCGTCCACGGCGCCCGGGTCGCCCGTCACGCGGTTGAGCGCGGAGTGGAAGTTGACCGTGCTCTCGAAGGCCCCGTGGTAGTCGTACGTCATCACGTTGATCCAATCGAGGATGCCGGCCAGCTTCACCGTCTCCTGCTTGTTGGCGAGCAGGTCCGGCGACGCGCCCGACGCGATGGTGAGCAGGTAGGGCTGACCCGTCTGCGTCGTCACGGCGGCGAGCTGGTCGCGGAACTCCTGCATGAGCAGGGTGTAGTTCACCTTGTCCGCGGGGCTGCTGATGTTGTCCGGCAGGCCGCCGCCGGTGGGGTACTCCCAGTCCACGTCGATGCCGTCGAACACGCCCACGCCGTTGGCCGGGGTGACGCCGGGGAACTGGCCCTTCACGTACAGGTCCACGCAGGACTTCACGAACGCGGTGCGAGACGCGGCGGTGGCGGCGACCTGGGAGAAGTACTTGGACCAGGACCAGCCGCCAATGGAGATGAGCAGCTTGAGCTGCGGGTTCGTCTTCTTCAGCTCCTTGAACGCGCGGAAGTTGCCGCGCAGCGCGCCCGCGTCCCATTCACCAGGGAAGCCGAAGCCCTTGTCGATGTCCGCGAACGCGTCCCCGAGGATGCACTTGCCGTCCGGGGAGATGTTGGAGAAGGCGTAGTTGATGTGCGTGAGCTTCGACGCCGGGACGTTGGACACCTGGTAGTTGCGCCCGTAGATGCCCCACGCGGTGAAGTAGCCCACCAGGCGCTTGTTGCCCGTGGGGGGAAGGCCGGGCAGCTCCACCACGACGCTGACCGTCTTCGTGCCGATGTTGCCGGCGGCGTCGTACGCCTTCACGGTGTACGTGTACGTGCCGTTCTGCGCGGACGTGGAGAACGTGCGCGAGTACGACGATGCCGTGGCGACGAGCGTGCCGTTCTCCAGAATCTCCGTCTTCGTCACGCCCACGTTGTCGGTGGCGCTGGAGGAAATGGTGACGGAGCCGGCGGCGGTGAGGCGCGACGTGCTGGCGCTGGCGGTGACGACGGGCGCGGTGGTGTCGCCGCTGCCGGGGATGGCCACGGTGACGCTGACCGTCTTCGTGCCCACGTTGCCGGCGGCGTCATACGCCTTCACGGTGTACGTGTACGTGCCGTTCTGCGCGGAGGAGGAGAACGCGCGCGTGTACGACGACGCAGTGGCGACGAGCGTGCCGTTCTCCAGGATTTCAATCTTCGTCACGCCCACGTTGTCGGTGGCGCTCCCGGAGACGGTGATGGAGCCGGCGGCGGTGATGTTGGACGCGCTGCTGGAGGCGTTGACGACCGGCGCGGTGGTGTCACCGCCCGTCGCGGGCCCGACGTCGAGCCACAGCGCGGGCACGGCCACAGGCGTCCAGTCCGCCAGTGACGTGTGGGCCTGACGGCACTCATAGAGCCGGCCGCCGTAGGTGACGCGCGTGCCCACGGAGTAGGCGACACCCACGGCCCACTCGGCGGCCAGCGGCGCCTTCATCACACTGCCCGGGCCCTGCGCTTCGGGCGCGAAGGTCTCCTGGCCACATCCGGCGACGGTCAGCGCGGACGCGACCAGGCCCATGATCCACTTGCTACGCAGCATTCGTGTTCTCCTCGCCTGCGGTTCACGCGGAAGGAGGCACGCCCCGATTTTTCAGGGTTAATCCGGGAGATTTTATTCTGCGCGGAGGTGCTGTCCGCCGACCCAGGTGGCGTGGACGGAAAGGTCTTCCTTCAACAGCACGAGGTCCGCGCGATGGCCCGGAGCCACGCGGCCCCGGTGTCCGTGCAGGCCCATGAACGCGGCGGGATGGAGCGAGGCCATGCGCAGCGCTTCCTCCAACGGAACGCCGAGCTGCTGCACGCAGTGGCGCACCGCCGCCGTGAGGTCGATGTCCGCGCCCGCGAGCGTGCCGTCCTCCGTCTCCAGGCGACCGTGGCGCCGCAGGATGGTGCGGCCCTGGAGCGTGAAGGACGTGACGGGCGTGCCCACGGGAGGCATCGCGTCCGTGACGAGGAACACCTTGCCCGGTGGTTTGATCTTGAGCAGCAGGCGCAGGTTGTCCGCGTGCACGTGCACTCCGTCCGCGATGACGCCGCACCACGCGTCGTCCTGGAGGAACGCGGCGGCGACGGGGCCGGGCTGACGGTTGAGCACCGGCGGCATCGCGTTGAACAGGTGGGTGAAGCCGCGCACGCCGGCCTGGAGCGCCTGGGTGGTGCGCTCGCTGGTGGCGGCGGTGTGGCCCGCGCTGATCACCACGCCGGACGCGGAGAGGCGGCGCAGGGTGGCGTCGTCCACGCACTCGGGCGCGAGCGTCATCAGCACGCGGCCCCCGTGCGCGGCGAAGCGGCGGGGCAGGGTGGTGAGGTAGTCGAGGTCGCGTGTATCGGGAGCGCGGATGAAGCCGGTTGCGTGGACGCCCGCGCGCTCGCGACTGATGAAGGGGCCTTCCAGGTGGATGCCGAGCACCCCACCGTGAGGACGCGCGGTGGCTTCGAGCGCGGCCTCGCAGGCTTCGCGCATGCGCGTGGCGTCGTCGGTGATGAACGTGGGCAGGAGGCCCGTGGTGCCGCGGCGCCGCATGGCCGACGCGATGGCGAGCGCGGCCTCCACGGTGGGCGTGTCGTTGAAGAGGACGCCGCCCGCGCCGTTCACCTGCACGTCGACGAAGCCGGGCGCGAGGAGCATGTCCCCGGGCAGCGTGTGCACGGAGGCGCCGGAGGGAATCGCAGTGGTGGGGACCACGGCCCGGACGGTGTCGCCTTCGAGGACGACGGCCTGTCCTTCGAGGAGGTGGTCCCCGTTGAAGACGCGCGCGCCCGTGAGGACGACCGTGGGCATCACACCGTCTCCGTGACCTTGCGCAGGTGCGCGGGGGCATCCGGATCCAACCCGCGCGCCGTCGCGAGCTGGTGCACCGCGAAGTAGAAGCTCTGCACCTGGCACAGGGGCGCGAGCGCCACGGGGAGGTCCGGCAGCGTGGGCAGCAGCTTCGCGCCCGGGACGGCGAGGGTGGAGTGGACGGTCGCGCCCAGCTCCACCATGCGCTTCACGACGTCGCGCGTGCCCTGCGCCGCGTTGTCCTCCTGGCCCAGCGCGAGCACGGGGAAGCCCGGGCGCACGAGCCCGAGCGGACCGTGCAGGACCTCCGCGGTGCTGAAGCCTTCCGCGTGCAGGCGGCAGGTCTCCTTGAGCTTGAGGGCCATCTCGAGCGCCGCGCCCAGGCCGCTGCCGCGACCGACGACGTAGAGGCTGGAGGCGTCCTTGAGGGACGCGAGCGCGGGCCACCAGTCGAGCGCGCTGGCGGCCTCCAGGGCTTCGGGCAGTCGCCGGGCGGCGTCGTGCAGTTCGGGCGCGTCGGACCAGTGCGCGACGAGCTGGAGGAAGGCGAGGCCGGAGAGCAGGTAGGACTTGGTGGCGGCGACGCTGTGCTCGGGGCCGGCGGACAGCGGGACGCGCACGTCGCACAGCTCCGACAGGGGCGAGGACTCGTCGTTGATGAAGCCGAGCACGACGGCGCCGCCCGCGCGAGCGGCCTCGGTCATGCGCAAGAGGTCGGGGCTCTGGCCGGACTGGGAGACCGCGATGAAGAGCGAGTCGCGCAGGTCGAGCGAGCGCGTGTTGTAGACGGACGCGACGCTCGGGCCGAGGGACGCGACGGCGCGGCCCAGCGTGGTCTCGATGAGGTACTTGCCGTAGACGGCCGCGTGGTCGGAGCTGCCCCGGGCGCAGTGGTGCCCGGTGCGGATGCAGATGCCCTCCTGGTCCAGGATGGTCCCCACGTCGTGCGGGTGGATGTCCCCGAACGTGAACGACAGCACGCCCGTCTTCTTCGGCGCCGTGCCCACCA
>NZ_RAWA01000541.1 GCF_003611675.1 Corallococcus sp. CA053C
GGCCACCGCCGAGAGGGCGCTGGCCCTGGCCCGCCCCGACGAACTCGGCCGCGCCGCCGTGCTCTACACCGTCTACTGCGGCGTCACCGGCGGGCGCTCCGCTGTGACGGGCGCCGAGCTGCCCCCGTTCGAGAAGTGCCCGATGCTGGTGCGCGCCGCGTGGCTCGCGGTCGCCCTGGCGATCAACACCCCGGTCGCGTCCGTGGTGCCGCCCGGGCCGAAGGGCACCTCGGTGGTGCCGCCCGGCCAGAAGCCGTCCATCGGCCGCGCCGTCCACTTCCAGTACGGCACGACTACGTGCGCGGCCGACATCACGGCGGTCAATGCGGACGGCACGGTCGATCTGCTGGTGAAGCCGCCGCGCACGTTGCCCTGGACGGCCATCAACGTGACCGAGGCGCCCACCTACGAGCCGAAGGACGGCCACTGGAACTGGATGCCGCGCGTCTGAGCCGCCCCTTCTTCGTGGTGCAGCTCAACCCCATCAGGAGCAGCACCATGAAGAAGTCCCTCACCCTGACCGCCGTCCTGGCGGTCGTCCTCACCGCGCCGGTGGACCTGGCCCAGTCCAGCACCGGCGCGGGCAGCAGCATCCTCGATGCTCTGCTCACCCCCACCAACGTCGGCATCGCCCTGGGCGTCGTCGCCAGCGGCGTGGGCCTCTTCTTCGGGGGCACCTGGCTCACCACGCGCCGCAAGCGCATCGTCGCCACCGTGGCCTTCCACGCCTTCCACGTGGTGGAGGACATCGCCGCGCTCGACGAGTCCGAAAACGGCTTCGACAAGGCGGCCCGGGGGCTGGAGGTGGCGGACTCCTGGATGAAGGCGAACGGCTGGCGGCCCCTCAAGCCCTGGGAGCAGGCGGCGGTGAAGCTGGAGTTCAAGTCGCTGCACGGCGCGCAGTCGGCCGAGGTGAAGGTGCGCGCGGAGGCGATGGAACTGGCGCTCGGAGCCATCGGCAGCGCCGCCGCGCTGGCGCCGGCCGTCGAGGTGGCCTCGGGCCCTTCGATGCCCCGCGGGTAGCAGTCGCCGCGGGGCTGTCGCGGGTGCTGCGTGACGTGCCGGTCCGCACCGGCTACCTGGAGGCCTCCGCCGGAGCCTCCACCCTCACGGGCGCGTACGCGCGCCTGGAGGGTGGGGCGAGGCTCCGGCACGACCTTGGCCTCTTCGCCTTCGCGGAGGCCAACCAGCGTGAGCGGATGGCAGGCGCGGGCGTACGCTGGACGTTCGGCTGGTGAAACACAGCGGCCTGTTTGAAGCGTCCGGCAGGCCGCTGTTGCAGTCGGGCTTAGTCGTTATTTTTTTCTACGCCGGCAAATACCTCCTGCTCCCTCCGGTGTTGCCACCATAGGGAGGTGGCGTCATGGCACGCACGACTGCTCACCCGCCAGCGGGCAGGCACGTGGGGCTGGAGAATCAATGTCGGCACTGTGCGGCCTGTCGAGGGCCGGTGACAGCGGACTACCGAGCTCGCCGGAACGTGGTGACGCTGGACGGGGTGGTGGCCCTCCGGGTGCAGGTACGGGTGTGCCACCGAAAGGACTGCCCCCTGTACCGCAAGGCCATCCGCTCCGAGGAAGAGGGCCGGTGGGCGCTGCCGGACCATGAGTTCGGCCTGGACGTCATTGCCCTCATTGGTGCGCTTCGGTACCAGGAGCATCGCAGCGTTCCCGAAATCCACCGGGCTTTGCGCGCCCGGGGTGTCCCTATCTCCGAGCGTAGTGTCACGAATCAGCTCGACAGGTACGACGAGTTGCTGGCGCTGAGAATGACAGACAGCCAGCGGCTTATGAGGGTAACGCGCAAGCAGGGCCGGGTGGTGCTGGCCATGGACGGGTTGCAACCCGAGGTGGGGAACGAGGTGCTGTGAGTGGTGCGCGAGTGCCTCTCGGGCGAAGTGCTGGCGGCTCGAAGTCTGCTGGGCAGTGGCGAGGAGCAGTTGGCTCCGCTCCTTCAGGAAGTGAAGGACGCGCTGGGCGTGCCCATTGCCGGAGTCATTTCGGATGGACAGCGCTCCATTCGCAACGCGGTGGCTTCCGTGTTGCCCGGCGTGCCGCACCAACCATTTCCACTACCTGCGCGAGGCAGCACGGCCGGTATACGAGGCGGACCGGCACGCCAAGAAGGAGCTGAAGAGTCACCTCCGAGGCGTGCGAAAGATTGAGCGTGCCGTCGAGGGATGCGACGACGCTCATGCCCAAGCGGTACGCGGCTACTGCGCCGCCGTGCGCAGTGCCCTGACCGACGACAGGAGGCCACCCCTGAAGCCCTCCGGATTGGAGCTCCATCGACGGGTGCAATCCATTGAAGGGAGCCTGGGCCGAGCAGAAAAAGGGGGGCGCACACCCGAGAACTGAGACGACTTCGCCAGCTGTTGCGCCAGGGACTGAGACAGACGTCCGGAATGTGGCCCCCGCTGGAGGCCGCCTACCATTGGGTAGAGCGCGCCGCCGAAATCCTCAGAAATGCCTCCGGCCAGAGGGGCTGCCACGTCAAACGTCGTATGGCCGGGCTCGTCAGCGCGCTGACTCGCTCCCTGCGGAAGACCCGCTCGCGACACCGGGCCGCGCTCGCGCATTTCCTCCTCGAGACGCACCGTTACTGGGCGGGCCTCTTTCACTGCTACGACGTGCCCGGACTGCCTCGCACGGATAATGACTTGGAGCACTTGTTTGGCAGTTGCCGCTACCATGAACGCCGAGCCTCGGGCCGGCGCCGCGGGAGCGAAGGGCTGGTGGTCCGGGGGCAGGTGCGCGTCGTCGCCGCGGTGGCCACGCGCATCGCTCCCGCCAACGGCGCAGACCTCGTGCCGAAGAACATCGCCGGATGGCAGCGTCTGCGCAGCACCCTCCAGAAGCGCTGTCATTCACGCGTGCTGGGGCGGCGCTTCCGAGCGGATCCGGGTGGCTACCTCGCCGCTCTTGAAGAGGGGCTCAGGAGGTATTTGCCGGCGTAGTTTTTTTGAAATACTATCGTGGCCGGCTCTTGCGGATGCTGTCTGTAATTACGACTGGAGTTGGTTCTGGAACTGGGAATGGCCCCAGTGTAATGAAGTCGCCCGTCCAAACGGCAATGGCGACCGCTCCGTAGATGACGTACACCCAGATGCCGTGATCTGGGTTTTCGTCGGGACACACGGCGGCCCATTCGAACTCTTCCCCCATTACGTCGATTTTGACTGGGAGTTCAGTGACGAGATCGACCAGCACATCAAAGTGCTCGGGCCTTAGGACTCTGGCAATCAGTGGCACATCTCCAAGTAGTCGCTCGTGTTTAAAGTAAAATAGTCCCCGTGTTATTTTGCCAAAGACCATTGTGACGTCGATGGGGTCTGGCATTGAAATGGCGCCGGGGACCTGGATGCCTGTCTGAGACCGGAACCAGCCTGAGCGCAGCGGGGCTTCCCAACGAGCACTTCGGCTCGCTTTTTCTGCGACGTCTTTGAAGAGCCCTGGCTTATGTGAGTGTGCCGAAATAAATATATTTCTCAGTCGCTCCTCTCGCGGGTTGAGCTCTCTCTGGCATGGCAGGCATACCCACCATGTCATTAGATTCTTGGGCTTAGGCTGACTGTAAAATCCCTTTGGGATGATGTGGTCGTCTGTGTGTGCGAGACTTGCTGAGAAAGCAGCACCACACAGACCGCAGACGGGCAGGCGCTTAGGGCGTCTCATCTCAAATCCTCTCCGTGGTTGCCCCTGTGGTTAACGTAGGGTCTTCGCTGTGCGCCACCGATGTTTACTCCGTCTATCTCTGTCAGATGCACTGTGGTCCTCGGCGAAGATGTGAAGCACGCGGAGCGTTGACGGGCAACTTCGTCACCGTGCTGCGCGCCCAGGTGGAATCAACAGAACGCTTGTGCAGCTTCCGCATGTCGTCCTGGCATCCCTCGTGCACCACGCGCGCGTGGTGCCACCCCGGCACCACTCCCCCGAGGCCCCCCAGAGTGACGCCCTACTTCCAGACCGACACCATCACCCTGTTCCACGCCGACTGCCGCGACGCACTGCCCGGACTCCCGTCCGAATCCGTGGACGTGCTGCTCTCCGACCCGCCCTACGGCATGGCCTACGAGGCGAAGGGCAGGAGCGGCGCGGCCATCCGCGCGGACGGCTCGCGCCAGGGCATGCGCGTCTTCCGCCAGGCGCTCACGTCCGCGGGCCACGCGCTGAAGCCGGACCTGCACGCCTACGTCTTCTGCCACTGGGAGAGCTGGCCGGACTTCTTCGACGCGGCGAGTGCGCACCTGCGCATCAAGGGCGCCCTCGTGTGGTGGAAGGACCGCGGCGGCATGGGCGACTGCGCTGCCGGCTACGCGCCCGACTACGAGGTGGTGTTGCACGGCGCCGGGCCGAAGCGCCGCGCGCTGACCGGCAAGCGCCACGGCGCCGTGCTCGCGGGCTACCCGCCGGTGCCCGCGCGGGCGCGGACGCACCCGACGGAGAAGCCCGTTAACCTGCTGGCCTACCTGGTCGAGCGCTCCTGCCCCAAGGGAGGCCTCGTCCTGGATCCATTCGCCGGCAGCGGGGCCACGCTCCTGGCCGCGCAGCAGCTCGGGCGACGCGCGGTGGGCGTGGAGCTCGAGGAGCGCTACTGCGAGGCCGCCGCACGCCGGTTGGAGGCGGGTGGCCTCGCTCGCGCCGCCTGACATGGCTCCGGTTTTGCCCCCTCGAATGAGGGCATGAAACCGGAACCGTCTCGGGCACGGAAGGGTACCCACGGCGTGGGCACCCTTGCCCGACCGTCGGCATCGGTGACGGTCAGCACTGGGCGCCCCTTCTGTCCTGGCATGGACAGACGCACGACAGGTGCCCGGTGAGGTGGGCGGCGCAGCGGGACGACGCGGAGCCCGCGGTGGTGAAGGCGCTGCAGCTCGCCGGGTGGACGGTGGAGCGCGTCTCGGCCCCCGGCTTCCCGGACCTGCTGTGCTGCCGGCACGGGCAGGTGGTGCTGCTGGAGGTGAAGTCGAAGGGCGGACGGATGAAGCCCGCCCAGGTGGAGCTCTACGCCCGGCTGCGCGCGGCCGGCGTCCTCGTCGCCATCGTCACCACGCCGGAGGAGGCGCTGGCGGCGGTGCGCGGGGAAGTGGGGCGCACGGCCCTGGACGTCCGGGCGGAGAAGCGCGGGCGCTCGCCGCGGGCCCGGGCGACGTCGGCGGTGAAGCCGGGCCGGGCGGCGGGTGTTGTCGGGTAGGGGTGGTAGTTGAAAAGACGACGGGCCCGACCGGGGAAGACGGTCGAGCCCGCTCAGGCCAGGAGCACCGGGAGAGGAGCCGCTGGGGACGCCAGTATACCGCCCCTGCGCGTGTGCGCAGGGGCAGGAGTCCTTCGATGCCCGCCTGTGCCCTTCATCTTCACTCCGCCCTCAGC
>NZ_RAWA01000542.1 GCF_003611675.1 Corallococcus sp. CA053C
GTCCTGCGCTCCGTGCTGCTGTTCACGTTCCTGGCGTTCGTGGCGCTGCTCATCGTGGGCCTGGGGCTCGTCTTCGTCCCCGAACTGCGCGTGGCCGTGGGCCTGGAGCAGTCGAAGACGCTCAAGCCGCCTCCGCCCACCCGGGTCCAGCCGCCCCCTCGTGCCGTGACCGCCGCGGTGCCGCCCGGTCCCAAGACAGAGGACCCGGCCTCCGACGTGTCCCCGACCGCGCCCGTGGTTCCTCCGAAGGCGGCCGTGAAGGCGCAGGACCCCGGCGCCCCGACGGTGGACCCCACGCAGCCGCCTCCCGACGACGGCTCCGACTCGCTGCTCGTCCCGGACGAGCCCTCCGCGCCCGCGCCCACGGCGAAGAAGTCGCCGCCGACGCGTCCCGGCAAGCGCGGCGCCTCCGTGCGCGGCTCCTCCAGGGCCATCAGCGAGCTGGATCAACAGTGGCTCAAGACGAGCACGCTCTTCGACACCCTGGAGAACAAGCACACCTGCGCCGCGATGGGCATGGAGTGCAACCAGTTCAAGGACCTGGAAGAGGCCGTCGTCAGAGGCGGCGACGAGGCCGCGCTCCTCAGGAAGGTGAAGAAGTTCCACGCCCGCCTGGAGCAGGTGCAGATCAAGCAGGGCTCCAAGTAGGAGCCCCGGCTGTCGTGATGGACGGAGGCTGAAGCCGGCCTAGCGCCGACGGCCCGCGTCCATGGCAGTCCCCGCGTCCATGCGAGTGCCCGCATCCATGCGAGTGCCCGCATCCATGCGAGTGCCCGCATCCATGCGGCTGCCGGCGTCCATGGAAGTCCCCGCGTCCATCCCCGCGCCGCCCGTGCCCGCATGGGCGGGCGGGCCGCGATAGCTGTCCGCCAGCCCGGTGCCCAGCTCCAGGGTGCCGCTCCCGGGCTGACGTCCGGAGCCGCCCGTGCCCGCCAGGGCCGTGCTTCCCACCCGGTCGCTGTCATAGGGCCTGCCGCCCCGCGCCGGGTCTGCGTCCACCGCATCACTCCGGTTGCTGTTGTCCGGCATCGAGGCCTGCGCCTCCGCGGGACGGTGCTGTGTCTGCACGGGGTCCTGGAACCCCCGGCTCTGGCTCTCCTGTGAAGACACCCCGCTGTTGCAGCCCCAGAGTCCCATCGCCCCACCGACGAGCACCCCCACCGCACCGCGCATGAAGCCCTTCATGGTCGTCCCCTCTCGCGCAAGCACTCCGCGCCTGTCCCGTTCGGGAAAGTAGGTCTGATGCCCCGCAGGGCCACCGCACCGACGGATGCCTGCCCGGTCGCCCACCGGGCTTTGAGTGACCCCGGGTTGACAGGGAAGTCCTCCAGGCGGGAAACACTCTCAGCGCGGGTCCCTCCGCTGCGCCTCTCCCCCTGCCTCGAGGCCGCATGGTTCGTTACGCCCTCGCCATCTTCACCAGCGCCTTCCTGCTCTTCGGCGTCCAGCCGCTCGCGGGCCGCTATGCCCTGCCTTGGTACGGCGGCACGCCCGCGGTGTGGACCGCGTGCATGCTCTTCTTCCAGGCCGCGCTGCTCGCGGGGTACGCCTATGCGCACGGGGTCGCCTCGCGGCTGCGCCCGCGCACGCAGGCCCTGCTGCACCTGGGGCTGCTCTCCGTCGCGGTGGCGGCGCTCGCGGCGCGGGCCTTCTGGACGGGCTCGCCGCTCGCGCCCGGGGACGGGTGGCGCCCCGGCGTGGACGACCACCAGCCCGTGCTCCGGTTGATGGGGATGCTGGCCGTCACGTTGGGCCTGCCCTTCTTCGTGCTGAGCACCACCGGCCCGCTGCTCCAGTCGTGGTTCGCCCGCGCGCGGCCGGGGCGCTCGCCGTACGTGCTCTACGCGCTCTCCAACGCGGGCTCGCTGCTCGCGCTCCTGGGCTATCCCTTCCTGGTGGAGCCCTGGGTGGGCCGCGGCGCGCAGGCCTGGGGCTGGGCGGTGGGCTTCGGCCTCTTCGTCGTCCTGGTCCTCGCCTGTGCCAGGGACGTGCTGAGCCGCACGACGGAAGCGCAGGCCTCCGTGCCCGAGGTCCCGAGCCCCGTCCCCGGAGCTCCGGTCGAAGCTCCGGTCGAAGCTCCGGTCGACGCGGCAGCCGACGCGCCGCGCCCGGGTGTGGCCCGCACGCTGAAGTGGCTGGGGCTGAGCATGTGCGCGTCGGTGCTGCTGCTGGCCACGACGAACAAGCTGTCCCAGGACGTGGCGGCGGGCCCGTTCCTGTGGGTGATGCCGCTGGCCGTCTACCTCGTCACCTTCATCCTGGCCTTCTCGCGCGAGTCCTTCTACCTGCGCGGCCCGTACTCGGTGGCGCTCATCGCCGCGGTGGCGCTGGTGTCCTACGCGCAGAAGGAGGGCCCCACGCTGGGCCTGGGGTGGCAGGTGCTCTTCCACGCCTTCGCGCTCTTCACGGGCGCCATGGTGTGCCACGGAGAGCTGTTCCGCTTGCGCCCGGCGCCGCGCCACCTGAGCGCCTTCTACCTCTGGGTGTCCGTGGGCGGCGTGCTGGGCGGCGTGTTCGTCAACCTGGTGGCGCCGGCCCTCTTCACCGTCTACTGGGAGCACCCGCTGTCGCTGGGCGCCTGCTGCGCGGTGTCGCTCGCGGGCATGATGCGCCGCCCTCCCGAGGAGAAGCGGATGGCGCGCGTGCAGCGCACCCTGCGCGGCGCGATGCTGGTGCTGGTGGCGGTGAACCTGGGGCTGCTCGTCTCCGGCGCCCAGGGCCGCGTGCGCTTCTCCGAGCGCAACTTCTTCGGCATGGTCCAGGTGCTGGAGCAGGGCCGCAACAACCCGAAGCAACACCAGTACACGCTGCGCCACGGCGCCATCACCCACGGCTGGCAGTACATCGAGCCGTCGCGCCGCAACGCCTGGACGTCGTACTACACGCCGCAGAGCGGTCTGGGCCTGGCGCTCGCGGAGCAGCGCCGCTGGCGGCGCGCCCTGGGGCTTCCCACCGAGCTGCGCGTGGGCATGCTGGGCCTGGGCGTGGGCGGCAGCGCCGCGCTGATGGAAGCCGGGGACCAGCTGCGCTTCTATGAAATCAACCCCGTCATCATCGCGCTCGCGCAGGGGCAGGGCGGCTACTTCAGCTACCTGAAGGACTCGGTGGCGAAGACCGAGGTGGTGGAGGGCGACGCGCGCATCTCGCTGGAGCAGGAGCTGGAGCACGGCCAGCCGCAGGCCTTCGACGTGCTGGCGCTGGACGTCTTCAGCTCGGACGCCATCCCGGTGCACCTGCTGACGCACGAGGCGGTGGCGCTCTACCGCAAGCACCTCGCGCCGCACGGCGTGCTGGCATTGCACATCAGCAACCAGCACCTGGACTTGGTCCCCATCAGCGTCACCCATGCGAGCGCCTTCGGCATGTCCTCCACGCTCGTCATCACCGAGACCAAGGACGACACGCTCGCCAGCATCTGGATCATCCTGAGCCCGGACCGCGAGTTCGCCTGGGGCCCCACCTTCACGCGCTCGCTCTCGTACGTGCGCCGGTTGGCCCTCCACGGCGAGCCGGACTACGCCTGGACGGACGAGCGCAGCAGCGTGCTCCAGGCGCTGCGCGGCCCGAAGATTCCCCGCGACTCGGTGACGGAGAAGATCCGGGACGCCGTCGCGCCCACGCCGCCGGTGGCCCAGCCCGCGTCTCCCTGACGGGAACGCCAGCGCCCGGGGGCCTTCAGCGCCCCGGCCCGGTGGTGGACGCCGAGGGCAGGGAGGACAGGCGCACGTCCAGCGCGGCCAGCACGCCCAGCGCCGCGCACGGCAGCGCCAGCGTCACGGCCCCGTGGCGCAGGAACAGGAACGGGCCCAGCGTGGAGCCGAAGAGGAACGCGAGCGCCAGGCCCAGGTGCAGCCGCGTGCGCTCGAACTGCACGGCGGAGGGCAGGTCGCGCAGGCGGCGCCACAGGCCCGGCGCGTCCTCGCCCCGGAGGCCGTCGCGCACCCACGCCATCATCTGCACCAACTGGATGCCGATGTCCGTGAGCAGCCCCGTCACGTGCGTGGTGCGCACCACCGCGCCGGACAGCCGCGTGACGAGCGCGTTCTGCAACCCCATGGCGAAGGCCAGCGCCCACAGGAACACCGGCGCGCGCACGCCCACGCTCAGCGTCATGCCCACGCCGATGCCGCCCAGCACCCCCGCCTCCAGCAGCAGCGCGGAGACGTGACGGCCGCGCGTGCGGTGGCGCGAGGCATCCAGCAGCGCCGCCGCGGAGGTGGCGCCCGCGATGAACGCGCCCATCAACTGCGCGGACAGCCAGCCTGTCTCCGAGCGCCCCAGCGCCAGCGACTCGCCCAGCGTCGCCATGTTCCCGGACATATGGGACGTGTGCGCGCCCAGGGCCACGAAGCCCACGGCGTTGACCCCCCCGGCGACGGCGGCCAACAGCAGGGCGAGGCGTGAGTAGGCACGGCGGGTCTGCGGCGGCGACTGGGCACTGAACATGGGCGGCGGGCCCGCCCGGGAAGAAGGGGGGCCACGCACCCGCGAACGCTAGCACCCGCCACCCGTCGCCTGTCACGGGACCGGAGGGCAGGCGGGTGCCTCTGGAGACCGCTAACCCGGCGGCCAGTGGAGGGGTCGCCCCGCGAGCAGGTGCAGGTGGATGTGGAACACAGTCTGCCCCGCGTCGCGCTGGGTGTTCATCACCACCCGGTAGCCGCTGTCCGCGTGGCCGCGCTCGCGCGCCACCTTCGCCGCGCCCAGGTAGAGGCTGCCCACCAGCGCCCGGTCCTCCTCGGTGAGGTCGTTCACCGTGGGGATGTGCTTGCGCGGGATGAACAGGACGTGGGTGGGGGCCTGGGGGTTGATGTCCTCGAAGGCCAGGCAGTGCTCGTCCTGGTAGACGATCTTCGCCGGGATGGCACCTTCGCGAATCTTGCAGAAGAGGCAGTCGGATTCGGGCATGGGGCGTGGCTTACCAACGCGCCGGGTGGGGCGGAAAGGGCCTCGCGCCCCATTCGTCCGGTTACGGCAGCAGCCACGAATAGCCGGGGTCCGGCACGCAGCCCGCCCCGGACAGCTTCACCAGTGCCAGCGGACCGTCCCGGGCCATCGTCACGCCCGCGCCCTCGTAGCCCGCCCGGGTGATGACGTGGCTGAACAGGCGTGAGCCCCGCCCCGGCCCCGAGTGGGGATACAGCGGCACCTTCCGGTGGAAGTAGCTGTAGCCCCCCGCCCACGCCAGGTGCACCGTCTCCACCTTCAGGCCGCACACGTCCTCCTGGCGGCCCGCGAACTCCAGCAGCCGGTTGACGGAGCCCTGGTCGTCCCACGCGCTGTCCTTGGGCCGCACGCGCTCGTACTGGCCCACCTCGCCGAACGTCAGCGCCCCCGCGCCCGCGCCGGACAC
>NZ_RAWA01000543.1 GCF_003611675.1 Corallococcus sp. CA053C
CCTCCGGCCCCGCCTCCCCAGGCCCGGCGCGAAGCGCGCTCCCGAGGCGTGGCGGACCTGCTCGCCAGCGTCCGCACCCGCCAGCGCCGCCACCTGTGGGCCCAGGGCGCCCTGCTCGGCACGGTCGCAGCCCTCGTCCTCTTCGTCGCCACGGGCCTCCTCGGCCGGGTGGCCCCGGGCCTCGCCCAGGTGCTCCTGTGGCTCGCCGTGCCGGTGGGCGCGGCGGTGGCCTGCTTCTTCGGCATCGTCGTCGCCCGCCGCCAGGTGGGCGACGACCTGCGCACCGCCCGACTCGTGGGCCAGCGCCGGCCGGAGCTGTCCCTGGACGTGCTCGCGGCGGTGGAGCTGTCGCACGAGCGCCGCGAGGAGGCGGGCTGGTCGCCGCAGCTCGCGGACGCGTTCCTCCAGCAGATGGACGACCGCGCCCGCACGGTGGACCCACGGCTCGTCGTGGACGTCCAGCCCCTGCGCCGCGTGGCCCTGGCGTGCGGCGGCACGGTGCTCGCGCTCGCGGTGCTGATGTTCTTCGTGGGCGGGCAGTGGGCCGCGGGCTGGAAGCACCTGCGCGAGCAGGCCGCGCGCCCGGAGACCGCCGCGCAGGCGGAGCCCATCACCGGCGACATCGAGCTGACGTACCGCTACCCCGCGTACACGGGGCTCGCGCCGCGCACCGTGCCGGGCACCAATGGCGAGGTGAGCGCGCCGTCCGGCACCGAGGTCGCGCTGAAGACGCGCTCGGACCGCCCCATCGAGCGCGCGGAGGTCGTCGTCAACGACCAGGTGCTGCCGCTCACCGTCACGGGCGAACGCGAGCTGGCCGGCAGCTTCGTCGCGAAGCAGGGCGGCCACTACCACTTCGTCTTCTACGGCTCGCGCTCGAAGCCGCTCGCGGTGGGCCCGGACATCCCGCTCACCGTGGAGGCGGACAAGGCGCCCCAGGTGACGCTGCTCACGCCCTCGTCTGAAATCGAGGTCGACCCCGCCCAGACGGTGACGCTCAAGTACGAGGCCACCGACGACTACGGCCTGTCCGGCCTGTCGCTGGTGTTCCGCATGCCCGGCGCCAAGCAGGAGACGCGCGTGAACCTGCCGCGCGAGGACAGCCGCCGCAGCCGGGGCACGTACACCTGGGACCTGGGCCCCCTCAAGCCCGCCCCCGGCGACCGCATCACCTACTACGTGGAGGCGAAGGACAACGACGCGGTGGAGGGCCCGAAGAAGGGCGTCAGCCGCACGCAGACCCTGCGCGTGTACAGCGCCGCCGAGCACCGCCGCGCCGCCCTGGAGAAGGCCGAGGCCCTGTGGGGCCGGCTCGTGGACCACCTGGCGGAGCGCCTGGAGGGCCCCGACCGCGCGAAGCAGAAGGACGCGCAGGCGGTGGAGGCCGCGCGCACCGTGGACGCCAGCGGCCAGCAGCTCTCCGAGGACTTCCGCGAGCAGGGCCAGGAGCTGTCGCGGGAGAAGGACGTGCCCAAGGAGATCGTCTCCGCGCTGCTCAACATCGGCGGCGAGCTCAAGCGCAGCGTGAGCACCACCTCCGACTTCCGCCGCCTGTTCCTGCGCACCCAGCGCGCGCGCGGCGAGGACTGGGGCACCGGCACCCGGCTCACCGCCGTGGTGGACGACGAGATTGAAGGCCTGGAGCGCGACATCCTCTACCTGGAGTCGCTGTTGGATCGGCAGAAGCTGGAGGCGCTGCAGGATTTGACGAAGCAGCTCGCCAACGACCGCCGCGACCTGTCGCGCCTCATCGAACAGTACAAGGCCAACCCGGACGAGTCCGCGCGCGAGCAGGTGATGCAGCAGATCCAACAGCTCAAGTCGCGCATCCAGGAGCTGATGCAGCGCATGGCGGAGCTGCGCAAGGGCATCCGCGACGAGCACCTCAACGCCGAGGCGCTGTCGGAGATGATGCAGCAGGAGGACATGCAGGGCGCCATGGATGAGGTCGAGCGCCTGATGCAGGAGGGCAAGGCGGACGAGGCCCTGGCGAAGCTCCAGGAGCTGGGCATGCAGATGGACGAGATGCTCGACTCCATGGACAAGTCCCAGGAGGACTTCGGCGCCGAGCAGTACCCGGAGCTGGCGGAGAAGTTCGGCAAGTTCATGGACGACCTGCAGGGCACCATGGACGAACAGCAGAAGGTCGCCGAGCAGACACGCGCGCTGCGCGACCAGGCCCGCAACCAGAACCGCGACCGGCTCAAGGAGAAGGGCCAGGCCCTCAAGGACGAGCTTCAGCGCAAGGTGAAGCAGGTGCAGGAGAACTACGAGAAGCTGGATCCGGCCCGGCTCAACAGCCGCGCGGCCCGCCCCCTGGAAGAGGCCCAGTCCGAGCTGCGCAACGTGGAGAACGCGCTCAAGGTGGACGACTTCGACCTCGCCGCCGAGTCCGCCGCCCGCGCCGAGGACGCGGCCCGCCAGCTCTCCAGCATGGGCGAGCAGCAGCGCCAGCTGGACGAGATGTTCGGCAACCCGCCGGAAGTGCGTCAGCAGTCCGCGCAGCTCGCGGAGCGGCTGAGGAAGGACGCGCGCGACGTGTCGGACGTGAGCCAGCAGCTCCAGTCCCTCTTCCCGCCGCCGGGCTCGCAGCTGTCGCAGGGCGAGAAGCAGCAGCTCCAGCAGCTGGGCCAGCGCCAGCAGCAGCTGGAGCAGCGCGCGCAGGGCCTGCGCCAGCAGATGGAGGACATGGAGCAGACGGCGCCGCTGTTCGGCGAGGAGGCCGGCCAGCAGATGGATGAGATTGGCCAGCGCATGGGTGAAGCGTCACAGCGCATGCAGGGCAAGGATCCGGGCCGCGGCTACGGCGAGCAGCAGGCGGCGATGGAAGGCCTCAAGCGCTTCCAGCAGCAGATGCAGCAGAGCCAGCAGGGCCGCAAGCAGGGCCGCGGGCTGCCCATGCCCATGGGCTCCGGCCGCCGCCAGGAGGGCAACGGCCGCAACCCGCAGGACAAGGTGGAGCTGCCGGACGAGGACGCCTTCCAGGCGCCGCGCGAGTTCCGCAAGGACCTGCTCGACGCGATGAAGCAGGGCGCGCCGGAGAAGTACCGCGAGCAGGTGAAGCGCTACTACGAGGAGCTGGTGAAGTGAGCCACCGCACGCACACCCTCGGCGCGGCACTCTGCGCCCTCCTCCTCACCGTCCCCGCCGCCTTCGCGCAGCCGTCCGACGCCTCCCTCAAGGAGGACGTGAAGACGCGGCTGGGCAAGGTGGAGCAGTCGCTGGACGACTGGGACGTGGCCAGCGCCCGGCGCGAGCTGGTCGAGGTGGAGAAGCGCGTCCCGTCCGAGCTGGAGCCCCTGAAGTACTTCCAGGGCCGCGTGGCCTTCGAGGAGGGCCAGTACGACGACGCGGTGACGCTGCTGGAGGGCGCGAACATCGAGGACAAGCCGGGCAGCTACCTGCGCCTGGCCAAGGACACGCGCGCCATCACCCAGGACCACCAGCGCGCGGAGAGCGAGCACTTCATCTTCTTCTTCCCCAAGGGCAAGGAGGAGGTGCTGGTCCCCTACGCGCTGGAGACGCTGGAGGCCATCCACCGCGCCCTCAAGGAAGACCTGGGCTGGACGCCGCCGGGCAAGGTGCGCGTGGAGGTGGTGAACAACGCGCGCGAATTGTCCAAGGTGAGCACGCTCACGGAGAAGCAGATCCGCACCACGGGCACCATCGCCATCTGCAAGTTCAACAAGCTGATGGTGACGAGCCCCAAGGCCGTGGCGCAGGGCTACGACTGGCAGGACACGCTGGCGCACGAGTACGTGCACCTGGTGGTCAGCCAGATGAGCCACAACACCGTGCCCATCTGGCT
The DNA here is from genome assembly GCF_003611675.1 of Corallococcus sp. CA053C. Taxonomy (GTDB): domain Bacteria; phylum Myxococcota; class Myxococcia; order Myxococcales; family Myxococcaceae; genus Corallococcus. Next base: position 3,809 of record NZ_RAWA01000543.1, read on the forward strand.
GCATGAAGGCATCGCCAAGTTCATGGAGTCGCGCTGGCGCGGCAAGGGCGGCCTCGCGATGACGCCCTCCACGCAGGCGCTGCTGGGCAAGCGCGTGAAGGAGGACAAGCTCATCCCCTTCGACAAGATGCACCCCTCCATCGCCATGCTGCCCACCGCGGAGGACGCGGCCACCGCGTTCGCGGAGGTGTTCTACGCCATCGACTACATCCACGGCACCCAGGGCACGCAAGGGCTGCGCACGGTGCTCCAGGAGCTGAAGGCGGGGCAGACGGACAAGAAGGCGGTGGAGGCGGCCACGGGCATGCCCTTCCCCCTCTTCGAGAAGACGTGGCTGTCGTACGTGAAGAAGCAGCCCTTCCCCCAGGAATTGGTGCCGCGCGACGACCGCGTGGTGCTCAAGGAGGACGCCAAGGGCGCGCAGAAGGACACGGAGAAGAAGGGGCGGGAGATCTCCTTCGGCGACTTCGCGGAGGTCTCTGAAGTGCCCGCGCGCAAGTTCGCGCACCTGGGGGAGCTCCTGCGTGAGCGCAACCGGGTGAAGGCCGCCGCGGAGGAGTACGCGCGGGCGCACAAGCTGGTGGGCGACAAGTACGAGTCGGTGTCCAACAAGTTCGCGCTCGCGCTCCTGGAGCTGCGCCGGCTGGACGAGGCGGAGTCGGTGCTGCGCGGCTCGCTGCGCATGCACCCGGGCTCGCCCTCCACCAACGTGCACCTGGGCCGCATCCTGCTGTTCCGCAAGGACTACCCGAAGGCGAAGACGGCCTACCTGGAGGCGCTGGCCTCCGACCCGTTCGACCCGGAGATCCACCTGGCCCTCACCCGCATCCACGGGGCGCTGGGTGAGACGGCGCTCGCCACGCGCACGCGGGTGGCCGCCGCGAGCCTCACCGGCTTGAAGCCCGAGGACGTGGACCGCGCCGCCCAGGCCTTCCTGCGCGCCGAAGGGGAACTGTCGGAGACGAACGTTCCCCCCAGCTCTCCGGATGCGCCGAAGGCGACCCCGAAGTCCGAGTCGAAGCCGGCCCCGAAGCCCGCGAAGTAGCCTCCCCAGCAACCGGCCAGCCAGGGGGCATCCGTGCCCCCTTCCCTCTCCTCGGGGATGCCTCATTTTTCGGGCACGAGGAGAGTGGGGATGGCGCTCCAAACCATTGTCTTGGATTCGCCCTGCCTGATGAAGCCAGGCGCGGGCTCCCGCGTGTCGAGTGCGTTCCGTGAGGCATTGAACGTCTCCACCCGGGCCCGGGTGCAGTGGCGCTGTCGACTGCCGTACCCGACCGCCCACACAACGTGAGTTGGCGCACGTCCGCGCTCCAACCCGCTGGGTTCCGCGTCGCGCCCTGCTCCAACTTGCGCCGCGCGGATCCGGGCATCCGGGTTCCACCGATTTGTCCCGCCTCACTCCCGAGGCCTTGAAAAGGAGCAGCACCATGAAGCGCACCCTGCACGGAGTCACCCTGGCCGCGGCCCTCTTCGCTGGCGGTGTCTCGCTGGCCCAGAGCGCCACGCCTCCCAGCACCATGCCCCCCC
>NZ_RAWA01000544.1 GCF_003611675.1 Corallococcus sp. CA053C
CGGTGGGGGTGCGGCTGGAGGGGCAGACGGAGGCGGTGGTGCTCACGGTGCACAACCAGGGAGCGCCCATTCCGGCGGAGGTGCTGGAGCGGCTGTTCGAGCCCTTCCAGCGCGCCAGCGAGGAGCAGGGCCGCGGCGGGCGGAACGTGGGGTTGGGGCTCTACATCGTCCAGCAGATCGCGCGCGCCCACGGCGGCCAGGTCACGGTGCGCTCCTCGCACGAGGACGGAACGACCTTCGTCGTGCGGCTGCCGCGCGGTCGGGATCCGGTGGAGAACGGATAGCCGGCGCACTTTGAGGGTGGCGCTTGAGTCTCAATGAGGGCAGCCCGCATCGTCCCCTTGTGAGGTGCGGCTCATGGCCAGTCTGTCAGGGTTGTTCTGGTGCATCCGAGAGGCGCCGGGCCTTGCGAAAAGCGAGGCGGAGTTCCGGTTCATCGAGACACTGACTTTCAGCGCGGCCCCGGACATCATCCGAGACCTCATGACGAATGGCTCGAAGCTGCGGATGCCTGTCACGACGCTTCCCAGGGAATGATTCATGGCGCGGCGCTTTTTTGATTTGAAGATCGATGTGGATGTTCCAGGGCGCTGGTACCCAAGGTCGGCGATGCGCGCGTCTTCCGGCTCTGGGGCTGGCATCCCCCCATCATCGTGGATGAGGAGATCAAGGATGCGCTGGAGCGCGTCGGTATCGTGGGAGGCCGGTTCGACGCGGTCTGACGGTACTACCTGAACTCATCCACGATGTAGACACCTGCGCTGGATGCGCCAAGGACGGCCATCCCAGGCTTGGAGTCCGGCAGCTTCCGGAGCTGCCCGATGCCCAACCTCGCCACGGCACAGATGGGGACCTGAGCCCCTCCATCCAGGGGCTGGGCGGCGTAGTACCGGATGACGGCCTGCGGACCGCTGGTCCAGACCCGGCCATAGAGCCGGGCCGGTGCGGCGAGGGGGCCAAGATCGTCTTCAAGCACGCTCTCAATCGCGCCCTCGTACAAGGCGAGCGGACCGCTGGATTGATTCGCGTCGAGCTGGATCCACGCGGAGGCGCCAACGAACAGTCGCAAGTAGTTCATCGCCTTGCGAGCCTCTTCCGGACACTTCTCCGGTCCCGGTGTGCCGTCAGGGCGGAGGGCCACGCCGCTCGTGGCGGAGCCGGGGCAGCCAGACGTGGTGACGAGCAGCACTGCGCAGCCCAGGAGCGAGAGCTTGGTGGAGGCCATGCGTCACGCTCCTACTCTGCAACGAGCTCTGGATCGAGTTGAACGACGGCCTGCCTCAGCCCGTCCTGCCGGTAGAACTCCAGGAAGACCGAGGTCGACTTGCCGTTCTCAAGGAAGGCGCTCCGGTCCGCCACGAACGCCACCACGCCGGATTCGCCCGGAGCAATCGAAGGGCGGGTCGAGCGAACCGCGACGGTGCTCTCCCTTCCGCTCGAGACGCTCAGAAGCCGGGCGGACTTCATGCTCCAGGCCTGCTTCTGGGAGAGGTTCTTGAGCGTGACGACGACCGCCGCCTTGCCCTTGCCCCGGAACAAGGTCGCCTTGAGCCGGGTGTCGCCATCCTCGCCGTTGATGCGACTCGCAATCATGAAGGGTGTCTGCGCGACAGCTCCCGCGGCAAGGAGCGCGGCCAGGGCGTGGTCCTCTGAGGTCGCTTCCTCGCGGTAGCGCTGGTTCTCCTCGGCCAGGGTGCCGTTCTCCTGGAGTGCCCTTCGCAGCGCCGCGTGCATGGCAGCGTAGCCCTCACGGTCCTTGAACACGTCGACCTGTTGGTCGGGCTGGTCCTGCTGCTCCCAGCCCGGAGGACGCAGGAGGAACATCACCTCGGTTCCATCCACCAGCGTCACGACCAGGGGAATCCCTTCCTCGTCGTTGAGGTCGTGGAGGGGCTCCAGGATGACCTTGTTGCGGACCACCGCCAGCGGTTCAAGCCGCCCCTCCCAACCGAGCAGCTTCGTCTTGCCGGGATCCACGGCCTTCTCGAACCGCAGCGTCGTGACCACCTGCCCCTTCACGTGGACGCGGTGGGTGTCGTCGTCCGGACGCTCCGAAAGCATGAGCGCCCGCACGACGTTCTTCTCGGGCTCGCTGGCGTCAGCGACGGAGGCGACCAGGACACAAAGCAGGAGGGCTCGAATCACGCACACAACCTACCAGGATGGCCGCGAAGCATCCAATCCTTCAGCCCAGCGACCGCACAGCGAGGAACACCGGCAGGGCCACGTACAAGCTGTTACGGACCGGATCGTCAGAGCCATTCAGGGATGCAGGGGACCTGCACAATGCAAGAGCACCTTGTGGATGAGGAGATCAAGGACGCGCTGGAGCGCGTCGGTATCGTGGGAGGGCTCTTCGACGCGGTCTGAGATCGTGGGCGGAGCATGGAACCGTGGCCCTACATCATCCTTCGTCGTGCGGTTGTCACACGCACGGATCCAAGGGATGGCCCGTTGTCCTCAGCGCGCATCCGTGTGTCAGGCTGACCTCGTACTGCGGCCTGGGGGACGACATGAAACCGCACTGGGTAGGCGTGCTACTGCTGGGATGCCTCTGGGCAGGCTGCGCGACTTCGAGAAGCGTGCGACTGGACACCGGCGAGGGCGAGCCCCTTGTCTACACGCCGCCCACGAACGTGGGGCCTATTGAAATCGACGGGGACGCGTTCCAGACAGTGATGACCCAGCTCGTGCTGGACATGCGATTCTCCCTGCTCGCGAAGGAAGAGGCCTCCCCACGGTTACGGCTTGCCGCCTGGGGTGACGAGCCTCGCAACCAGGGCCGAGACTATGGGGCGTGGTGCTCCCGACAGGCGGCTCCTGGCGAATGTCTCACCCTCCTGGAGGATGGCTTTACCTTCCTCGACGCCGGAGCGCGCCGGAAGATGGCGCTTTCGTTCGCCTGGGATGGCGTGTGGGACGGCGTTCAGGATGCTGTGCGAGAGGTGGTCAATCCCCTGGCCCTCAAGGCGATGATCACCTCCGCGATGGCGGCCTATATGCTGCTTGTCGTCGCACCTGAGCCCGTTACAAAGCTGGTGGCCATCGCCCTGACGACCTACGTCATTGCCTATATCGGCCTGGATTCCTTCGTGAGCCTGGTCAAGGGATGGCAGCGGCTGTCATTGGATTCGGAAAGGGCTGGATCGCTCCAGGAGCTGGAGCAGGCGGGAAAACACTTCGGTCAGGTGATGGGACAAAGCGGGGCACGCATCCTCATCCTGGCGCTGACGGCGGCATTGGGGGGGCGGCGCGGCGAACCTTGCTTCCAAGGGCCCCATGTTGCCGGGCTTTGCCCAGGCCGCACTGGCGACCGAGACCAATGCTGGGTTCCAGCTGTCCGCGGCGTTGGCGGGAGGCGTTCGCTCGATCTCCCTCGCTGAGGGAGTCATGACCGTGGGGCTTGCGCCCGGTGCGGTGGCTGCAATCGCGCAGGGAGGAAACAGTGGCGCTGGCGCTCCTGGCAGCTCGGGTTCGACGAACTTCTGGACCCCCAGGACCAGTCCTGCGGGAGATCGATATCGCTTCAACACCGGCCATGGTTACAACCGGCCGCACGAAGCTCCAGGAAGCACCCCCAAAAGCTTCCAGGGCACGGGGCTGACCATCGAAGAAATTGAAACAGCCATCATGCAGCAGATGGAGTCCTTGAGAGCGTCGGGCAGCGTGCTCCCGGTTCCTGGTACCCCGGGGTTCAACGGCCCATTCCAGGGCTCCGTGACGGTGGGCACGCAGTCGGTCGGTTTCAAGGCCGTCCAGCTCAATACAGGCGAAATCGTGGTATCGACCTACTTCCCCCTTTGAGGTGTGGCCCATGGCGAGTCTGTCAGAGCTGTTCTGGCGCATTCCGGAGGCATCGGGGCCTGCGCGAAGCGAGGCGGAGTACCGGTTCATCGAGACCCTGACCTTCAGCGCGACCAAGGACATCATCGCGTTCCTGGATGAGGTGTATGCGCGTGACTTCACCGCGCTTCCTGTTTGGATGCGGAATCTCGCGTTCCGATTGGCGTGTCTTCAGGACCCTGACAACGCAGCCCTTCTGCGGAAGGCTGCTGCGGATCTGGATTGCTTCGGCCCGGATTGGGATGACCAGGTGGCTGAACTGCGCCAGCGTGCTCAGCGACTGGAGAGTGGCGATTCGGGCTCCTGATGCGTCCCCTCACTCACCCCAGCAGTCGCACCGCGAGGAACACCGGCAGCGCCACGTAATACAGCGCACGGCAGGTCCACTCGGCGCCGGTCCTCACGTGGCGTGCCCACCTGGGCCCCAGACATGCGGCTCCGAAACACAGCACTTCCGCGAGCGCCCTCCAGAAACAGCCGAACAGCAGCAGCGCCAGGAACACCGGCAGCCACGTCCGCACGAACGTCAGCAGGTACGCCTGAAGGCCATACATCTGCCATTCGCCGAAGGGACCCCCGAAGGAGATGTACTGGTGCGCCCGGAAGAAGATGGCCGCCAGCACTCCCGGCACCAGGCCGTACTTCAGCGCCTGGTCGTACCAACGCCTGCGCCACTTCGCGCTCCGCGCCTGCGCGTAACGCACCAGCGGATGGTCGCGCGACTCGCCCCGTGTCCCCATCGCAGTGAGCAGCGGCTGCGGATCCTGCAACTCCCATCCGTAGTCGAACACGCGCCCCGTGCGCAGGCGCAGCGTGAGCCCGGGACCCGGCATGGACAGACGCCACGGGCGGACGGACTCCAGCGCTTCGAAGGGGATCTCGAAGTGCGCTCCCCCTCGCAGGGTCAGCACGAGCCCTTCTGGCCTCACCGTCACCGTGGCCCGCGTCCCCAGCCGCAACAGGCACAGCGCGAGGTACGGGAGCAGTCCTCCGACCGCCAGCCCCATCGCCAGCGGTCCGGGCTGCACCGTCTGCGTTCCCGCGAGCACGTCCTGGAACAGCAGCCCCGTGAAGAAGCCGAGCGTGGCCAGCCGCACGGTGTGCAAGAGCGCGCCCACGGCACGCAGCCTCGGCGTGAAGGCGTGGACGGGGAAGGGGCCGGACGCGTCGACGGTCATGGGTGGGGGCGTGGCGGCGCGCGCATTGCTTCGAGGGGAGCGGCTTCCGTAGCATACGCAGCCCGGAGGCTCCCCGAGAACATGCGTTCCCCGCAGTCTGGCCCTGAGCGTCGCACGGATTCCGATGGCGTGACGCGGGTGACGCCCTCGCGAGAGTCTCGCGGCACGGGGTCGTGGCTCATCGGCGGCGCGCTCCTGCTCACCGGGCTGTGCCTGGGCCTCTGCGCCTGGTGGCTCTCCCGCCCCGTGACCGTGGAGGACCTCCCCCCCGTCATTGTCGCCGAGCGCCCCACGCC
>NZ_RAWA01000545.1 GCF_003611675.1 Corallococcus sp. CA053C
GGTCTCGGGGTTGTCGGAATTCTCGCTCATGGGGCTCCACGCCATGACGACCCTGGAGTGCGGCGGCCACAAGGGGTCGCCGGGGACGTCAGGAGGCAGGTTTTGGGACAGGAAGCCGGACGCGGGGCCTGCGAGAAGGCCGAAACCGCCGGTTCCTGAAACCCCCCGACGGCCCTAGCGCCGGCCGGGAGGCACTCACCACCCTAACAGAGCGCCCGGTTGTGGCGCCCGGATTTTCGCCGCCCGTGCGCGTGGCGTGTTCGCCGGGTGACCCCCGCGCCCCTTCAGCGGATGCGCACGTTGAAGGGGAGCATGGCCTTCAGGCCGGGGCGCAGCAGCTCGGGCGATCCCAGGCCCACCTCCCGGGCAAGCATCGACAGGGCCTCGGGCGGACGCTCCGGAAGCTCCGGCAGGAACAGCCCCGCCAGCGCATGCACCCCGGGCTCGCCGCCCAGGCCGGAGAGGAAGCCGCGCGCGCCGCCCATCACTTCCAGCTCCAGGTCCTCGGCGGGGGACACCTTCGCGCGCTTGCGGGCCGCGAGCGTCGCCTCGTGCAGGCCGCCCAGTCCGTCCACCAGCCCGCGCGCGAGCGCGTCCTGTCCGCTCCACACCCGGCCCCGGGCGACGGCGTCCACCTTCGCCTTGTCCAGCTTCCGGTTGAGCGCGACCTCGGTGATGAACGTGTCGTAGGAGTCGTCCACCCACGTCTGCACCGCGGCCTGCTGCTCCGGCGTCCACGGCTGCCACCAGTCCAGCACGTCCGCCATGTCGCCGCGCTTCAGCGTCTCCTGGTTCACCCCCAGCTTCGCGCCCAGGCCCTCCAGCGCGGGCTTCAGGTAGAAGACGCCGATGCTGCCGGTGAGCGTGGTGGGCTCCGCGAGCACCTCATCCGCGCCCACCGCCGCGTAGTAGCCGCCGGAGGCCGCCGCGTCGCCCATGGAGGCGATGACGGGCTTGTGCTTCTTCGCCTCCAGCACCGCGCGGTACATCAGGTCCGAGGCCAGCACGTCGCCGCCGCCGGAGTCCACGCGCAGGATGATGGCCACCACGGACGGGTCCTCCTGGGCCTGGGCGAGCGCGCGCACCACCGTCTCCGCGCCGGCGATCCGCGAGAAGCCCAGCGGATCCTCGCGGCTGCGGCCCCCGGTGATGTCGCCAAGAATCGGCACCACCGCGATGCGGCGGCGCAGCCCCCAGCGGTCCTCGCGCTCGTCGCGCGGCGAATACGTGGGCGCGAAGCGCAGGCCGGGGAACCACTCCGACACGCGCGCGTCCAGCTCCGTCGCGGACACCACGCCGTCCAACAGGCCCGCCTGCTGCGCCCGGCGCGAGGACAGGATGCCGCCCGTCCACGCCTGGCGCAGCTTCTCCGGCGACAGCTTGCGGCCGGACTCCACGGCCTTCTCGTAGTGCGCCACCTGGCCGTCCAGGTACGCGTCCAGCGTCTCCTTCTCCGCGGGGCTCATGTCGGAGCGGGTGAGCTGATCCGTCGCCGTCTTGTACTCACCCACGCGCGCCACGTCCCAGTGGATGCCCAGCTTCTCCATGGTGCCGCCCAGCGACGTCACGCTGGCGGACAGGCCGTTGATGGGCAGCGACGCCTCCGTCAGCGCGTACACGCTGTCCGCCGCCGACGCCACGAGGTACGAGCGGTCATCCCCCGACAGCATCACCACCACGACCTTCTTGCCCGCCTGCCGCAGGCGCAGGAAAGCCTGGCGCAGCTCCTCGGCGCCACCCCAGCCCACGCCGGGCAGGCCTTCCATCTTCACCACCACGCCCTGGAGCCGCTCGTCCTTCGTGGCGAGGTCCAGGAACTTGAGCAGCCGCAGGTACGGATCCGACTCGCTCACGCCCAGCACCGACAGCACCGGGCTCACGCCGCCCGACAGCATGTCGTCCAGGTCCAGCAGCGTCACCACCCCGTGGGAGCCGTGCACGGAGCGGTAGGGCTCCGACGACAGGCGCAGCTGCAGCACGTGGTCCAGGCCGTCGCCCGCGCCGCCCGCCGCGTACGTCAGGCCCGCGTGGCCCAGGTCCACCGTGGCGGAGATCTGGAGCGCCAGTGGGATGCCGCTGACGAAGCCGTGGGACAGCCCGCCGCCCAGCCGCAGGCCGCGCACCACCTCCGCCTGCACCGTGTACGTGGCCTGGCCTTCCCGGAAGCCCCCTTCGGCGAAGAGCCAGTCCACGCCCAGCGTGTAGCGCTCGTCCAGCGGGCGCAGGCCCAGGCCGAAGTTGTAGCGGCGCGGCAGCTTGAGGCCGTCGCTCTCCGGGGCGTTCAGGTCCCTCGCCACCGCGGCCAGCGAGAGGAAGCGGGCGGGGCGCGCGGTGAGGCCCACGTCCCAGCTGGTGAGTCCGCCAATGGCGCGGTCGTCGGAGCTGAAGTCGTGCAGGGCCGCGCCCAGCTGGAAGGTGCGGGGCCCCAGCGACAGGCCGAAGGACGTCTTGCGGTAGTCGGGCGCGTCCTCGCCGCGGATCCACTCCAGCGAGAAGCCCGCGCCCAGCCCCAGCAGGCGCGTGCCCAGGAAGACGGCGTCGCCCACGGCGTCCGACTCCAGGTTGCGCTCGTGCAGGTAGAAGAGCTGGCCCGCGTCCAGGAAGCCCAGCCCCGCGGGGTTGAGCGACAGCGCGGGCGCTTCGTCCACGAGCGCCGCGTTGGTGGGAGGCAGCGTGATGCCGCGCGGCGGGGTGGGCGCGCGGACGACGGCGCCCGTCTGCGCGAGCGCGAACGTCGGGAGGAGGGTCAACAGCGGCAGGAGGCGCATGCGGCCCGGGACTCTAGGGGCAGTCCGTCCCGGGACAAGCGCCGTCCGCTACCAATCCTCGGTTCCCGACATCGAATCCAAGGGGTCATCCGTGGAGCGTTTTTTCTCGGACTGTTTCTGCTGGCCGCCCCGGTCCTCCGCGCTCCAGTCCTCCGCGCCGCTGCGGCCTTCCAGCGGATCCTTGGCGCGGATGACCTTCTCGCCCTCGGTGTTGATGAGCTGGTTGACCACCCGCTCCATCTCCAGCTTGAGCTGTCCGTACTCGTCGCCCTGGAGCACCAGCCGCCGCGAGCCCAGGCGCTTGCCGCTCTTCACGTCGAAGAGGCCCACCGCCAGCTCCGTGCCCTTCTCCGGGATGACGCGCACGGTGCCCAGCAGCGTCCGGTCCAACCCCAGCGACTTGCCGAGCGCCACGACGGCGTTGGCCGGCTTGTCGCTGGGACGCGACACGTCGCTCACCACCTTGTCGAGCTGCACGTCGTAGGCCTTGTACGTGGCCGTGGGGACGAGCGCCGCGCTGACCTCCGTGTCGTCCGGCGTCACTTCGGCGATCTGACCGAACTGGCGGAAGCCGGGGCGCTCCATCCGCACCAGGTGCTTGCCCACCGGCAGCGCGGGGAGCGTCACGGGGGTGTAGCCCACCGCTTCTCCGTCCACGAAGACGCGCGCGCCCGCGGGCCGCGACTTGAAGGTGGCGGTGCCGCGCAGCTGCGACGTGCGGCTCGTGGCCACCTGCACCCGCAGGCCGATGAAGTCCCGGCTGAAGCGCTTGGGGTTCAATTCGAAGGTGGGGTTGAGCGCCATCAGGTCGATGAGCAGCAGCTTCGCTTCCTCCACGTCGCCCCGCAGCTGGAGGATGGCGCCGTGCAGCGCGAGCGCGTCGCACAGCGGGAAGCACGAGTGCATGGCCGCGACCGAGCCCTCCACTTCCTTGAGGGTGGCGCGCACCTTGCGCTCCGCGTCCTCGTACTCGCGGGCCTCGAAGGCCTTGGCGCTCTCCTCGAAGCCCTTCTTCGCGCGCTGGAACGACGCCTGGGCCGCCGCGTCGTCCGGCAGGCCGAAGAGGTCCTTCGGCTTGCGCACGGAGTAGTTGGCGAAGTTGCCAAGCGCGTCGTTCATGTAGTTCTCCATCTGCACCCCCGAGGACTCGGACGACGGGTCCATGGGGATGAGCAGCGCGGAGATGCGACCCGGCGGGGGCGAGGACGACAGCGCCAGGGCGGGCAGCAACACGAACGCGAGCGAGAGGGCTTTCATGGGGAGTCCTGGAAGCTTGACGCGAGCGCTAGAAGGAAATTCCACCGGGCAGCCCATTCACGGGGTTGAAGCCGGGGGCGCGGTCCGACGTGGCCACGTACACCACGCCCGCCGTCACCGCCGCCACGCCCGCCGCCGCGGCCCAGAACCAGGGCTTGCGCAGCACGGAGTCCCCCGACGAGGACGCCACCTCGTTGCGGCCCGGCTTGGTGCCCTGGGGCAGGGCGGAGCCGGTGAGGAAGGTGTGCACCTGCTCGGCGGCGGCGTTCGCGCTGCCCTTGCCGTCGCGCTCGCCGAAGTCCACCTCCACGCCCTTCAGCCGGTTCTTCGTGCGCAGGTCCCACGCCTGTACCTCGCCGTGGAGGCGGCCCTTCTTGTCCTGGAACGCCGCCGCCAGCACCACGTAGCGCGCGTTGAGCCGCTCGCCGATGGCGCCGACTTCCGGGGGAACGGCGTCGTCGGAGAAGGCCTTCTCCGTGCCGGCCTTCGCGGCCGCGTCACGCAGCGCGGCCAGGCCGGGCGCGGAGGACAGCTTCGCCTTCACCTCGGTGGGCGCGGACGGCTTCACCTCCGCGTACGTCACGGACGGGGCGTAGCCCGGCAGCACCACCTGCACGGGGTAGTGGCCCGGCGGCAGCTTCACGTTGGACAGCGGCGTCGCGCCCACGTCGCGGCCGCGCACCAGCACGCGCGCGCCCTGGGGCTGGGACGTCACCACCAGCGAGCCCTGCGGCTGCGCGGCCAGCTCCTTCTGCGCCTCCGCGAACACCCGCTGCACGTCCTGGCCGAACTGGCCCGCATCCGGGCGCAGGGACGGCTCCGCCACCATCGCGTTCGTGAAGGCGACCTTCGCGCCCGCCACGTCGCCGTTGAGCAGCTGCGAGGCGCCCTGGAAGAGGTACGCCTCGCCCAGCTTCTCCGGACGCAGGTCGCCCGGGCGCTGCACGTACGCGTCCGCGGCCGCCTTGAACTTCACCGCCGCGGTGTCGGGGTCCAGGTTGTCGTACGCGGAGCGGCCCTCGTCGAAGAGCGCGTCGCCCTTCGGAATGCCCTGGGGCTCCGGCGCCGGGAACGCGGCCGCCAGGTCCACGAACTCCACGTCGCCCGCGGCGCCCAGCTTCCGCGACAGCGTGTCCTCCAGCTTCGCCGCCTGGTCCGAGGCGGCCGACTGGCGGGCCACGCCGAACAGCGCCACCGCCTTGGACGGCGCCGCGCGCACGACGGGCGCGGCGACGGGCGGCGGGGCAGGCGCGACGGGGGCCTTCGTGGTCGCCGTGGGGG
>NZ_RAWA01000546.1 GCF_003611675.1 Corallococcus sp. CA053C
CCTCCCCCTCCCTTCCCCCTCCTTTCGGTGGGGGCGATGTCGCGGCGCGCCCTGGTAATTCCGAGTGCGCAACGATTCCCCGTTCCCCCAGGAGGTCCCGATGGTCCGTACCCCGCAAGTGGGCACGCGCAAGAACCGGTGGCACGCACGAGCCGGTCTGCTGTGCGCCGCCGTGTCGCTGTTCGTCTCCTCCCGTGCCGCTGCGCAGGCGCCCTCGTTCATCGAGTTCGAGAGCGCGCACGTGCGCCCGTTGGCCCTCTCTCCGGACGGGACGAAGCTGTTCGCGGTCAACACGCCGGACAATCGCCTGGAGGTCTTCAACGTCACCAGCGGGGGCCTGTCGCTCGTCGCCGAGGTTCCGGTGGGCCTGGAGCCGGTGTCGGTCGCGGCGCGCAGCAACACCGAGGTCTGGGTGGTCAACCACCTGTCCGACAGCATCAGCGTGGTGAGCGTGAGCGGCACGCCGCACGTGGTACGCACGCTGCTCGTGGGTGACGAGCCGCGCGACGTCGTGTTCGCCGGCGCCAACGGATATGCGTTCATCTCCACCTCGCACCGCGGCCAGCAGCGCACGGATCCGTCCATCGCCTCCGTGCCCGGCGCGGGGGATCCGCAGCTCACCACGCCGGGCGTGGGCCGCGCGGACGTCTGGGTCTTCAACCCCGCGTCCCTGGGGACGACGCCAGGCGGCACGCCCGCGCGCATCCTGACGCTCTTCGGCGACACGCCGCGGGCTCTCGCCGTCAGCCCGGACAAGAAGACGGTCTACGCGGCCATCGCCCAGTCCGGCAACCGGACGACGACCATCAACATGGACAGCGTGTGCAACGGCTTCGGCAGCGCGGGCGTGTGCCTGGTCCAGCCGGACACGTTCCCGTGGGGCAACAACCTCTTCCTGGGCGGCCTGCCCGGTCCGTCCACGAACGCCGAGGGCGCGAAGGCGCCGGAGACGGGCCTCATCGTCAAGTGGAACAGCGCTCTCAGCCGCTGGGAGGACACGCTCGGCCGCAACTGGAACAACGGCGTGCGCTTCAACCTGCCGGACAAGGACGTCTTCGCCATCGACGCGGACGGCCTGCAGCAGAAGGCGTTCTACACGGGCGTGGGAACGACGGTCTTCAACCTGGCCGTCAACCCGAAGACGGGCGTGGTGTACGCGACCAACAGCGACGCCAACAACCTCACCCGCTTCGAGGGCCCCGGCGCCTTCGGTGGCAGCACGGTGCAGGGCAACATCGCGAAGATGCGCATCACCGTCATCAACGGGACGTCGGTGTCGCCGCGCCACCTGAACAAGCACATCGACTATTCGAAGCTGGCCGGCTCCACCGGCTTCGACCCCACGGCCAGGAACCACAGCCTCTCCACCCCCACGGAGATGGCCCTCTCGGGTGACGGCGCGAAGCTGTACGTGGCCGCGTTCAGCTCCAGCAAGGTCGGCGTCTTCGACACCGCGGCGCTGGAGGCGGACACCTTCAACCCCCGGACGGCGAGCGCCAACTACATCCCCGTGAGCGGCGGCGGCCCCAGCGGACTGGTGCTGGACGAGGCGCGCAACCGCCTCTACGTGATGACCCGCTTCGACAACGCGGTGAAGGTCATCGACCTCGCCACGAAGAGCCAGGTGGCCTCGGCGGCGCTCTACAACCCCGAGCCCGACTCCGTCGTGCAGGGCCGCCCGTTCCTCTACGACGCGGACTTCTCCTCGGCCAACGGCGAGGCGTCCTGCGCCAGTTGTCACGTCTTCGGCGACAAGGACGAGATCGCCTGGGACCTGGGCAACCCGGACGACGCGGTGACGACCAACGCCATCGACAAGCGCCTCGCGAGCAGCCTGGAGATTGGCGCGTTCCGCCTGTTCACCGGCCACCCGAGCTCGGACATCAACGGCACCGGCAACCAGAACTCCTTCCACCCGATGAAGGGGCCCATGACGACGCAGACCCTGCGCGGCATGTCCACCTCGGGCGCCATGCACTGGCGCGGTGACCGTTCCACCGGCTTCTTCGGCGCGAGCGCGTATGACGAGGCCCTGTCGTTCAAGAACTTCGTCGTCGCCTTCCCGGGGCTGCTCGGCCGCGCGGATCAGCCCACCGAGGCGGAGATGAACAAGTTCACGAACTTCCAGCTCCAGGTGCAGCTGCCGCCGAATCCCATCCGCAACCTGGACAACTCGCTCACCTCGACGCAGGCGGCCGGCCGCGACTTCTTCTTCGGCAGCCGCCGCGTGGACGGCCTGGCGATTGGCACCAACACCGGCTTCAACTGCAACGGCTGTCACGTCATCGACGCCGCGCAGGGCTTCTTCGGCACCGACGGCCACTCGAGCTTCGAGGGGATCAGCCAGATCATGAAGATCCCCCACGTGCGCAATATGTACACGAAGGTCGGCATGTTCGGCTTCCCGGACAGCAGCTTCTTCCAGGCCCCGGATACCGGGCCCACGGGCGACCAGATCCGCGGCTTCGGCTTCACGCACGACGGCGCGGTGGACACGATGTTCCGCTTCTTCAGCGCCATCGTCTTCGCCAACACCAGCATCGGTGGGCCCCTGGTGGGCTTCCGCAACGACACGGATCGCCGTGCCGTGGAGGCCTACATGATGGCGGTGGACTCCGACCTGGCGCCCATCGTCGGTCAGCAGGTGACGCTCACGTCGACGAACGCCGCCGCGGTGGGTCCGCGCATCGACCTGCTGATGGCCCGTGCGAAGACGCCGTTCGTGTCGAAGGTCCTCGGCGGCGCCACGTATGAGGCCGACCTGGTGGCGAAGGCCGCCATCGGCACCCGCGTGAAGGGCTTCCTGTTCGACCGCGTGGCCGGCACGTGGAAGCCCGACGACGGCACCGCCAACATCACCACCACGGCCCTGCGCGCGCTGGCGAACACGCCAGGCCAGGAGGTGACCTTCACCGCGGCGCCTCCGGGCTCCGGCACGCGCATCGCGCTCGACCGGAACCTGGACGGCAAGCTCGACGGCCAGTAACCGAACCGACGTTCGTGGCCCCGCTTCTCCGGAGCACCCGGGAAGGCGGGGCCTTTTCGTGTCCGCGAGCCCGCTGCGCCAGCCGCGACAACAGGGCGGTTCGATCTAGGGTCTGGCCCCATGAACCTCGTCATCACTGGCGCCAACCGCGGCATCGGCCTCGAACTCACCCGGCAGTCCCTCGCCCGTGGCAACACCGTGCACGCAGGCGCCCGTGATCCGGCGCAGGCCCGGGAACTCACCGCCCTGGTGGGAGCCTCCGGCGGCCGGCTGCACGTGCACGCCCTCGACGTGGCAAGCGACGAGAGCGTGCGCGCGTTCGCCGCCGCGCTGAGCGGGCCGGTGGACCTGCTCATCAACAACGCGGGCATGCGCACCCGGCGCGACAACCTGGAGGACCTCTCGATCGAGGACGCGCAGCAGATGCTCCAGGTGAACGCAATCGGCACCCTGCGGGTGACGCGCGCGTTGCTGCCGCGGCTGCGCGAGGCGCGGGGAGCGAAGATCGCGAGCCTCAGCTCGGGGCTCGGCTCCATCGCGGACAACACGTCGGGCGGAAGCTACGGCTATCGGATGTCGAAGGCGGCGCTGAACATGGCCATGCGCTCGCTCGCGCAGGACCTGCGCGGCGAGGGACTCATCGCGGTGGCCATCAGTCCCGGCTGGGTGCAGACGGACATGGGCGGTTCGAGCGCGCCGTTGCAGGCGTCCGAGTCGGCCGCGGGGCTGCTCGCGGTGCTGGATCGCTTGACCCTGCCGGACAGCGGCAGCTTCTTCGACTTCCGGGGCGAGCGCATCGCCTGGTGAGCGAAGGTCCCGTGACGGATCCGGGCCCGCCGACCTTGCGCGGAGGGATGAACCCTACTTCGTGCTTCGAGAGGTCAGCCGGGCCGGAAAGCGCTCCTCGACGCCGGGCAGGAACAAGGACCGCCCGTCGCGGGCGGCCTGGATGGCCAGCCGGAAGTCGAGGTCGCCATAGCGGTCGAGCACCGCCGGGTCGAAGAAGCCTGCTCCGTCCCCGACCCCTTCGTTCTCGATGTCCGGCTCCAGCGTCTCCCAGCCTCCACGCGGCGCGTAGATCAGCGAACGCACCCCTCCGTCCGCATAGATGTACGCATACGCCCCGAGGAAGCTCGCCCTCGCGCGCAGCTCACCCGTGGCGCTGAGGACGGCATTGTGGTCCCCGTACTGGCCGAAGAGAAAGTCGTCCACGAACACCGAGCCTTCCACGAAGACCCGCGCCCCATTTCCGAACGAGAGCGTCCTGGCCCGGAGGTCCCCCCTGACGATCACGAGCCCGGGCAGATAGTCGTCCGTCCACAGGTTGAGGTGGCCGGAAGCCTTGAGGGGACCGTTGATCAGGACGACGTAGGGGCCCCTGCCCGTGTCGACGTTCCCCGGGCCGTCGACGCCTCCGTCGATGATGCGGACCGTGCAGGAAGGCGGGCCGTTGGGGCGCTCGAACTCCGCGAGCTCCGCCTCCCTCCGATGAAGGTGGAGAGAGGAGTGGAGCTCCGCGAGCGTCGCCGCGTGGCCAAGGTCTTCCAGTCTGTCTGTCTTCACGAAGGCCATCATGCCTCAGGCAGCTGCTGCGAAGGCCGATGGGAAGAAGCCGGTCTCAGCTCGTCCGCAGGTCCAGCTTCGCGCTGACGGCGACGGCCTGCGGGTTGAGCGCGCACAGCCGGAAGGTGCCCGGCACCAGGTCAGACCGGGTGACGGCGTCCGCCGCGAACGAGAAGTCCGTCGTCACCTCCTCGGCCGCGTTGGAGAACGTCCCCGGCTGCCCGATGAGGCTCCGCCGCAGCCGGAACCGCACCGGCGGCCGTGAGCCGTCGGGCCTCGGCTGGACGGTGCCCGCGGCGAACACCGCGTTGACGGCCAGCTCGTCCTGGAGCAGGCACACGTTGGAGCCCGGCGCGATGCGCAGCGTGGCCGACTGGTTCCCCGCCCACGCCAGGTTCGAGACCACCAGCGCCAGCGCGCCCGCGGCGAAGGTTCCTCTGATCATCCGTTTCATCATCGACTCCCAAGGGGGAGGTTGCAGGGCCAGCCGCGTCCCCCGCAGCACTGACTGGCTGTAGGGGGATACGTGGCGTTTGCGCGAGTGGATTCAGCGCGGATCCGACGAACTCCGTGCTCGCCGGCTGGCTCGCCCACGGCACACAGCCCGTTCAGGAGGCTCGCAGCAGGGGCAGTGCCGCGCGGAGACGCGCGACGATGCGCGGCTCCGAGAGGTCGCCTTACCCGAATGTGTCCTTGTTGCGCTTCTCCTCGAAGGCCTTGTTCAAGACCCCCGCCACCCCGCCCATC
>NZ_RAWA01000547.1 GCF_003611675.1 Corallococcus sp. CA053C
GGGGCACGGTGGTGGCGGCGCCGGGCCGCTTGCCCGTCACCATGGCCTCGATTTCGTCTGGGTTCTCCGCGAAGCCCTTCACCGTCTCCAGCGTCGCCTTGCCCGAGCGCGCCAGGTCCGACAGCGAGTCCTCGAAGCGGATGATGCCCAGCGACTTGCCGCGCTGCTGGAGCGACGGGATTTGATACGTCTTGTTGTCGCGGATGAGGTTGCCCAGCGCCACGGAGCCCGTGAGCACCTCGGCGGCGGCCACCATGCGCTTGCCGTCCGTGGAGGGCATCAGCCGCTGGCTGACGATGAGGCGCAGGCCGCTGGAGAGCGACAGCCGCACCTGCTGCTGATCCGCCGGCGGGAAGAGGTCGATGAGCCGGTCGATGGTCTTCGCCGCGCTGGGCGTGTTCATGGTGCTGATGAGCAGGTGGCCCGTCTCGCTGGCGGCGAGCGCCATGCGCACCGTCTCCGTGTCGCGCAATTCGCCCACGACGATGACGTCCGGGTCCTCACGCAGGCTGCCCTTGAGGGCGCTCGCGAAGGTGCGGGTGTTGGTGCCCACCTCGCGCTGGCTGATGAGGGCGCGCTTGCGTGGGTGCACGTACTCCACCGGATCCTCCACGGTGAGCACGTGGTGCGTCGTTTCACGGTTGATGATGTCCACCAGCGCCGCGAGCGTGCTCGTCTTGCCGTGGCCCGACGGGCCGGTGAGCACGATGAGGCCCTGGTGGTGGTGCGTCGCCTTGGCGATGTCCGCCGGCAGGCCCAGCGACTCCAGGGTGGGAATCTCCCGGGAGATGACGCGGAAGACGCCCTTGAGGCCCGTGCGCTGGCGGCCCACGTTGACGCGGAAGCGCCCCGTCTCCTCGGAGTCCAGCGCGAAGTCCACGCTGCCGTCGCGCTCCAGGATGTGTCGCAGCCGCTCCGGGATGATGGGCAGCAGGAGTCGCTCCACCAGCTCCGGCGACAGCGGCGTGTCCTGCGGTTGCAGCTCTCCCGCCAGACGGAACAGCGGCGGCCGTCCGGCCACCACGTGCAGGTCGCTGGCGTGCATGCTGCGCGCCTGCTCCAGCAGCACGGCCAGGTCGCGGCCCGGCGCGGGGGCGTTCCGCGAGATGGGGATGGCGCGCGCCGGGACGTCGGCCGCGGGTGAAGGTGCGCTCGCGGCGGGAGGGCGCGCGGCGGCGGGAACGGCGGCACGCGCGGAGATCTCGGCCGAAGCCTGGGGGACCTGCGCGCCCGCGGGGTGGGCCCTGGCGAAGGCGTCGGCCGGCGCCGTGACCGCGCCGACGGGGACACCTCGCACGGAGGCCGCTCCCACCGGTGCCGTGCGTGCGGACGCTTCCGTGGTAGCAGGCCCACCGGCCTGGGCCATCCGGGCCACGGCTTCCGCCGGAGCGGAGGGCGCCCGGCCGGGCGCGGCCTGGGGCACCGGGGTCGCTGGAGCCGCGGCCGTCGCGGGAGTCGCCTGCGTGGCGCCCTCCGTGCCGCGCGTGAGGCGCACGTTCATCAGGTCGCCCCGGCGCACCGCCGCGATGCTGAGCGAGCCCAGGCCGGTGGCGTTCACCGTCCACTGCACGGGGGTCTCCGACACCGTGGAGGCGCGCGCCAGGCCCACCATGGCCTGGAGGGCCTTCACGAGGTCGTCGGTGGTGAGGGCGCCGGGGTCGACGGGCTCGTAGCCGGTGGCGTTTCGCACCATGGGCGGACGGCCACTGGCCAGGGCCAGCTCGGTGATTCCGGGACGCGACAGGTGACGCAGCAGCTCAGCGAGCGGTTTCATGCGAGGGGTGGCCCCACCGCTGCCGTGCGTCAGGCCCGGCGGGGTGGAACCCGCGCAGGATAGTCGACCGCCGCGCGCCGGGACACCCGGGGGGCCTGTCTCCAAAGCACGACGGGAGCGGCCGTGTGAGGGCCCCTCCCGTCGGGTACTGCCATCAGCCTGTGATGGACGCGGATTATAGCTCGCGCGACATCAGGAGCCGCAGCTTGCCGGACTTCTTGGACACCACCGTGGCCACGGTGGTGAAGCCCGCCTTGCGGTAGAAGCCCACCGCGGGTGCATTCGCCGGATCCACGCGCAGCGCGATCGTCTTGCGGTACATGTCGCGGGCCGCGTCCAGCGCCTTGTTCAGCAGCATCGCGCCCAGGCCGTGGCGCCGCAGCTCCGGCTTCACCACGATGTTGCGCAGGTAGGCGGCGCCGGGCACCGGGCCGTCGCGCTCCACCGTCACGTAACCCACGATCTGGTTCTGCAGCCGGGCCACATGGAGGAAGGGCTTGAGCTGGGTGAGGGCCTTGAGGCTGTCCTCCTGGCTCTCCCCACGGCCCTTCCAGGGCTCGGAGTTGGAGCGCAGGGCCGACACCGTGGTCAGGTCCTCGTCGGTGGCCACACCGAATTTGACCCCGTTCACCAGGTCGTTGGAGAGGGTCGCCACGTCCATCACCGGCGTGGGGGCCACCTCGACGCCTGGTTCCACCTGCTTCATCGTCATCGCCTTGCTCCTCCGTCGCGTCCGCGATCCTAACCGGTCCCCCCTTACCCGTGCACGCGATCATTCCGCGCACAGTGTCCTCTTTTCCGTGTGGGGAGACGTCCTCCTCTTGGCACGAGGAGCGGGAACTTCTCGAAACGCCACTCGGGGGAACGCCATTCCTGGAGCGCGGATCGTTTCCGCTCCGTCGTCTGGCGTGCAACCGGCCTTCCGCGCGGGGCGTGGGACCATTATAAAAAGACGGTCCCGGTCCCCCTCGGGTTCGAGCCCCCTCCTTGCAACTGAACCACGCCCAGCGTGAGCTGACGCTCAAGATCGTCTACTACGGCCCCGGGCTCAGCGGGAAGACGACGAACCTGCGCAAGCTGCACGCCCGGGCGCGGCCGGATGTGCGAGGGCGCCTGCTGTCGGTGGACACGCACGACGACCGCACGCTCTTCTTCGACCTGCTGCCCGTCTTCTTCTCCACCTCCGCGGGCTTCAAGGTGAAGGTGAAGCTCTTCACCGTCCCCGGCCAGGTCATCCACAACGCCACGCGGCGCGTGGTGCTGCAGGGCACCGACGCGGTGGTGTTCATCGCGGACAGCCGGCGCAACGCGTCGCAGGAGAACAACGCCTACTGGCGCAACCTCCAGGAGAACATGCGCGAGATGGAGCTGGATCCGGCGCAGGTGCCGGTGGTCATCCAGTTCAACAAGCGCGACCTGCCGGACAGCCTCACGGACGCCGAACTGGCGGACATCCAGAAGAAGGGCACCCAGCCCGTCGTCGGGTCGGTGGCGGTGCGGGGCGAGGGCGTGGTGGAGACCTTCCACGCCGTGGCGCAGGCGGCCTGGCGCGCGCTCGAGAACCGCGCCCACCTGTCGCGCAACGTGGGCCTGTCGGAAGAGGAGTTCCTGGGGCAGATCTTCCGGCAGGTGGACCTCTCCGGCACGGCGCTGGAAGGCCGCTACGGCGCCCTGCCCGAGGGTGGCGCCAGCGGGAGTCCTTCATGAGCAGCCCGATGGGAGGACCCCGGGACATGTCGGGCGGGCTCCGGCGGGAGTCCGTCCTCCAGCGGCGGCTGGCGCTCGGCGACCTGTTGGACCTGCCGTCCTTCGCGGAGGTGGTGAAGGGCTTCAGCGACCTGTACCGCGTGGGCATCAAGGTGCTGGACGCGCGCGGCACGAAGCTGGCGGACGTGAAGGTGGGGCACGGCGACTTCTGCGCCTACGTCTTCTCCTTCCCGGACGGGCGCCACGCGTGCACCGCCATGGTGGGCCGCGTGAAGGACGGGCCCGTGCTGCCGCTGGACGGCGGGCGCGTGGCGGACGGCGACACGTCCGAATCGTCAGGGCTCATCGCGCTGCCGTGCTTCACCGGGCTGCGCTACGTGGTGATGCCCGTGCGCTGGGACGGCGACTTCCTGGGCCGCGTCATCCTGGGGCCCTTCACGCCCGAGGAGCTGACGGACTTCCCGGCCACGCTCACCGGCATCGAGGGGCTGGACCTGGAGCGGGCGCACGAGCTGCTGGCGCGCGTGCGCCGCGTGCCCGAGCGCACCGCGGCTCAGGTGCTGGGCCACTTCGGTCAGGTGCTGGGCGCGCTCGTCGCCAGCGGCCAGAAGGCCTACCTCGCCACGCACCTGCACCTGGAGTCCACGCTGGAGGTGCACCGCGAGCTGGAGGCGCAGAACGCGCGGCTCATCCAGGCCAACGCGCGGCTCAAGGAATTGGACCGGCTGAAGTCGTCCTTCCTGGGCACGGTGAGCCATGAGCTGCGCACGCCGCTCGCGTCCATCCTGGGCTACTCGGAGATGATGGCGGAGGGGCTGGCGGGGCCGCTCAACGCGGAGCAACTCCAGTACGTGCGCACCATCGTGGAGAAGGGCGAGACGCTCCTCTCGATGATCTCCTCGCTGCTGGACCTGAGCCAGATTGAGGCGGGCCGCCTGCGCCTGTCCATGGCGCCGGTGGACCCCGGCTACATCATCCAGACGGCGGTCTCCAGCGTGCTGCCGCAGGCGCAGCGCAAGGGCCTGGAGCTGGAGGTGCGGCTGCCGCACACGCCCCAGCCGCGGCTCGCGGGCGACCTGGACAAGCTGCGCCAGGTGGTGGTGAACCTGCTGGCCAACGCGGTGAAGTTCACGCCGTCGGGCGGCCGGGTGAAGGTGACGCTGTCGGACGCGGCGATGCAGCAGGAGCTGGGCGTGCCCGGCTACCGCATCAGCGTGGAGGACACCGGCGTGGGCATCCGCTCGGAGGAGTTCGAGCGCATCTTCCAGAGCTTCTACCAGGTGGATGGCAGCTCCACGCGCGAGTTCGGCGGCGCGGGGCTGGGGCTCGCCATCGTGAAGAGCCTGGTGGAAGGGCACGGCGGTCGCGTGCGGGTGGAGAGCGAATACGGCCACGGGTCGCGCTTCATCGTGATGCTGCCCCTGCACCCGCCCATGGCGGACAGGGGGCTGTCCGCCGCGCCGCCCATGCCGGAGCCGGACCGCTTCTAGGGCAGGAACGTCGGCAGGTGCGTCTGGACGAGCGCGCCCGCGAGCCCCAGCAGCATGACGACGCCCAGGGCGCGACCCAGCCGGAGGGTGAGCGGGCGCTGCCCGGACACGCGCGCCACCAGGACGAAGTTGATGGCGGCGCTGGCGAGCGACGCGATGATGGCGCCCACCCCGGCCGTCATGGGGGTGATGGTGCCGTTGGCGCACAGCGACGCGGCGGACGCCACCGCGGAGGCGCTGGACACCAGCCCGCCCAGCGCGCTCACCGCGTAGAAGCCCCAGCGGCCCAGCAGCGTCTGGC
>NZ_RAWA01000548.1 GCF_003611675.1 Corallococcus sp. CA053C
GAGTGAGTCCCGGGGCAGGGGCGAGACCACGGGCCACTCACGCCACCGGAAGCTGTCGAGTAGCCCTCACCGCATCAACCCGCCACCCCGTCGCGTCCGGGGACCGGAAGGGCAGGGGCCAGGCTTGCTGCTCCACGCCCGGGCGGGCACCCTCCCCAACGCTCGGCGGGGAGGGGCGCGGACGTCGGGCGTGGACAGGCAGCTGGGGACTACTTGCCGGCGAAGATGTTCATCACGTCCTTGAGCAGCTTGATGGACTCGGCGTGCGGACGCTGGAACGCGTTGCGGCCCATGATGGAGCCGAAGCCGCCACCCTGGTGGATCTGCCGGATGTCGTCGATGAGCGCGGACGTCTCCTTCGACTCGCCGCCGGAGAAGATGACGATGCGCTTGCCGTTGAACGCGGAGCGGACGACCTCGCGCACGCGGTCCGCCAGCGTCTTGGTGGCGATGTTGGCCTTCTCGAAGGCCTTCTTCGCCTCCGCCTGCTCCAGGAAGTCCGTGGGCGGCTTCACCTTGATGATGTGCGCACCCAGCTGCGCGCTGATCTGCGCCGCGTACGCCACCACGTCGATGGCCGTCTCACCCTCCTTGGACAGGGCGCCGCGCGGATAGGCCCAGAGCACGGTGGGCAGGCCGTAGGACTTGGCCTCCGCGATGATGTCGCGCAGGTCCTCGTACTGCTCGTTGCGGGCCGCGGAGCCCGGGTAGATGGTGTAGCCCACCGCCGCGCAGCCCAGGCGCACCGCGTCCTTCACGGACGACGTCACCGCGGACATGGGCGCGGCCGTCTTCGCCAGCGAGTCGGAGTTGTTCACCTTGAGGATGAGGGGAATCTCACCCGCGAGCCTGCCGGCCACGGCCTCCAGGAAGCCCAGCGGCGCCGCGTACGCGTTGCAGCCCGACTCGATGGCCAGCTGCACGTGGTAGTCCGGATCATAGCCGGCCGGGTTCGGGCCGAACGAGCGCGCGGGGCCGTGCTCGAAGCCCTGATCCACCGGGAGGATGACGAGCTTGCCGGTGCCCGCGAGCGTTCCCGTGTTCAGCAGCCGCGCCAGGTTCGTCAGCGTGCCGGGATTGTCGGAGGGGTACCAGGAGAGGATCTGCTTGACGCGGTCGGTGTAGGCCATGGGGTTTTCCTTGAAGGAAGGCGTCGAAACCGGCGCGCGATTCTGCGACCCCTCCGCGCGCCGACCAAGCTTCATCTGAAATGAATGTCGGCGATTGTCACGCGCGATACGCGCCGCCGGACTGGGCGGAAGCCGACATCCGGAGGTGCGCATCCGTACACAGAAATGCTGCGCCGCCGCGGGCTTCCAGATATGCCCGCCGCACACGAGGCGGACCACAGCATGGGCAGAGAAGTCACCAGGGTCGTCGCAGTGGCAATGTTGCTTACCGGAGGCGTTGCGGGCGCGCAGCTCTCTCCCACGACCGCCCCCTCGAACGCCCCGGGGACAGGGGCTCCTGGCACCGCGGCCCCCTCTCCCGGCAACCTGTCACCGGCCACCATCCCCTCGCCGGGCACCTCGGGAAGTCAGGGCAGGCCGGGCAGCTCCACCTCGGGCTCCGGTTCGGCGCTGCCGCCGGGGCCCTCGCCGGTGAATCCCGGGCAGGCGGCCGAAGCCGGCAATGCCGCCCAGAGCGCCACCACCACCGCGCCGAAGACGTCCACCACGATGCAGGGCACGCCGGGCGCGGCAGCCCCCAAGGCAGGAACGCCCGCTGTCGGAACGCCGGGCGCCGCGGAAGGGGGCCCTGGCGACAACGCCCCGGGCAACGACGTCTCCGGCAATGGTCCGCCCGGCGACAGCGCGTCCGAGGTGGCCCAGGCCCCGGGCGCCCGGGCCGGCACGAAGCCGCCCCAGGGGCCCATCACCCTGGCCCGGCTGGTGGCGCGGGCGCGCACCCAGGACGCGCGCGTGGCGGAGGCGAGCGCGGAGCTGCGCAAGTTCCAGGCGCTGTACCAGCAGGCGAAGTGGGCGTGGTTCCCCAAGTTCGAGATCACCCTGGGCGCGGGTGGCCCCGTCCCCGAGGCGCGCAACAACGGCCTGGGCGGCCCGCCCACCACGGAGGCGTCGCTGGAGGGCGACTGGAACTTCGGCGACGTGGGCGTGACGGTGTTCTCCACCGGCAACGCGGTGCTGCCGCTGTACACGTTCGGCAAGCTGACCGCGCTGGAGAAGGCGGGCGCGCAGGGGCCCATCGTCGGCGCGGCGTTGCGCGAGCGCGTGCGCGCGGAAGCCGGCTTCCAGGCCGCGCAGGCGTACTACGGCTACCAGCTGGCGCGAGCCGGCCTGAAGCAGCTGGAGGACGTGTCCAAGCGCCTCAAGGACGCGAGCGACCGCATCGACGCCCTCCTCAAGGAGGACTCGGATCAGGTGTCGAAGCTGGACACGTACAAGCTGGGGTACTTCCGCCATCTCGTGGAGTCGCAGCGCGCCAGCGCCGTGCAGGGGGAGCAGTTCGCGCTCACCGCCATCCGGCTGCTGGCCAGCGCCGCCCCGGACGAGCCGGTGGAGGTGGTGGAGGAGGACCTGCCCCTGCGCGAGGACGTGAAGCTGCCCGACCTGGAGACCGCGCTGCGGGAGGCCAGCGAGCGGCGTCCGGAGTTGAAGGCCATCACCGCTGGCATCATCGCGCGGGAGCAGGAAGTGCTTATCCGCGAGCGCAGCTACTACCCGGACCTGGGGCTCGCGGGCTTCTACGACATCCGCTGGACGAGCAGTGCCACGCGCCAGCGCAGCCAGTTCGCGTACGACCCGTTCAACGACCGCACCGCGGGCCTGGGCCTCGTGCTGCGCGGGACGTTCGACATCCCCATCAAGGACGCGCAGCTGGAGCAGGCCCGCGCGGAGCTGGACAAGCTGCGCGCGCAGGAACAGACGCTCAAGGCCGGCATCCAGCTGGAAGTCACTCAGGTGCAGGGCCAGCTCGTCGCCGCCTACGCCCGCGCGAAGTCCTTCACCGAGGCGGAGCGCAACGCGAAGCGCTGGGCCACGGCCGCCTACGCGGCGTTCGACCTGGGCACCGGCGACACCCGTGAGCTGGTGGACGCCTTCAGCGCGCTGGCCCAGGCCTCCGCGGAGCGGGGCAAGAGCTGGCACGACGTCCGCTTGGGGCTCGCCTCCCTGGAGCGCGTGACGGGTGCCGTCCCGGCCACGGATGAATAACCCTTCCAGGCTTCCAGTCGTTTCACGCGTCGTCTCACGCGTCCTTCAACCCGGAGCTTCATCCAAATGATTGCTTCCCTGCTTGCCGCCACGTTGCTCGCCGCCGCGCCCGTGGGCCCGCTCAACGTCGTGAAGTCGGGCAACGCGGACGTCCAGAAGGCCGCCAACGCCCCTGGCGCCACCGTCCAGTCGCTCGCGTCCATCGTGGAGAAGTTCGTCGACTTCGAGGAGCTCGCCAGGCGCGCCCTCGGGGAGAAGGCCTGGACGGGCCTCACCCCCGCGCAGCGCAAGGACTTCGCCGACACCATGACGGGGCTCCTGCGCGCCTCGTACGCCCAGAAGGCCATCGGCCAGGCGAAGGCCGACGTGAAGTACGGCAAGGAGAGCGTGCAGGGGAACGAGGCCACGGTCGACACGCAGCTCACCGTGAAGGGCGACCCGGTGCCGGTGGACTACAAGCTGTACCGCACGTCGCCCAAGACGGACTGGCGCATCTACGACGTCGTCACCGACGAGGTCTCGCTGGTGGAGACGTACAGCGGCCAGTTCCGGAAGATCCTCCAGACGAAGGGCTTCGACGGGCTGCTCTCCACGCTGAAGTCCAAGCGCGCCCAGCTGGAGAAGGACAACGCCAACACCAGCGCGGCCTCCGTGAAGGCGTCCACGGGTGAGACGACGGGCGCCGCCCCGCAGGTGAAGTAGTCACGCGCAGGCGGTTCCTTCCGTCCGGGGCAGGGTGCCCGGGCGGAAGGGTCTCAAGGCGGTGAAGCAGACGGCTGCTCAGACGGGACGCTGGAACACGCGGTACGTCTTGGAGCGCTGGCCGCCCATGGACTCGATGGCGCGGTTGACCAGGTGGTTGTCCTCCAGCGTCCAGGAGATCTCCCCGCCCGTGTAGCCCAGCTGCTTCGCGGTGCGCAGGGTGTCCAGGTACAGGATGGCGTCCAGGCCCCGGCGCCGGTAGCCCTCCTTGATGCCCAGCGTGAGCAGCCGCAGCCGCTTGATGCGGCGTGACGCCAGCACCAGCTTCACCAGGCCAATGGGCAAGCCGAACGTGGTGAGCCGTCCACCCGCGGCCTTGAAGGCCTCGTTGGCGTCCGGCAGCGTCATGGAGAAGGCGACGGGCTCGCCCTTCACCTCCGCGATGAGCACCAGCTCCGGGCGCACGATGGCCTTCATCTCCTTGGCCATGTGGTCGAACTCGCGCTCGGTGAACGGGATGAAGCCCCAGTTCTTCTCCCAGGCGGAGTTGTAGATCTCCTTGATGCGGGCGATCTCCGCGGGGAAGTCCTTCAGGTTCACGGGGCGCACGGTGATGCCCTCGCGCTGACGGATCTTCTCCGCGATGCGCGCCACCTTCTCCGGCGGCGCCGCGGACGAGGACAGCTCCCACGCCCACAGGTCCTTCGCCTTGGTGAAGCCGCACGTCTCCAGGAGCCCCACGTAGTACGCGGGGTTGTACGGCATCATCAGCGCGGGGGGCGTGTCGTAGCCCTCCACGAGCAGGCCCCAGTCCTGGTTGCTGGAGAAGTTGGCCGGCCCCAGCACGCGGTCGATGCCGCGCGACTTCAGCCACGCGCTGGCGGCGTCCAGCAGGCCCCGGGCGACGCCCGCGTCGTTCACGCACTCGAAGAGGCCGAAGAAGCCCTCCTTCGTGCCGTGCACCTCCATGTGGCGCGGGTTCTTGATGGCCGCCACCCGGCCCACCACCTCCGCGCCCCGCCGCGCCAGGAACAACTCCACCTCCGCGTAGTCGAAGAAGGGGTTCTTCTTCGGGTCGAGGAAGTCCTTGCGCTCCATCTCCAGCGGCGGCACCCAGTTCGGGTCGTCACGGTAGAGGGCGTACGGCAGCCGGATGAAGGCCATCCGGTCCGCCGCGGACACGCGCACGTTGAGGTCCCCGTCGGAGAGCGCGTGCACCAGCACGTCCTCCACCTCCGAGCGGCCCAGCTGTCCCAGGATGTCCACCGCCAGCTTGCGCTGATCCGGATCCTCGT
>NZ_RAWA01000549.1 GCF_003611675.1 Corallococcus sp. CA053C
GTGCCCGCCCACCGGCGAGCCCCGCGAGAGCCTCCGCCAGAGCGCCTGCGCCTCCGGTTCCGACAGCCCCAGCCCCGACAGCGGCGGGGCCGACGCGTCCGCGCCCGACGCGGCCCGGGACAGCGCGACGAACACCGTGCGCCACAACCCCAGTGCTCCCGCCGAGCGCGGATCACCTCCCCAGGCATGCACCACCCGCAGCGGCGCGGCGCCCGCGGCCAGCTCCGCCACCGCCTCCAGGAAGCGGCTGCGTCCCACGCCCGTGGGGCCCACGAAGAGCCTCGCGCCGCCCTCGCCCCTGCGCGCCGCGTCCACCACCGTGCGCGCTTCGGCCAGCGCCTCGTCGCGGCCCACCAGCGACTCCAAACGCGTCGGGGGCGCGCCCGTCTCCACGCGCCACGCCGTGCCGCCCGGCAGCTCGCGCGACGCGCCGAAGCGCACGCCTCCCGCCTCCACCAGCAGCGCCTTCACCGAGGCGCCCACGAGCAGCTCCCCCGGCGCCGCCGCGTCCGTCAGCACGAGCGTCCGCTCCAGCCCCAGCCCCGACAGGCGCGGGCCGTCCGCCTCCGAGCCGGCGCTCACGCGCACCACGCCGGACTCCAGCGCCCGCCGCACCGTCACACCCAACAGCCCCAGGTCCTCCGCGCAGCGCAGCGCTCGCGACGCATCGTCCGGGCGCGACTGCGGCAGGCCGAAGGGTAGACACCACCGCGCGTGCGACACGGCCACCGCTTCCACGTGGTGGCGCGCCGCCAGCGACAGCACCACCTCGCGCAGCCGGACCGCGTCCGACAGCTCGCCCGAAATGCCCAGCAGCGTGAGCCTGCGCATCAGCGCCTGCCCATCCAGCGCGCGCATCTTCACCGTGGGGCCCGGAGGTTCGTCTCCCAGCGCAGGGGGCCCGTCGTCGTCCTCTCCATGGGCGAAGGGCGGCACCTGGGACAGCGCGGCCGCCAACGGCGCGGGCACCTCCATCGTCGGATCCGTGGGCGGCTCGTGCACGGCACCATCACCGTCGCTCCGAGCCGCGGGCGCCTTCAAGGTCGATGCGGCGTCATTGCCGCCGCCCTGATCGGTCGACGCGGCGTCATCCCCGCCGCCCCGGGCCGCGGGTGCCTTCGCGGTCGGCGCGTCGGGGATGTCGTCGCCCAGGTGCACGGGCGGCTCTCCCAGCGCGGGCAGCGACGCGAGGTTCGGCGCGGGGGCTCCAGACGCGGGCGTGAGCGCGCTGCCACACGCGGGACAGAAGCGGCTGGTGGCGCTGGTGGACTGGCCACAGCGCGGACACGCCACGCTGGAGGGCTCGCGGCCCTGGGGCAGCACCGCCTCTCCGGGGGCCACGTCGCGCAGCCGCGCGAGCACCGACTCGCCCACCAGCCGCGTCACCACCGCGGAGACGCCCTCTCCCTCCGCCTCCGGCACTTCATCCAGGAAGGCCTGGAGCGCGCGCGCCACGTCGGCACACCGCGCGAAGCGCTGCGAGGGCACGCGGTGGAGCATGCGCAGGATGATCTGCTCCAGCAGCGGCGACAGCCCCTCCACGAACTGCGAGGGCCGGGGCACCGCCGCCAGCGCGATCCGCCGCATCGCCTCCGCGGGGTTGTCCGTGTCGATGAACGGCCGGCGCGTGCACAGCTCCCACAGCACCACGCCCAGCGCGAACTGGTCGCTGCTGCCAGCGACGGGCTCGTTGCGCACCTGCTCGGGCGACATGTAGCGCAGCTTGCCCTTGAGCACGCCGGTGCGCGTGCGGCTGGCGCGGATGGTCGCCTTGGCCACGCCGAAGTCCACCACCTTCGTCACGCCGTCCAGCCGCACCATGATGTTCTGCGGGCTGATGTCCCGGTGCACCAGCTCCAACGGCGCGCCCTGGCTGTCGCGCGCGTGGTGCGCATGGTCCAGGCCCAGCGCCGCGTCGCGAATCAACTGCGCGCAGACGCGGTGGGGCAGCGTCGTGCCGGCCCGCTGCGCCGCGCGCGCCAGCCGGCCCAGGTTCTCGCCCTCGATGTACTCCATGGCGATGTAGAACGTGCCCTGCCACGCGCCGACCTCGTACAGCGAGACGACGTTGGGGTGGTTCAGGTGCGCCGCGACCCGGGCCTCGTCGAGGAACATCTCCACCGAGCCCTCGTGCTCCAGCAGGTCCGGCAGCAGGCTCTTGAGGATGACGGGGCGCTCGAAACCACTCACGCCCACCTGTCGCGCCAGGAAGATCTCCCCCATGCCTCCCACGGCCAGGCGGCGGAGGACCGCGTACCTGCCGAAGATGAGGGAAGACGGAGGAGCCGCGGACATGGTCGCGCTCCCACCGTACCTACCCGCGCCCATCTCCCGCCAGTCCCACACCGCACCGGCCACCCATTCCTAGACGTGCCAGGACAGCGGCGGCCCTCCGGACGAGCGCAGGACACCGGGAGTGAGGGTCAGAGGGGGTACATACAGGCCGCGCGGCTCCCGCTTCCACCATGCCCCGGTGCGCTGGCGCTCCTCCCTGGAGGTCATCCGGTAGTCATGAAGCACCGCCCGGACGAAACGGGGCGGGTGGTCCGGAAAGGGATTGGCCGCGAACAGGTCAAGGACCTCCGGCGAGCCCTCCAGCAGCCGCACCAGCAGCGCGAGGAACCACGAGGGCGGGGACCCCAGCGCCGCGAACCACATCTGCCAGTCCAACCGGGGCTGGTGGGGCGCCACCTGGCGCGGCGGTCGGTCCACCTCCGACATCTTGTAACGAAACGGATACGCCACCCAGTGCTCGCCGTCATCCGAGCCCTCGAGGGTGATCTCCGGCCGCTCCACCGTCATCATCGCGAACAGGCCATACGAATTCACCGAGTGCAGCGGCAGCGCCCGGTCCTCCAGCCAGTCCACCGCCTCCACCACGCGCGCCGGCCCGCGAGGCCACCACCCCATCCGGCGCAGCAGCTCCGTGGTGCCCAGCACGAGGAACGGCACCGCCGCGACGGAGGACACCGCCGTGCCGAGCAGCGACGGCCCACGCACGGGCCCCGCCCCGGTGTCCCGGCCCAGGCTTTCCGGCAGCACGCGCCGCAGCGCCGCGTCGTCCAGCAACCACAGCCCCAGGGCCAGGGACTGGACGTTGAAGTAGCCGTAGTTGCCCGTGGCGATGATGGCGGCCTGCAGCGCCGTGAACGCACCGAAGGCCACCTGCCGCACGCGCCGGGGCCCGAAGGTTAGGAATGGCACCCCCGTCTCCGCCACCAACACGGCCGCGGTGCCCGCGTGGCGCAGCGACCTCGGAAGCTGGTGGGCAGCCCACCCGCCGCGCGTGGGCAGGGGCGCGGTCTCGAAGTACACGTCGCACGCGCTCAGCTCGCGCCACGTCCGGTCCCCCGAGTGGAACTTGCTGATCCCTGAACCGAAGTAGAGCCGGAACACGAGCATCCGGAACAGGAACACCTCCAGCGCGGACACGTCCCGCTTCCCCAGCCCGGGCCTCACACCCCCCGGCGCGGTGAGCGCGCCCAGGGCGCCCATCTCCAGCAGCAGCACGTCCCACTGGAACGACAGGAACTCGCGCCCCAAGGACACATAGGACAGGTACAGGCCCCACAGCGCCGTCGCACTCAAGCGCGGGGCGAGGTTGAGGAGCAGCGCCAGCGACAATCCCTGCCCCACGCGGCAGCCCTTCACCAGCGCCGCGTCGGACGCGTCCCACCAGAACACCGACGGCCGCCGCCACCGGCCCTGCGCCGCGTAGCGCTCGGAGTTCGCCACCTCGCGGATGGGACGGATGCCCTTCTCGCCGTAGAGCCCCAGCACCTGCCGGCCCAGCGACGTGAAGGCGATGAGGAAGGTGCCGCCCAGGAGGCGCATGAACGTCCAGCGCACCC
This sequence comes from Corallococcus sp. CA053C, assembly GCF_003611675.1. Taxonomy (GTDB): domain Bacteria; phylum Myxococcota; class Myxococcia; order Myxococcales; family Myxococcaceae; genus Corallococcus. Next base: position 3,852 of record NZ_RAWA01000549.1, read on the forward strand.
ACCGGTGCTGCGCGGGCTCCGTCACCCGGCTGAACAACCACGTGTCCAACCGCGACGCGCGACGCCGGTTGCGCGCGACGAGCGAATACACGAGCCCCGCTCCCTGCTTGAGCCCGGGCAGCAATCCCAGCCGCGCGGCGAAGCGCGTGCCCGGATGGGGCGACCAGACGAGCATGCGGAAGGCCGCCTCCGCGCCGGACGAACGGCGCCCCGAGGGCTCCACGAGCTGCATGGCCCGCGTCATGTCCCGCTTGGGAATGCCCAGCAGCTTGAGCAGCCACCCGCTCGCGCGGACGAAGCGCACGCGTCCTTCGGTGTTGCCGCGCCAGCGCGCCACCCAGCGCTTGCAGAAGCCACAATCTCCATCGAACAGCACGAGCGGTTGCATCGCGCGCATCGCGTTCTCCTTCATCCCCAGGACAAAGGTGCGTGCGCTGCCCGGGATGCGAAGGGGTGGAAGGGCCTGCCGGGGGGGCCGGCGGGCAGCGGAGCAGGCGCCCGTGTCATCCCGATGCCGGTGCCTAGCTTTGTCCGATGAGCGAGCCCAAGGCCCAGGCCAAGAAGACGGTGGAAGTGGTCGCGGGGGTGCATCACTGGACGGTCGCGGACGACCGGCTGGATGGCCTCCGCAGTGACGCCTATGCGGTGGTGGACGCGGACGGCACCGTCACCCTCATCGACCCGCTGCCCATCGACGAGAAGGCCCTGCGCAAGCTGGGCAACCTTGAAGCCATCGTGCTCACCGCGGGCAACCACCAGCGCTCCGCGTGGCGCATGCGCAAGGCGTTCGGCATCCCCGTCTGGGCCCCGGAGGGCGCGCAGGGCCTGGAGGAGAAGCCGGACTTCGAATACGTGGCCGGCAACACGCTGCCCGGCGGCCTCAACACCTTCCAGACGCCCGGGCCCACCGAGGCCATGTACACGCTCTGGATGCAGAAGAGCCCGCACGCGGTGGTCTTCATCTCCGACCTGCTCTCGCGCGACGGCCATGGCACGCCGAAGTTCGTCCCGGGCGAATACCAGGACGAGCCCCTGCGCACCCGCTCCAGCATCCAGCGCATCCTGGACCACCTGCCCATCGAGACCGTCTGCTTCGCGCACGGCGCGCCCATCGCCAAGGACGGCGCCGCCGCGCTGCGCAGGGCCCTCGAACAGGACCACGAGTTCCCGAGCGCCCCCGCGCCCTAGGGGGTGTCCCTAATTATCTGAAGAAAGGTGCTGGAGGCCGAGCGGCCGCCAGCACCGTGGGCAGGGTTGAGCTTGCAGGGAAAGGAAGAGCTGAGCACCCCTGGTGAGTGCACCGACATGAGC
>NZ_RAWA01000054.1 GCF_003611675.1 Corallococcus sp. CA053C
GCCCCGGTGAGGACCGCGGATCACGTTCCTTGCCCCCTCCCCCCTTTTCCTACAGGATCGCCCGCGTCCCCCGGCGCACAGCTACAGGCCCGGGTCAGGGTGATCCTGTGATTGACTTGTCCAGGAAATAGGGTTACGGACGCCCCCTTTCCAATGTACGGGTCGCGCCGGGAGTTCCGGGCGCCGCCTTCAGCTCTCAGGGAGTAGTCGTGTCCAAGCGCACGTACCAGCCGTCGAAGATCCGGCGCAACCGCGCCCACGGGTTCCGCAAGCGGAACGGCACCAAGTCCGGCCGGGATGTCCTCAAGCGCCGCCGCGCGAAGGGCCGTAAGCGCCTGGTGGTGTCGTCGTTCAAGAAGTAACTGGCGCACGTGTGATGGCCGAGGGAGCGGCGCCGCGGGTGCCTCAGGCAACCGGCGAGCGCTTCCCCAAGGCCTTTCGCCTGCTTCAGCGACGTGAGTTCCTGGAGGTCCAGGAGGGCGGTCAGAAGCTACCGTCCGACTGCCTCCTGGCGCTCGTCCAACGCAACAACCGGGCGCACTCCCGCGTAGGTCTCACCGTCTCCAGCAAGGTGGGCAACGCGGTGGTGCGCGCGCGTCTTCGCAGGGTGCTGCGCGAGCTGTTCCGCAAGCGACGCGGGCAATGGCCGCCCGGTCTCGACGTAGTCCTGGTCGTCCGCTCCTCGGCGAAGGAAGCCTCCTTCGCTCAAGTTTCCCGTGCGTTCGACGGCGTCACCCGTAAGCTGCAACGGCTCTTTCCGGCGCCTCCGGTGCCTCCTAAAGAGCCAGCCCCATGAGTCCACTCGCCTTCGTCATCGCCCTGCCCATCCGCTTCTACCGGCGGTTCCTGGGGCCGCTGCTGCCGAAGGCGTGTCGGTTTCATCCCTCCTGCTCCACCTACGCCATGCAGGCGCTGGAGAAGCATGGGGGCCTGAAGGGCTTCGCCCTCACCGTCTGGCGCCTGCTGCGCTGCCAGCCATTCCACCCCGGCGGATTCGATCCCGTCCCCTGACGGTTTGCTTCCGCCTGCCCCCCGGCCCTCCGCCGCCGGCAGAGGGAAATCCATGACGAACGACCCGCTGTCGCCCCAGTCCAACGATTCGCAGAAGCGGCTGCTCCTGGCGCTCGCCCTCTCCTTCGCGGCCACCGCTGCCTACACCTTCTTCTTCGCCCCCAAGACGCCCGAGGGCGTCCAGGGCGCGGATGCCGGGGTGGAGGTGGCAGGCACCGTGGATGCGGGCACGCCCGGAGTCGCCGCCGTGCCGCCGCCGGGGATGGCCGAGGACGCAGGCACCCCCGCCCAGGCCGGTGAGACCCCGCCGCCGCCCGTGCGCACCGCCGACTTCGCCCGGCCGGAGGTGAAGTACACCTTCTCCTCCGAGGGCGCCGGCCTCACCTCCGCCGTGCTCCAGGGCGTGAAGATGCGGGAGCAGCAGTCGCTCACCGTGAAGCAGGGCTTCGAGAAGCTCTTCGGCAAGGAGATCCCCCCGCCGCCGCAGATGAACGTGGCGCACCCGGTGCAGGGCCAGCCCCTGCCGCTCGCGGTGACCATCGAGGGCGGCGCGCCGCTCGCGGCGAACACCCGCTACGCGGTGCAGGAGGGCGCCACCGGCCCGGGTGGCAGCGTCACCTTCACCGGCCGCCAGGGCCCGTGGGAGGTGACGAAGACGGTGCTGTGGCCGCGCGAGGGCTTCGAGTTCGCCTACACGCTCCAGGTGCGCAACACCTCCGCCCAGGCGCAGACGGGTGAGCTGAAGCTGCACTACAGCCGCGCCATCGACCCGGAGTTCGAACACGCGCCGTCCTTCTTCGGCGGCGTGGGCAACCTGAGCCGCTCCGCGTGCTGGGTGGACGACAAGCTCCACAAGCTGTCCCCGGGCGACAAGCCGCCGGAAGAGACGCGCGGGCAGATTGCCTTCTTCGGCATCGACCAGCAGTACTTCCTGTCCGCGCTCTACCCGCTGGACGGGGCGCTCGCCGGACACTGCACGCTGACCGCCTCGCCCACCGCGCGCGAAGTGTCCGCGGGCTTCCCGCTCAATGTGGGCCCCGGGGGGACGGCGACGTTCCGCTTCGGCGGCTACCTGGGCCCCAAGGACCCGGAGCTGCTGCGCCCGGTGCCCGGCGCGGAGCTGCGCACCGTGGCGGGCCTGTCCACCACCCCGTTCCACCCGCTCCTGGAGGACACGGTCGACTTCGGCATCTGGGCCGTGGTCTGCAAGCTGCTGCTCGCCATCATGAAGTTCTTCCACGGCATCGTGGGGAACTGGGGCTTCTCCATCATCCTGCTCACGGTGGTGGTGAAGCTGGCGCTCCTGCCGCTCACGTACCGCTCCATGGTCAGCATGGAGGCGGTGAAGGTGCTGCAGCCCAAGATGGATGAGATCCGCAAGAAGTTCGCGGACGACAAGGAGCGCCAGAACCTGGAGATCATGAAGCTGTACCAGGAGGCGAAGGTGAACCCCCTGGGCGGCTGTCTGCCGTTGCTCATCCAGATGCCGGTGTGGATCGCCCTGTTCACGTCGCTGCGCAACAGCTTCGAAATCTACGGCGAGCCGTTCATCGGGCCCATCTGGCGGGACCTCACGTACAAGGACCCCACGTACCTGCTGCCCCTGGCGCTGGGCGTGTCGATGATCATCACGCAGAAGATGCAGCCGCAGATGATGGATGCGGCGCAGGCGAAGATGATGACCTGGGTGATGCCCATCATCTTCACCTTCACGCTGCTCCAGTACCCCGCGGGCCTGTCGCTCTACATCTTCACGAACAACGTGCTCTCCATCGGGCAGCAGTACGGCCTGCGCAAGTGGCTGGACCGCAAGAAGAACCAGTCGGGCGGCGGGACACCGGCGGTGGTCACCGCCGGGGGAGGCAAACGCAAGTGAGCGGGACGCAGGGAGCGCAGGGCGGGGCGGGCGGAGCGGACTTCCGCCCCCGGGTGGAGCGGCTGCTCACCGACATCCTCGGGCTGATGGGGTACCCGGCCCGGTTGGACTTGCAGGACGCCGCCGACGGCAGCCTGTCCGTGGCGCTCCACTTCGAAGCCGGACCGCCTCCGGGCGTCGAGCCGGGCAAGCGCAGCCAGGTGCTGGATTCGCTCCAGTTCCTGCTCAACAAGATGCTCCACCGCCCCGGTGTCGAACGCCGGTGGGTGATGCTGGGCGCGAACGGGCATCCGGAGCCCCGGCCGCGCCGCGAGCCCGGACAGCAGCAGGCTCCCCAGGCTCCGGTCTCCGCGCCGACGGCGACCGTGGCCCAGGTGGCGGCGGCTCCGGCGCCGGCCCAGGCCGCCCGGGCGCAGGCCCCCGCCGCGCAGCCGCAGGGCCGTGGGGCGCGGGGTCAGCAGGCGCAGCCGGCGCCCAAGGCCGTGCAGGCGCAGGCGAAGGGGGGCTCGGAAGCGGACGAGCGCTCGGTGCAGTGCGAGGAGGATGCGGTGCTGCGGGAGGCCGTCCGCAAGCTCGCGGAGAAGTCCGCCAGCCTGGGGCGCTTCTATGCGTTCGCCGCGATGAAGACTGAGGACCGCGCGCGCGTCCTGAGGGCAGTAGAAGGAGTAGGAGGCGTGAAGGTGGCGGCGGAAGGCGAGGGCCGCAACCGGCGCGTGGTGTTCACTCCGGCCAAGCCCGCCCCGATGCCCAAGCGGAGCCTGCTGCCGGACGACGACGAGGACGACGTCGACGCTTGAGCGGGTGCCCGGAAGGGCCCGTCCAAGCCGCCGGCGGGCGTCTGGGAGCCAGAGGAGCGAATGGGTAAGTCGAAGGGTTTGAAAGACAAGCTGTACGGCGCGGCGGTGCTGAAGATGAGCTTCCGCCTGCGCGGGGACGAGGAGTCCCCTGCCTTCCGCTTCGTCTACCCGGGCGTGCTGCGCGACCTGCAGGTCGACGACGCCGAGGTGGAGAAGTACATCGAGACACACCGCGACGATGTGGAGCGCGCCGCCCGGGGATCCACCCCGCCGCAGGGGCCCCGCTAGTCACGGACGGCTTCACGGATAAGAGTGCAGGCCTCCAAGCTGAGGGGGTGCTGTTCTTGGGTCTTCCGTCCGTGCGTCGTGGGGTGTTGTCGTTGCTGTTGTGCGTGTCCGCCTGCAAGCAGGGGGACGCGGGGACCGTGGGAGCGCCGGGGCCACAAGGGCAGACAGGCGCGCAAGGTCCCGTGGGTGAGGCTGGTCCGCCCGGAGTCCCGGGGCCGCAGGGCGAGCGCGGGGAGCCGGGTCCGAAGGGCGAACCGGGCAGTGGAGCCCCCGGCGCCGACCTGTACCTGGCCGCGCACATCCGGGTCATCCCGCTGGGTGGCACCGCCCTGGAGTCCGGGGCGCTGCTGCGGGCCGCGGTGGAGGCCGTGCCTTCGGAGGGCTCGCAGACCTGGGTGTTGAAGCTCGGCGCGGGAACCTATGACCTGGGCAGCACGGGACTGACGTTGAAGACGGGCGTGTACCTGGAGGGCAGCAACTCCCGGGTCTCACGCCTCGTGTCCTCGACCGGGGGGAAGGGTACCGTGGTCGGCGCCGCGGGCGCGGGGCTGCGGAACCTGTACGTGGGCAACACGGGGGGCGGTGATCAATCCGTCGCGCTGTTCAACACAGGCGTCGGCTTCGCGGTGAGCGACGTCCGGGTGGAAGCGCTTCAGGGCAAGCAGTTGACGGCGGGCCTCATCTATCAGGACGGGGCAAGCAACACCGTCTCACGGGTCACGGTGTGGGCCGCCTCGGACACCGGGACGGTGGTGGGAACCCACATCCAGGGCAGCACCGTCACCGTCGAGGACTCCCGGTCGAATGCCCAGGGCGGCCCGGGCGTGACGGAGACGCTGGGGCTGAGCGTCGTCAATGGTGGGGCCAACCTGTTCCGGATGCAGCTCGGGGCCAATGGGCGGGAGAGCTCCAGGGCCTTCGGCCTGGATGTGAAGAGCGGCAACGTCACCCTGGTGGACTCGGAGGCCTTTGGTGGAGGCGCGACCCTGACCGCGGCGGTGCATGCTGGCTCGATGGAAGTGTCCGTGCGCTCCAGTCGATTGTTGACGGGGGCAAGCCTCTCCTCTTTCTCGGCCGCGTACGCGCTCTATGTGGACTCCAGCTCTACGTGGCCGTTCGGTCGCGTGGGTGTTGATCAGTCCTCCCTCGAGGGCTTCACCGCGGGCATGTATGTGAAGTCGGGGGCCCGCGTCCGGCTGTCACACTCCTTCATCCGTCCCGCGCCGAAGGTTGAAGACGGGGCCACCGCGGTCTGCGTCTTCACCGCCACGGACACCACGCCCACGGACACCACGCCGCTCGACGCCCAGTGCCACACGCCGCCGATTCCATGACGCCCCCTTCCGCCACCATCGTCGCCCTCGCCACCGCGCCCGCGGCCGGTGCGGTGGGCATCCTCCGGCTGTCAGGGCCGGCGGCGTTGGCGGTGGGCCGTGCGCTCGCGCCCGGTGTTCCGGAGGTGCCCACGCCGCGCCATGCGTACCTGGCCACGTTCGTGGACGCGGCGGGCGGTGTGCTCGATGAGGGCCTGTTCCTCTACTTCCGCGCGCCCCAGTCCTTCACGGGCGAGGACGTGGTGGAGCTCCAGGCGCATGGCAGTCCGCGCCTGTTGCGGCTGCTGCTCGCGCGGACGCTGGAGGACGACCGGGTGCGCCCTGCCCTTCCCGGTGAGTTCACCCGGCGCGCGTTCCTGAACGGCCGCATCGACCTGACCCGCGCGGAGGCGGTCGCGGACCTGGTGGCGGCGGATTCAGAGGCCGCCGTGCGCGCCGCCGCGGCCGGGTTGTCCGGAGCGCTGGCGGAGCGGATCCGCGCGCTGGAGGATCCGTTGCGCGAACTCCACGCGGACCTGGAGGGCGTCCTCAACTTCCCCGACGAGGCGGAAGGCGCGGACGCGGAGGCCGGTCCCCGGGTCACCGCCTTGCGCGCGGAAGCGGAGGCCCTGCGTGCCGAGGTGGGCCGCGGACGGCTGGTGCGCCAGGGCGCGCGCGTGGCCCTGTTCGGTCCGGTGAACGCGGGCAAGTCCACGCTGTTCAACCGGCTGGTGGGCGAGGACCGCGCGCTCGTGGACGCCGAGCCCGGCACCACGCGCGATGCGCTGGAGGCCCGCGCCGAATGGGACGGGCTGGGCGTGACGCTCTACGACACCGCCGGCCTGCGCGAGGCCCCCGGCCGCGTGGAGGCCCTGGGCATCGCGCGCACGCGGGACCTGCTCGCGGCCGTGGACCTGGCGGTGCTCGTGCTGCCACCGGACGCGTCCGAGGACGAAGCCACGTCGTGGACACGCGAGGCCGGCGCCACGCCCGTGCTCGTCGTCACCGGCAAGTGCGATGTCGCTCCCGTGACGCCTGTGCGGAGGAACAGCGGCACGGCCCCTGGCGGAGCCTCCACCTCGGTCGTGATTCCCGCAGTGCGAGCGGGCCCGGTGCCCGCGGAAGCACCGGGCTCCGGAGCTCCGGCAGTGGATGCGGGCCCGGTGCATGTCGCCGCCCCTCCCCTCCCCTCCCCCGGGCCGCGCGTCAGCGGGCTCACGGGAGAGGGCGTGGAGGCGCTCCGGACCTCCGTGCTCGCGCGGCTGTGGGGCGGTGGCACGCCCTCCGCGGTGGCCCTCGTCTCCGAGCGCCACGCGGACGCCCTGCGTCGCGCCGCCGAGGCGCTGGGCCGCGCGGAGGAGGCGTCGCGCGTGTCCACCCTGGAGGTCCTCGCCGGCGAGGTCGGACTCGCGCTGGAGGCCCTGGGCGAAGTGTCCGGAACGAGCGTGTCCGATGCCCTTCTGGACACCCTTTTCCAGCGCTTCTGCATCGGGAAGTAGCCCCTCGCCGGGCGCCGGCCGGCATGTCAGACCCCTCCCTAGAATGCCTCGCGTTACCCGGCGCTCCCCGAGGATTCATGACGGCACTTCAGCACCTTCAGCCCACCTCCCACTCCCTGCTCTCGGCGCTGCCGTCGGGCTGGGTGGGTGAAATCCTCGATGGCGAGCTGGTGGCCTCGCCCCGCCCCTCCGTGGCGCCCGCGCGCGCGGCCTTCATGATGGGCGTGGAGCTGGGAGAGCGGTTGGACCGGCGCCGGGGCGGCAACGGGCGCTGGTGCTTCCTGCGGGCCCCGGAGCTGCACCTGGGAGAGGACCTGCTCGTGCCCGACCTGGCCGGCTGGCGCCGCGAGCGCGTGGCCGCCCCACCGGAGCCGGGCACCGGCTTCTTCAACCTCGTGCCGGACTGGGTCTGCGAGGTGCTCACCCCCGCCACCACCGGGCTGGACCGGGCGCGCAAGCTGCCCCTGTACGCGCGGGCCGGCGTCTCCTTCGTGTGGCTCGTGGATCCGCTCGCGCGCACGCTGGAGGTCTACCAGCGCGTCAAGCGCGGCTGGCTCCTCACCGCGAGCCACGAGGACGACGCCCTGGTGCGCGCCGAGCCCTTCCCTTCCGTTCCCCTGGAGCTGGGAGCACTCTGGCTTCCCGATGTGCCGGAGGAGCTGCCCCGGCTCCTCGCGGTGCCCTGAGTCGTGAACGGATCAGGGCCCGGAAGCTGCCGCCGGACCCGTCAGCTCGCGTGCTTGAGGCGCGCTTCGTCCGCCGCGCGCGACAGCCGCCGCACCGCGCGCAGCAGCAGATCCGGATCCACCGGCGCCGCCAGGAAGCCCCGCGCGTGCACCGCCTGCGCCCGGGGCAGGTCCCGCTCCGGGTTCTTGCCCGCCACCAGCACCTGCGCGCGCAGCCGCTGGGCCAGCACCTCCATCGCGGGCAGCGGCGCCACCACCACCTGCGTCTCCCCCGCGGCGCACACGTCCCCGGTGCTCGCCACCTTCACCGTGAAGCCCTCCGCGCCCAACACCTTCACCAGCCCGGCCGCGGCCTCCGCGCCCCAGCCGTACACCAGCACCTGCTCCCGCAGCGCCTCGCGCACCGGCAGCCGCGCCTCGCGCACCGGCGGCATCCACGCGGGCTCCAGGGGCGTCAGCAGGGGGAGCGCCCCAGCTTCATGCTCCTGGCTCGGCTCCCTGAAAGGCTCGCGGCTCGGCTCGGGAGCCTCCATGTTCGTCAGCTCCGCCAGGGACGTGCCCATGACCAGGGGCAGCGACTCGTCCCACTCGGGCAGGGAGAAGCCCTCCATGCCGGGACGGCGCTGGGGCGTCGCCGGCTCGCCCCGGTACAGCCGCCCGATGGCGCGGTTCAGCGCCGCGTCCGTGGCCAGCAGCGGCACCACGCGCGCCTTGCCGGACACGCTCTTCACCACGTCCAGCGCGGCCAGGCTCGCGGGCGCCGCGATGGCCACCACCAGCGCCGTGTCGCGGGGGCCGTGGCCCTCCAGCCGGAGCGGCACCACCCGGTGCGCCTCCGCCACCTTGCAGGGGATCCACTTCGCGAGCGAAGCGTCCAGCGGCTGGGCGTCCAGGTCCACCGACCCCACCCCGGACTGCGCCGCCAACGCGGACAGCACCGCCTCCGCCGTGCAGAAGCGCTGGTCCACCACCACCTGCCCCAGCGCCACGCCCCACTTGCGCTGGTACGCGAGCGCCGACTGGAGCTGCATGGCATCCACCACACCCCGAGCGAGCAGGATGTCCCCCAAACGCTGCTTCATTGCGTGCTCTCCTCGGCCCCCCTCGATGCTCTGGCCGGGTCGACCTGCCACCACTCACTTCCCTCTACCGCAGAGAAGTGTAAAATTACAGCTAAACCAAAGCCTGCAGGGTTACCACGCCCCGCCCGTGATTCCCGGGGGTTGCCGTCCTTCAACGAACGAAGCCTCAATCCTTGAAGGGGGGACGACAAAGCAGACGTTCATGGGTAGACCTGAGGGTGGCCAATTGTCGGAGACGTTCCTAGCCTGTAAGCATGGGTGATGCGTGCCTGAGAGAATTCGTGCGGATGCTCCGCGCGCGCCGTGCGTCCCCCGGAGGTCTGGAGGGCGTGGACACGGCCCTGGCCGGGTTCCAGGTGGAGCCGGCCAGCCTCAAGCCCTACCTGCACTTCCTGCCGGGCCGCTACACCCGCAACCTCGTCCACCGGGACGAGGGGCTGGAGATCATCGTCAACTGCTGGTCGCCGGGCGTGTCCTCCCCCATCCACGACCATGACGGCCAGGAGTGCTGGTTCAGCGTCCAGCGCGGCGAGTTCCTGCTGGAGAACTACCCCCTGCTGGAGGGCGGCAAGGCGCCGGGCGTCGCGCGGCTCGGCACCCCGGAGCGGGTGGGCCCGGTGGGCGCGGGCCACGTGGACTTCCGCGACAGCGGCGCGTCCATCCACCGCGTGTGCTCCACCAGCGCCCCGGGCGTGACGCTGCACGTCTACGCCGGCCCGGTGGCGAACTGTCTCGTCTTCGACCCGCGCCGCCACCGCTGCGCGACGCACGCCCTGCGCTACCACAGCATCTTCGGGCGGCCGGTGCGGCCCAACGAAGGCCGCGCCAGCCTGCCCCTGCACGTCTGAACGTCTGATTCGGGCGGCGGCCGCCTACCAGCGCAGCTCCGGCATCGGGGCGTACAGCATGCGCCCCTCGGGGCCCTGCTCCGTGAGCCCCAGCTTCGCGCCCACCCGGTACACGGCCCGCACCTGCTCCAGCACCCGGGGCGCGACGCCCGCCTGGGCTCCCGCCGCGTCGTCGTCGCTGTTGTCCGCGTCGTTCTTGCCCAGGAGCTCCGACAGCACCTGGCCGGTGGCCTTGGGGCGCGGGAACACCTGGAGGCGCACCGGGGCGTCCTTGGAGAGCTTCGCCGCCTCCCTCACCAGCTCCAGCGCCTTCGCGTAGCCGCCGAGCGCATCCACCAGCCCGCGCTCCAGCGCGTCCTCGCCCGTCCACACGCGGCCCTTCGCCACCGCCTGCAGCTTCTCCAGCGGCATGTTGCGCGCCTGGGCCGCGCGGCTGGTGAAGTCCAGGTAGATGTCGTCCAGCTCGGCCTCGAACTGCGTGCGCTGCTCGGGGGTGAAGTCCAGGTCGGTGCTGGAGAAGGTCGCGTTGCGGCCGAAGGCGATGGTGTCGAAGTTCACGCCGAACTTCGCCCAGAAGTCCGCGGTGACGAACTTGCCGTTGTACACGCCGATACTCCCCGTCAGCGTGCCCGGCTGCGCGACGATCTTGTCTGCGGCCATGGCCACGTAGTAGCCGCCGCTGGCCGCGTACGTCCCCATGGAGACGATGACCGGCTTGCCCGCCTCTCGCGCGCGCTGCACCTCGCGGCGCACGGTGTCGCTCGCGGAGTAGCTGCCGCCCGGGCTGTCCACGCGGAAGAGGATGGCCTTCACGTTCGGATCCTCCACCGCCTTGCGGAAGGCCGCTGCCACCGTGTCGCCGCCCATCACCTGTCCGCCGGAGAGCGGGTTGGACTGGCTCTTGCCGCGCAACACCTCGCCCACGCCGTAGATGAGGGCGACGGTCGTGCCCGTCTGGTTCGGCCGGCCCGCGCGCTCCAGGTACTTGTCCACGTAGAGGAACTGCGCGCCGTCGCCGGCCTGCTGCTTCAGCTCGTCGTAGATCTCATCCCGGTAGCGCAGCCCGTCCACCAGCTTCGCGTCCACGGCCTTCTGGCCCATGAAGGGCGCGCGGTCGATGAGGGCGCGCACCTCGTCCTCCGTCAGCTTGCGGCCCTCGGCCACGCCCTTCACCACCTGGCGGAAGAGGCTGCCGCCGTAGGCCTCCGTGGCCTCGCGCTGCGCGGCGCCGTAGGCGTTGTCGGTGAAGGTGTTGACGGCGTTCTTGAACTCGGCGCGCTTGCCGTACTCCGCCTTCACGCCGAACTTCTCGAAGGCGTCGCGCGCGAAGGGCGTCTCCAGCGCGAGGCCCGTGAGCCCCACGTCCCCGGAGGGCTGGATGAAGACGGAGTCGAAGGCGCTCGCCAGGTAGTAGGCCCCGGTGCCGTTGCCCGCCTCCCCGAAGCCGTCCGCGTAGGCCACCGCCCGCTTGCCCGTCGCGCGGAAGGCCTTCACCGCGTCCCGCAGCTCCTGCACCTGCGCGGAGCTGCCCGGCTGCCCCACCCGCACCACCAGCGACTTCACCCGGGGGTCCTTGCCGGCCTGCTCCAGGCCCTCCACCACGTCTCGCAGCGACGTGGGCGCGTCCCCGAAGGCCCCCGCCAGCGACGTGTCCAGCGTGTACTCCGGCAGCGGCTGCTGCAGGTCCAGCTCCAGCACCAGGTTGGAAGGCACGCCCGGCTTGCTCGCCGACGCGAGCATCAACAACCCCACCACACCCACCACGAAGAGGACGGACAGCGCTCCAATGAAGGCCAGCGCGCCGATGAAGAAGCGTTTCATCCGGAAGGACTCCTGGTGTCCATGTGCCCGAGGGACGGCCCCCCGACTCCGGGCGGCCTACCACCAACGCACGCGCGCGACGATGCTTGCCTTCCACGCACGGGTTTCAGGCCGACAACGAGGCGGCGCCCGCCCGTCCCGGTGGATGGGAGGCGGGCCGGCGCCACGCCCGGGGCCCCGGCCGGTGGGGTGCACACCGTCCCCGAGGGGGCACAACGGTCCCGAGCCAGGACCCGGGCGGCAGCCGGGCGCCCGCGCTCCTCTTCCCCGTCCGCCCCGGGAGGCATGGGATGCAGCAGCGACGGTTGGGCAACTCCGACCTGGACGTCACGGTGCTGGGCTTCGGCGCGTGGGCCCTTGGCGGTGGGGGCCGGGCGTTCGCCTGGGGCGCGCAGGACGACGCGCAATCCATTGAAGCCATCCAGCGTGCGCTGGATTCGGGCATCAACTGGATTGACACCGCGGCGGTGTATGGGTTGGGACACCTGGAAGCGGTCGTGGCGAAGGCGCTGAAGGGCCGCACCCAGCGCCCGTATGTCTTCACCAAGTGCGGCATGGTCTGGGATGACCGGGGCGACGTCCACCGCGTGCTCAAGGCGAACTCGGTGCGCCGGGAGTGCGAGGCGTCCCTGCGAAGGCTGAAGGTGGATGCCATTGACCTGTATCGGCTGCACTGGCCGGTGGACTCCACGGCGGAAATGGAAGAGGGCTGGACGGCGCTGGCGGAGCTGCAACGGCAGGGCAAGGTGCGCTGGCTGGGCGTGTCCCACTTCAATGTCTCCCAGTTGAGACAGGTGCAGCGCATTGCCCCAGTGACGTCGTTGCAGTCGCCCTACTCGCTCATCCAGCGCGACATCGAGCAGGACGTGCTGCCCTTCTGCCAGCAGAACAACATCGGCGTCATCGTGTCCTCATCCCTGGCATCGGGACTGCTCACCGGGGCGATGGCGCGCGAACACATCCGGGGGCTGCCGGACGACGACTGGCGCCGCTACAGCCCGGGCTTCCAGGAGCCCAGGCTGTCGCACCACCTGGCCCTGGTGGAGCGCATGCGCGGGCTGGGTGAGCGGCATGGATGCTCCACGGCGGAGGTCGCCATCGCCTGGGTGCTGAGGCATCCCGCCGTCACCGCCGCCATCGTGGACGCGCGCAATGGCAAGCAGGTGGATGGCCTCATCCACGCCGGGGACTTCCGGCTCACCCCCAAGGAATTGCGCGAGCTGGAGGACGCGCTGCACGGGGGCGCCACAGCGCACCTGGGCGAGACCCACGTCTGACGGGCTCAGGGCTTCCCGGCTCCGTCCGCGTGCAGCTCCAGCGTGTCGATGCGCTGACGGTCGGACGCCTGGGCTTCCGCGAGCCGGTTCAGGGTGCGGCCCACCTGTTCGAACATCTTCCCGTGCACGCGCTTGATGCCGTTCACTTCCACCGTGAGCGAGAAGAGCTCCGTGGCGAGCCTCTCCACGTGCTCGGCAAGCATCTGGGTCTGCCGGGTGACCCGTTCCATGGCCCGGTCCGTCCGCGCGTACTGGACCCGTGCCTCCTCCTGCATTTCGCGAAACTCTTGCAGGAGCTTCATCACCACATCCCCGCCCGTCGCCGTCGCCATTCCGTTCCTCCTGTGGAGAGCGGGTCTCCTATCAACCCATCCTGACATGGGCTGCCGCCCGTGCTCCGGAGCGGATCCACGCCAGGATAGCGGACAACCTCCAAGGTTGGAAGCGCGGAGCAGGACCTAGCGAGGGGCACGGAGATGCTCGGGATGGCGGGACCCCGTGGGACGGTTAGAAGTCCCGTGCCCACTCCGTCGCACCCCGAGGACCGCATGCCGCGTCGTACCCCGCTCGCCCTGCTGGCTGTCCTGCTCGTGGCGGGCCCGCCCGTGTGGGCCCGCGCCCCGGCCGCGAAGCCCGCCGCCACCGCACCCACGCGCGCACTGGCGAAGTCGTCCGCCCCGGCCCTCGTCACGAGCGTGGAGGGGATCACCGAATACCGCCTGCCCAATGGCTTGCGCGTGCTGCTCTTCCCGGACCCGACCAAGCCCACCGTGACGGTCAACATCACGTACCTCGTGGGCAGCAAGCACGAGGGCTACGGCGAGACGGGCATGGCGCACCTGCTCGAACACCTGATGTTCAAGGGCACGCCCACCACCCCCAACGTGCCCCAGGCTCTCACCGAGCGCGGCGCGCGGCCCAACGGCACCACCTGGCTGGACCGCACCAACTACTACGAGACCCTGCCCGCCTCGGACGAGAACCTCCGATGGGCGCTCGCGTTCGAGGCGGACCGCATGGTCCACAGCTTCATCGCGCAGAAGGACCTCGACAGTGAGATGACCGTCGTGCGCAACGAGTTCGAGTCCGGCGAGAACGACCCGCGCGGCATCCTCTTCAAGCGCACCATGAGCGCCGCCTACCTCTGGCACAACTACGGCAAGGCCACCATCGGCGCCAAGGCGGACCTGGAGCACGTCCCCATCGACCGGCTCCAGGACTTCTACAGGCGCTACTACCGGCCCGACAACGCGGTGCTCGTCGTCGCCGGCAGCTTCCAACCCGACAAGGCCCTGGCGCTCGTGCAGTCCACCTTCGGCAAGCTTCCGCGCCCCGCCGGACCCGTGCCCCTCACGTACACCCAGGAGCCCACCCAGGACGGTGAGCGGGAAGTGACGCTGCGCCGCGTGGGCGACAACCAGCTCCTCACCAGCCTCTACCATGTGCCCGAGGGCGCCCACCCCGACTTCGCCGCCATCGACGTGCTCACCGAGGTGCTCGGCGACGTGCCCTCCGGCCGCCTCTACAAGGCGCTCGTGGAGACGAAGAAGGCCGCGCGCGCCGGGGCCTTCAACTTCCAGCTGCGCGACCCGGGCGTGGTCGGCTTCAGCACCGAGGCGCGGCAGGATCAGCCCCTCGGCCCCGTGCGCGAGGCGCTGATCAAGACCGTGGAAGAGGCCGCGCGCACGCCCTTCACCGCGGAGGAGGTGAACCGCGCGAAGACGAGCCTGGAGAAGCAGACGGAGCTGCTGCTCAACAACTCCGAGCGCGCCGCCATCCTCCTCTCCGAGTGGACCGCCGTGGGCGACTGGCGCCTGCTCTTCCTGCACCGCGACCGCATCGAGTCCGTCACCCCCGCGGACGTCACCCGCGTGGCCGCCGCGTACCTCAAGAGCTCCAATCGCACGCTGGGCGCCTTCCTCCCCACGCCGAAGCCGGACCGCTCGGAGCTGCCAGCCCCGGTGGACCTGGCGAAGGCGCTGGACGGCTACCAGGGCAAGGCGCTCGTCGCGCAGGGTGAGGCCTTCGACCCCTCCCCCGCCAACATCGAATCGCGCGTGCAGCGCGGTGAGCTGCCTGGCGGAATCAAGTACGCGGTGCTCCCCAAGAAGACGCGCGGCGAGATGGTGAACCTGTCGCTCACGCTGCGCTGGGGCACCGAGGAGACCGTGCGCGGCAAGCTCCCCGCCGCCACCTACGCCGGCCGCATGCTGATGCGCGGCACGACGAAGCACACCCGTCAGCAACTGGCGGACGCGCTGGACACGCTCAAGGCCCGCGTGGGCGTGGACGGTAGCGCGTTGGGCGCGAGCGTCTCCATCGAGTGCCCGCGCGCGAACCTCCCAGCGGTCCTCAAGCTGGTGGCCGAGGTCCTGCGTGAGCCCTCCTTCGACGCCAAGGAGTTCGCGGTCCTCAAGCAGGAGCGGCTGGCCGCGCTGGAGTCGCAGCGCAGCGAACCCCAGACCCAGGGCAGCATCGCGTTCTGGCGCGTGCTGTCCGCGCACTACCCCAAGGGCCACCCGTACTACGTGCCCACGCTGGAGGAGCGTCTGTCCGACGTGAAGGACGTCACGCTGGAGCAGGCGCGTGACTTCTACCGCCAGTTCTACGGCGCCTCGAATGGCGAGCTCGCGGTGGTGGGCGACTTCGACGCGAAGGAGGTCGTCGCGCTCGCGGGGACGCTGTTCGACGGCTGGAAGAGCCCGGTGCCCTATGCGCGCGTGCAGAAGGTGTTTCAGTCCGTGGGCCCCAAGGCGCTCGCGCTGGAGACGCCCGACAAGGCCAATGCCTATTTCCTCGCGGGACAGACGTTGAAGCTGCGCTCGGATGACGCGGATTGGCCGGGCGTGATGATGGGCAACTTCGTGCTGGGCGGCGGGTTCCTCAACTCGCGGCTGGCCACGCGCGTGCGCCAGAAGGAAGGTCTGTCCTATGGCGTGGGCAGCAGCGTGGACGCGGGCGAACTGGACGCGGTGGGCTCGTTCGTCACGTATGCCATTCACGCGCCGCAGAATGCCCAGAAGCTGGAGGTCGCGATGCGCGAGGAGATCACCCGCGCGGTCCAGAAGGGCTTCACGCAAGAGGAGCTGGACAAGGCGCGCGCGGGCCTCCTGGAGTACCGCCAGTCCGCGCGGGCGCAGGACGGGAACCTGGCGCAACAACTGGCCAACTACCTCTTCTTCAATCGCACTCTGAAGTACGACGCGGAGCTTGAGGCGAAGCTCCAGAAGCTGACGCCGGAGGACGTGCGCAAGGCCCTGGCGAACCATGTGGACTGGGGCAAGGCCACCGTCGTGCGCGCGGGGGACTTCGCCGGAGCCGCGAAGCAGGCGCAGACGCCAATCGGCGTGCCGGCGTCGCCTTGAACTCCGTGTCTGTGTAAGGTTTTTCGCCCATGTCCGTGACCCTCGTGGAAGGCGACCTGCTGGACCAGCCGGTGGACGCCATCGTCAACGCGTGGAATCGCAACATCATCCCCTGGTGGCTGTTGTTGCCCCAGGGGGTGTCCGGGGCCATCAAGCGCCGGGGCGGCACGGCGCCGTTCCGCGAACTGGCGCGCGTGGGGCCCATGCCTCTGGGCTCGGCGGTGGTGACGGGGCCGGGACGTCTGTCTTTCAAGGGCATCATCCACGTCGCGGGCATCGACATGCTGTGGCGGGCGTCCGCGCGCTCCATCCAGGACTCGGTGCACCACGCGCTGAAGCGGGCCGGGGAGCATGGCTTCCGGTCGTTGGCGTTTCCCATCATCGGCGCGGGCTCCGGCAGCTTCGACGAGGCGCGTGCTTTGGAGTTGATGCGCGAGGCCTTGGGGGACGCGCCCGCGTTCGACGTGCGCGTCGTCCGCTTCCGGCCCTCGAAGCGGACGTGAACTTCTGGCGAGCGCCCCTCCCCTGCCCCCGTTAGACGTGGGCACTTCCTTTTTGGAAGCGGGAGGGTACGCGGATGATCGACCTGTACACGTGGGGTACGCCGAATGGCTTCAAGGTGTCGGTGGCGCTGGAGGAGCTGGCGCTGCCGTACACGGTGCACGCGCTGGACATCTCCACGGGCGTGCAGAAGCAGCCCGCGTTCCTCGCCATCAACCCCAACGGCCGCATCCCCGCCATCGTGGACCGCGCGGAGGGTGACTTCGCCGTCTTCGAATCGGGCGCCATCCTCATCTACCTCGCGGAGAAGACGGGCCGGCTGATGCCCACCGACGCGAAGGGGCGCTCCCGCGTCCTCCAGTGGCTGATGTTCCAGATGGCCGGCGTGGGCCCCATGCAGGGGCAGGCCAACGTCTTCTTCCGCTACTTCCCGGAGAAGCTCCAGCCCGCCATCGACCGGTACCAGAACGAGACGCGCCGCCTGTACACGGTGCTGGAGAGCCGGCTGAAGGACCACGAATACCTGGCCGGGGACTACAGCATCGCGGACATCGCGAACTGGGCCTGGGTGCGCTCGCACGACTGGGCCGGCGTGTCCGTGGACGGACTGCCGGGCGTGCAGCGGTGGCTCGCCGCCATCGAGAATCGGCCCGCCTCCCAGCGCGGGCTGGACGTGCCCACGCCTCGCAAGCAGGAGGATGCGGCGACCGCGGCGAAGCGCATTGAAGGCGCGCGCTCGCTCATCCAACGCTGAGCACTCCCCTGCCCCACTGACTCCGGACAAGTGGCCCGGGCGTGCGCATGATGCGCCCCGGGCCCGCGCAAGACCTCCTTGGCGGCTCGCCCGTTCAAGCCTCCCGGGCGTGCATGCGTCGGGAGCGAGGGAGTGGACGACATGGAAGCGGTGCGGAGCCTGGGCCGGTGGGCGGGGCTGTTCGTGGTGCTGGGACTGTCGGCGGCGTGCACGTCGGGCCGGGGCGATGCGGTGCGGGCCTCGGGGAGCGCGTCGCGCGACAACGTGGCGCTGGACGGCTGTGCGCCGGCGACGTGCTCGCAGGCGATGGTCTCCTGTGGCCGGACGCCGGATGGCTGTGGCGGCTTCATCGACTGTGGGGACTGCGAGGCCGGCACCTGTTCGCAAGGCCGGTGCGTGGCGCCGTCGGTGCCCGCGGGGCCGAAGAAGGAGTCCGGCGCCCCCACCAGCGCGTGCAAGCCCGGGTGCAAACCCAATGAGTCCTGCGTGGACGACCGGTGCATCTGCCAGCGCTCGACGTGCTCCTCGCTGGGGCTGAGGTGCGGGACGGCGCAGGACGGCTGCGGCGGCGTGGTGCAGTGCGGCCCGTGCGTCCCCGCGTGCAAGCCGGACGAGATGGAGTGCTGCGGCGCGTGCATCCCCCGCTCCGAAGGCCGCTGCCCGGAGAACGTGCACTGCCCCACCGCGAATCCGCCGGCCACGCGCTGACCGGAGGTCGGACCCGGGCCCCCGGAAGCCCGGATGTCAGACCCCTTCGCTATACCCTTCCCTGTCGCGCACACGGGAAGGTGGCCGGCCTCGCAGGTTCGAGTCCGACACCCCATGCGCCCTCACCGCACGGGCAGGCCCGTCTCCTCGTGTGCGCGACGCCCTGTGAAGGCACGAGACCGGGGGACTCGTGCACGTAGCAGGTCCCATGGATGCCCTTTGTGCGCGGGGCGGGCAGCGTTGTCGCGACCCCTCCCACTGTCCGCCTCGCGCCCGCTTCCATCCGGGAGCATGTCTGTCTTTTTCCGGCCCTGAAGCCGCTCGCGAGCAGGGGAGGGGACCGTCAGGCGGACGGCCTTCGTCCCGCCCCCGGCTTGCCATGGACGCGCCGGGGCGTGATACCCCACGCGAGCCGATGGAACTCCGATACGACATCGTCGTGGTGGGCCTGGGCCATGCCGGGTGCGAGGCGGCGCTCGCCTGCGCGCGTCTGGGCCTGTCCACGCTGGGCGTGACCCTCAAGCGCGAACGCGCCGCCGTGATGAGCTGCAACCCCGCCGTGGGAGGCACCGCGAAGGGCCACCTGGTGCGCGAACTGGATGCGCTCGGTGGACAGATGGGTCGCGTGGCGGACCTCACGGGCACGCACTTCAAGACGCTCAATCCCTCCAAGGGCCCGGCAGTGCAGGCCACCCGCGTCCTCTGCGACCGCGACGCCTATGCCGCCGGCATGCAGGCGGTGCTGTTCCACGAACCGAACCTCACCGTGCTCGAAGGCGAGGTTGCCTCCGTCGTCGCGGAAGAGGGGAGGGTGAAGGGCGTGGTGCTGGGGAATGGCACCCACGTCATCGCCCGCGCGGTGCTGCTCACCACCGGCACCTTCCTGCGCGCCCTGATGCACGTGGGCGAGCAGAAGGAGGTCGGCGGCCGGCTGGGCGACGACGCCGCGCGCGGCCTGTCCGAATCGTTGCACGCGCTGGGCTTCACCCTGGGCCGCTTCAAGACGGGGACGCCCGCGCGCCTGTCTCGCGACAGCATCGACTGGGACGCCGTGACGCCGCAGCCCGGGGACACCGCGGTGCGGCCGCTCTCCTGGCGCACGCAGGTGGAGCTTGCGCGGGGGCTGCCGTTCCCGCGTCAGCCCGCGGTCATGTGTGGCCTCACCGCGACGACGCAGGCGACGCACCAGCTGCTGCGCGACAACCTGCACCGCTCGCCGCTGTTCCAGGGGGACATCGTGGGGCGGGGGCCTCGGTACTGCCCGTCGCTGGAGGACAAGGTGGTGCGCTTCGCCGCGCGCGAACGGCACCAGGTGTTCCTCGAACCGGAGGGCCCCACGTCGCCGCTGGTGTACCCGGCGGGCCTGTCCACGAGCATGCCCGCGGACGTGCAGCTGGACTTCCTGCGCACCATTCCGGGCCTGTCCCGCGTGGAGGTGGTCCGCTACGGCTACGCGGTGGAGTACGACTACGCGCCGCCCACTCAGCTGCACGCCACGCTGGAGACGAAGGCCGTCGAGGGCCTGTACTTCGCGGGGCAGCTCAACGGCACCTCCGGCTACGAAGAGGCCGCGTTCCAGGGGCTGTGGGCTGGGATTCAAGCGGCGCTGAAGGTGAAGGGCGAACCGGCGCTGCAAGTCGGGCGGGACGAGGCGCACGGCGCGGTGCTCGTGGACGACCTGGTGACGCGGGGTGTGGACGAGCCGTTCCGCATGTTCACCAGCCGCTCCGAGCACCGGCTCAAGCTGCGTGAAGGCAACGCGGATCTGCGCCTCGCACGGCACGGGCACCGGGTGGGGCTGCTGCCGAAGGAGGCGCTGGAGCGGGCCGAAGCGCGGGCCCACGCGGTGGCGGGAGAGGTGGCGCGGCTCAAGCGCACCGGCCTGTCCTTGCGGCTCAAGCGCCCGGAGGTGACGTACGCGCAGCTCGCCGAAGGCCGCGAGGACTTTCCCGCACTGGCCTCCGATGTCACCGAGGAAGTGGAGGTCGAGGTGAAGTACGAGGGCTACATCGCCCAGGCCGAACGGGCGGCGGCGCGCGAGGCGGAGGCGTCCGACCGGTGGCGGATCCCGGAGGCGTTCCGGTTCACCGACGTGCGGGGGCTGAGCACGGAGGCGGTGGAGAAGCTGACGTCGCTGCGGCCCGGAACGGTGGGGCAGGCGCGCCGGATTCCGGGCCTCACGCCCGCGGCGGTGTCGCTGCTGCTGGTCGCGCTAAAGCGGGGAAACGGGGCGGCGGGTGATCAGGAACAGGGCTGTGGATAAGGTGTGGGCAATTCTGGGGATCTCTGTCCCCTGAGCAATTCCGGGGGCTTGAGTGCCCCTTCGTGGTGGAGGTGTTGTGGATAACGCGCGGTTCGCAGATCTGCTGGCCTCGGGATGCAGTGCGTTGGGCGTGACGGTGGGCGAGGACGTGGGCCCCCGGCTGCAGCGCCTGATGGCGGAGCTGCTGAAGTGGAACGCGAAGGTGAACCTCACGGCCATCACCGCGCCGGAGGAGGTGCTGGAGAAGCACTTCCTGGATTCGCTGGCGGTGTTGCCGGAGGTGACGGGCGCGACGACGCTGCTCGACCTGGGCGCGGGCGCGGGCTTCCCGGGACTGCCGTTGAAGCTGGTGTTGCCGACGCTGGGCGTGACGTTGGTGGACGCGGTGGGCAAGAAGGTCGCGTTCATCAAGGCGGCGGCGGCGAGCCTGGGGCTCACTGGCGTGCGCGGACTGCACGCGCGCGCGGAGGGCAAGCCGGAGACGGAAGGGATTCCGCGCGCGCAGGTGCTCATCGCGCGGGCGTTCATGGACCTGCCGGACTGGCTCGCGCTGGCGCCCGCGTACGTGGAGGAGGGTGGGCGCGTGGTGGCGATGCTCGGCAAGGCGCAGCCGGACACGGAGCTGCAAGCGCGCGCGGCGGAGCGGAACCTGCGCGTCGTGTCCGCGCGGTCCTACCGGCTCCCGTTCTCCGGAGCGGAGCGACAGGTCGCGGTGTTCGCGAAGGGGTAGGGGAGCGTGCACTTCGCAGGGCGTTGATCAGCAGCGCGGCCCCGGAGTTTCCTCTCCGGGGCCGTTCTCGTTTCTGTGGTCCTGGTTCTGGCCGCCTGTGCTCGCGGTGGGGCGGACGAAACGGGCGGTTTCAATTCGCGGTTCGGGGCCGTTCTCGTTTCTGCGGCCCACGTTCTGGCGGCCTTCGTTCGCGGTGAAGCGCGGATGAAACGCGCCGGTGTCGCGCGGAAGGTTCGCCTGACGTGCGGCGGCGTGACGACGGGTACTCCACGGATGCCTCGGCGCGAGGAGCTCGCGCGGTTCCTTCGCAGTCGCCGTGCACGAGTCCGTCCGGAGGAGGTGGGCCTGCCTACCGGTCCTCGGCGGCGCACGCCGGGCCTGCGTCGCGAAGAAGTGGCCCGTCTCGCCGCCGTCGGCATCAGTGGGGACACGTGGCTCGAGCAGGGGCGGGACATCCACGTGTCGGAGCCGTTGCTCGAGCGCCTCGCGCGGACGCTGCGCCTGACTCCGACGGAGCGCGCGCACCTCTTCGATCTGGCCCATGGACGACCGGCGGCGCGTCCGGAGCTTTCGACCGCCGCGGTCAGCGACACGCTCCGGCGGATCCTCGATGCGCATCCCTTTCCAGCGTTGGTTTCGAACCGACGCTGGGACGTGCTCGCCTGGAACGACGCGGCGGCCAGCCTCTTGGGAGACCTGATCCGCACGCCCGTCGAACAGCGCAACGGCTTGTGGGCCCTGTTCATGAACCCGGAGCGGTGCGCCCTCATGCCGGGGTGGGAAGTCGATGCGCGCCGGGCCGTGGCGGGCTTCCGGCTCGATGCCGCGCGCGCCGCCGACCGGGCGGAGTTCGATGCGCTCGCGACCGCGCTGGCGGAGGTGAGCCCGGAGTTCGCGCGCATCTGGAACGAGCATGACGTGGTCGAAATCCCCGAGGGGTTGAAGGTGCTCATCCACCCCGACGTGGGTCCCGTGGAGTTCGAACACGTCACGCTCTCGCACGCGGATGCGGACGGTCACGCGCTCCGCGTCTCGCTCTATTCGCCCCGTCCCGGGCAGTGCCTGGAGCGCGCGCGGAAGCTGGTCCCCCGCGCTACCCGCTGAGCCTCGCGCCGGTCCACGCCTCGCTCATCGCCCACAGCCGTTCGGCCGCGTTCTTGTCCACCGCCCACGGCATCACGCCGCGAGGCACGGGCGAGTCCGCGCCCACGACCTCCGCGATGTCGCAGTCCTCGCAGTACACGCCGCCCCGGCCGTCGAGCTGGGGGCTCGTCGCGCACCAGATGCTGGTCGCCGCACCCTGTTCGGTCGTCTTGAGGGGCGACACCTTGTTCGAGGACTCGATGGCGGCACGGACCTCCGCTTCCGACATGGACCGCATCAACTCCGTGACGATGGCTCCGGGATGGAGCGAGAACGCGCGGATGCGGTGGGCCTCCCCGCGCGCATCGAGCCCGAGCGCGAAGAGGATGTTCGCCGTCTTCGACTGACCGTACGCGACCCACTTGTCGTAGGGGCGCCGTTCGAAGTGCGGGTCCTCGAAGTCCATCCCCGCGCGGCGGTGGCCCCGGGACGACAGCGAGACCACGCGCGCGCCGTTCGCCCGTCGCAGCGCGGGCCAGAGTCGCGCGGTGAGCTGGAAGTGGCCGAGGTGGTTGGTGGCGAGCTGGGATTCGAATCCCCGGGCATCCCGCGCGAGCGGCGTCGCCATGATGCCGGCGTTGTTGATGAGCAGGTGCAGGGGGCGGCCGGAGGCGAGGAAGCGTTCGGCGAAGGCATCAATCGTGGCCGGGGCGGCGAGGTCCAGGTGTTCCACCTCCACCCGCTCCAGGCCCGCGAGCGTCGCGCGGGCCTTGTCCGGCGTGCGCGCGGGGACGATGACGGTCGCACCGGCTTCGGTGAGCACGCGCGTGGTCTCCAACCCGATGCCCGCGTAGCCACCGGTCACCACGGCGATGACGCCATCGAGCCGGCGGTCACCCATCACTTCGCGCGCCGTCGTCCGTGCGCCGTAGCCCGAACGCAGGGGTTCTTGTTTCGAGGTCATGGCCGCAACCTGACGGTGGGCGGCCTCCGTGAAAAGGGCGTCCCTTCATCCCATGTCCCGTAACACCAGGATCCGCGCGCCGGCGGCCGGTGCGTCGCGTCGCCAAGTCAGCGGGGCGTCGTCCGCTTCGCCTTCCGGGGCCACTCGAAGTCGAAGGTCCGCGTCTCGCGCCGGAGGACCGGAGGCTGCCCCTTCACGGTGAACGCTTCGGTCCGCTCGGTGCGGACGGAGCGGGGGCGCAGCGTGTCCGGTTCGGTGACGAGCTCCACGGTGGTCATGTTGCTCGCGGACTCGAGGACCTCCGCGGCGCACGGGTCGGAAGGGTTTCGGACCAGCGCCGTGTTGCACCGCAGCTCCCGGCTCCGCGCGATGACCTGGCGGTAGGACGCGCCATCCAGCGCCGTCTCCCATTCCAGCCGCACCGCGCCGGGTGTGCCCGCGACCGCGCCCCGGTGGTGAAGCGTGGAGCGCTGCTCCAGGGGGCCGTTGGGGTGGCGGATCCGCACGGTCTGCGTGCGCTCCTGTCCGGGTGCCAGCGCCACGCCGCTCCACGTCTGCACCCAGGCGTTCCACGTGTCTTCGGCCCGGTCCCGCAGCAGGGTCTGGAAGAGGGGGGTGTCCCAGCGGGAGCGCAGGGACTCACGGGCCTCCGGCGCCGGTTCGAGCACGGTGACGGCGCGCCCCAACGCCGGGTCCACTTCATCGAGTCCGGTGAGGGCGCCGGTCGCGGAGAGCACGAGGGTGGGTTTCGTGAAGGTGGCGACGAGCGCCTTCGTGTCGGCCGTGTCTTTTCGGCCGTCCGGTTCGACCTGCTGGAGGTTCTCGAAGTGGAGCTCGAAGCCCGTGCCTGCTTTTCGAGCAGTGAGCACGGCGTCGTACTTCAGCGTGACGGTTTCACGTTCGCTGACCACCCGCTCCGTGATGCCCACGCGCGAAGGCACGGGCCAGGCGAACTTGAACGGAGTGACCGCGGGCGGAGCACCCGCGCTCAATGCAGGACCGCCGCCGGACAAGGCGAGGGCGATGAGCAGCGGGAACCCGGAGGAGCGGAGGTACATGGGCGCGGAGGGGGAAGGGGAGGGTGCCACCGTATGGGAGCAGCACAGGCGAAGGGGCGTGTTCCACGTGGAACATGGGGCGGGAAGCCAGGTCGCTTTCAATGCTCCCGTGCCTCAGCCACGGCCAGTCGTTGTTCCACGTGGAACATCCCGGAAGGGAAGCCGACTCCCTTTGCGCGGGGACTTCGCGGAAGGGACGGAGCGAGGCGGGAGGCCATGTTCCACGTGGAACACCGTGCCCACGGAGGCCTGGGGTCCAGCGGCGCTTTTGGAGGACCGCTTCGGGTGCAGGGATTGAAAGGGGGGCTGGGCGAGGCCCCTTTCCACGTGCCCTCACGGCGAGGTGATCAGCCCGCGGAGAGCTGGGGAACGTGATGCGTGTTCCACGTGGAACATGCGCGAAGACGGGGCCCTTCTGCTCCCTGCGACTTCAACCTCATGGCTGCTTCCGAATCGCCGGGACGACTCTTCCGAAGGGTGGATGTGAAGCCGTGAAGAAGGCCGGAGACCGTGCGCGTTCCTGATGCGTCAGACCGCGGAGGGCATGTGGCGGGACCGCGGATCCGCGTGAGCGCAGCGGTGCTTGGGCCAGGGCTTGGCGGCGGGAATGAAGACCCGTCCGGTTCAGGGTTCACCGGGCCTCGTTCGACAGGTGCTGAGGCATCTTGAGGATGGCCATGTTCCACGTGGAACACCGCACCTCGGTTCAAGCTGCTCCGTCACCTGAAGACCGCTTGGGCGAAGCCGGGGGACGAACCGCACACCCATTGAAGGCGGAGCATTGGATGGGTCGCGCGACCGCATCGCCTTGGATCCGGCATGCCGCTGTTCCACGTGGAACGGTGCGCCGGTCCACGAAGCGCCAGCGCCGGACGCGAAGTCAGCGACCACCGACCCGCACCAGGCGAACCGACCGAAGCCACCCGCGCCGACTTCCCGCCGCCGACCCCCCGAAAAAACCAACCCCCTTCCAGCCGGTCCTCCGCGCGAATTCCAGCCCACGCGCTGTCCGTTCCGCCGCGCGTGACGGTCCCCGAGCAAGGGACCTGGCAGGGGTTTCATCTCTTCTCGGACGTGAATTTGATCCGTCCGCGAACCCCGTGCTAGCTGCCTGATCAGCACCAGTTCGTGCGTCTCGAGCACTCAATAGTGCGCGGGGCTCCGGTGGACCCGGGGCGAGAGAGGATGGGCCACGTGGGTCGTATCATCTGCATCTCCAACCAGAAGGGCGGGGTGGGCAAGACCACCACCGCCATCAACCTCGCGGCGAGTCTCGCGTCCGCGGAGCGCCGCACCCTGCTGGTGGACATGGACCCCCAGGGCAACGCGGGCAGCGGCCTGGGTCTCAAGCGCGATGCCCTCCATGGCACCGTCTACGATGCCCTCCTCGGCGGACGTCCCGCTTCGGAGCTCATCCACCCCACCGAGCTGCGATTCCTCCAGGTCATCCCCGCCACGCCCGACCTCACCGGCGCGGAGGTCGAACTGGTGAACCAGGAGCGGCGCGAGTTCCGCCTGCGCGAAGCCCTGCTGCCGCTCAAGGACAAGTACGACTACATCATCATCGACTGCCCGCCCTCGCTGGGCCTGCTCACGCTCAACGCGCTGGTGACGGCGGACTCCGTCCTCATCCCGCTCCAGTGCGAGTACTACGCGCTCGAAGGCCTGTCGCAGCTCACGCACACCATCGACCTGGTGAAGCAGGGCCTGAACCCCGCGCTCAAGATGGAGGGCATCCTGCTCACCATGTTCGACGCGCGCGCCAACATCGCCCACCAGGTCGTGGACGAGGTGCGCGGCTACTTCAAGGATCAGGTCTTCCAGGCCGTCGTGCCGCGCAACGTGCGCCTGTCCGAGTGCCCGTCCTTCGGCAAGCCCATCATCCTCTACGACATCAAGTCGAAGGGCTGTGAGAGCTACCTGGCGCTCGGCCGGGAGCTGATGCGCCGGGAGACCCCCCGGTCACCCAAGCGCCGGGTCGCCTGATCGCCCTGCTCATTTGAAGCGAATGGACTGACGCGTGCCCCGGTTCGCCGGGGGACACACGAAGGCCCGAGGCGCCGGCACCACGCTGGCGCGGGAGTCCCTGACCGCCGTGCAGAAGACCGCAGACAACCAGAAGCGAGCCCTGGGACGGGGCCTCTCCGCGCTCATCCCCCAGGCGGCCCCCGCCGCTCCCGCGGCCAACGCGCCCGCGAAGGCCGGCGTGCTGAAGCTGGCCATCGAATCCATCCACCGCGACAGCCTCCAGCCCCGCCGCCACTTCGACGAGACGAAGCTCCACGAGCTCACCGAATCCATCAAGGCGCAGGGGCTGCTCCAGCCCATCCTCGTGCGCAAGGACAAGGACGGGGACGGCTACCGGATCATCGCCGGCGAACGTCGCTGGCGCGCGTCCCAGGCCGCGGGCCTCAAGGACATCCCCGCCATCGTGCGGGAGGTCACCGAGGCGCAGGCCTTCGAGCTGGCCCTGGTGGAGAACCTCCAGCGCGCGGACCTGAACCCCATTGAAGAGGCGGATGGCTACAAGCGCCTCGTGGAGGAGTTCAAGCTCACGCAGGAGCAGGTGGCCCAGCGGGTGGGCAAGGAGCGCTCCACGGTCGCGAACGCGCTGCGCCTGCTCGCACTGCCGCCGGACGTGAAGGAGATGGTGGCGGACGGGTCGCTCAGCATGGGACATGCGCGCGCGCTGTTGGGCGTGCCCCGGCTGCCGGAGCTGCAGAACCTGGCGCGCCAGGTGACGGAGAAGAAGCTGTCCGTGCGCGACACGGAGCGACTGGTGCAGCAGGGCCGGTCGCCGAAGAAGGACGCCGGGAAGCCGGCGCCCAAGGTGAGCCCGCAGGTGAAGGCACTCACCGAAGAGCTGCAACGTCGATTGGGGACAAAGGTGCGTTTGTCGGAGAAAAGCCCGGGAAAAGGCACCCTGGAAGTGGACTTCTTCTCCTACGATGACCTGGATCGGCTGTTGAAGCTTCTGAGGAAGGAGTAGGGCGTGGCGCTCCTTGGCGGGAAGAAAGACGAAGCACCCAGCAAGCCCCTGTTCAAACGGGAGGAGGATTTCGTGTCGACGCGTCCGGGTGAGGTTCACACGCTTCTGGGTAAGGGAAGCGAGTTCGAGGGGAAGCTCACCTTCGAAGGTCAGGTTCGAATTGACGGGAAGTTCAACGGGCAGATCATCACCAAGGACGTGCTCGTCATTGGGGATGGCGCCCGTGTGCAGGCGGAGATCCAGGCCGGCACCGTCATCATCAATGGCACGGTGGAAGGCAACGTGCGCGCCGCCCAGCTCATCGAGCTGAAGCAGCCGGGTCGCATGAAGGGCAACCTGGAGACGCCGTCGTTCACCATGGATCGCGGCGCCATCCTGGAGGGCTCGCTCAAGATGGAGAACATCGGCAAGGGCAACCCGCCGCCTCCCATGGGCGAGAAGAAGTAGGTGTCCGTCTTCCCGTCCAGCGTGCGCGGGGTCGCGTTCGTGACCCTCGCGCTGCTCGCGGGATGCCGGGGCTGCCAGGAGGACACCCCGTCCTCCAGCAGTCTGGCGGAGGACGCGGGACTCCGCTCGGGCGTGAAGGTGCCGTTGCCGCCCGGGTGGTCCGCGCAGGTCGCCACCGATGGCAGCTTCCAGGCGGGCCCTCCCGGCCGCCCGGCGCTGCGCGTGGACCTGAAGCCGGGGCAGGGCGGACAGATGCCCTCCTCGGAGAAGCTGGCGGACACCGTCCGCGAGCAGATGAAGAACTTCACCCTGTCGCTGGATCAGGAGGAGGACACGACGTCCTTCTCCCTCTTGCGCGTCACGCTGGCCCCGTCGCTGGCGGACGGAGGCCTGGGCGCGGAAGTCCCCGCGTTCTTCGGCGCGCGGCGCGTGGGGGATGATCTGTTCCTCTGCGCGAGCCTGCCCGGTGCGTCCTCCGAAGAGGTGCGCCTGGCCACCGAGGCCTGCCGCACCATCCAGGTCCAGGCCGCGCCCCGCTGAAGTCGCCCCGCTGAAGTCGGACGTCCTGCGGCGGACGCTTCCCGTCCCCCACGTCAGGCGCTGGGTTGTGCGCGGGTTGCCTCGTCCCGTTCGATACGCGCTCCCACAAGGAGCAGCCCATGGACGACTGGCGCAAGAACCTCATCGAAGGCCCCACGGCGATTGGCGCGCTGCTCGGCAGCGGCAAGCGCGTGGCCGTGCTGGGCATCCGCCCGGATTCGCACGCGGACAAGCCCGCGCACGCCATCCCCAAGTTCCTCAAGGACCACGGCTTCACCGTGTTCCCCGTCCCCACGCACGGCGAGCATGGGACCATCCTGGGCGAGCCCGCATACAAGTCCGTGAAGGACGTGCCCGGCGAGGTGGACGTGGTGGACGTGTTCCTGCGGCCGGACGACATCAACACGCACGTGGACGACCTGCTGGCGAAGAAGCCTCGCGCGGTGTGGTTCCAGAAGGGGATCCGCAACGATGCCGCGGCGGAGCGCCTGGCCCGCGCCGGCATCCAGGTGGTGCAGGACCACTGCATGATGGTGGAGTGGCGGACGCATCATCCGCACGGGTGATTCCCGCGCGACGAAGGGCGAGCAGGCATGAACGTCCTGCGCGGCTTCCGGGGCCGGATTACGTGAAACGTGTGATGGTTTCGCGCGGGTATGACTGGGAGGGGATGGACATCGGGCTCACTCCGAGGTGCAATTCCGTCCACGCCCCGTCATCACGACACACCGGGACTTCCCGAAAGCCGTCCGACTTCCTAACCTAAGCCTCCCGACTTGCGTCGAGCTCCCGTCCCGGCCCGAATCAGGTCCTCACGCTGTGCCCCTCGTAAGGAGTCCGCGCATGACGCTCACCGAGATGCTTCCCCTCCCCCTGGCCGTCGTGGAGATTGGCGCCCTGGGTGAGCAGCTTGCAGCAGCGGGAGGCCTGGTCATCACCGCGGCGGCAGCGCTCTGGGCCGCGTGGACCCGCCCGGCCGAGCCGGCCCCGGTGCCCGTGCCGGTGCGCCGCAACCCGCCGCGCCGCCGTTGAATCGTACGTCGTACGTCGTCGGTTGAACCCCGGTCCCTGGCCCGGCGCCCCACGAAGGAGCGCGCCGGGCGGGACTCACGGCCTCAGCGCTTCATCGCCAGCGACAACGCGAAGTCGCCGTCCGCGTCCGTCCACCAGGCGGACAGGTCCAGGCCCGCGTCGCGCAGCTCCGTCTGCACCTGCTCTCGACAGAACTTGCAGCTCACCTCGGTGCGCAGACATTCGCCTTCTGCGAAGTCCACGCGCCGCTCCAGGTCGCCCATCCACACGGACTGGGCCTTCCGGGAGATGAGCCGCATCTCGATCCACGCGTGCGTCTCGTCGAACGGGGCCAGGTGTTCAAAGGCCTCCGGGTCGAAGTCCGCGTTCAGCTCGCGGTTGAGCACGCGCAGCACGTTGCGGTTGAAGTCCGCCGTCACGCCCGCGCTGTCGTTGTAGGCGGCGAAGAGGCGCTCGCGGTCCTTGATGAGGTCCGTGCCCAGCAGCAGCCCGTCTCCGGGCCTGAGCCCCGAGGACAGCTCGCGCAGGAACAGCGCGCGCTGCGCCGGCTTCAGGTTGCCGATGGTGCCGCCCAGGAAGGCGATGAGCCGGCGGCCGACCCGCGGGATGCGCCCCAGGTGGTGCTCGAAGTCGCCCACGACGGCGTGCACCGCGATGCGCGGGTACTCGTGCGCGAGCCCGTCCGCCGCCTTGCGCAGGAAGGCCTCGCTCACGTCGAAGGGCACGAAGCGCTTGAGCTGTCCGGCCGCGTCCATCGCGTCCAGCAGCAGGCGCGTCTTCTCACTCGTGCCGCTGCCCAGCTCCACCAGCGTGTCCGCGCCGCTCAGCCGGGCGATGTCGTCCGCGTGCGCGTGCAGGATTTCGCGCTCGCGGCGCGTCGGGTAGTACTCCGGCAGCCGGGTGATGTCGTCGAAGAGCTGGCTGCCGCGCTCGTCGTAGAGCCACTTGGGGGAGAGCTCCTTGGGGCCGGACTGGCACAGGCCCTGGAGCACCTCTTCCCGGAGCGCGCGCTGCGCGTCCCCCGGCTTCACGTACACGTCCACCCGCACGCCCGGTGCCGCGTCGGTGCCCGGAACCTGTCCCTCGCTCTGCTCCGTCCTCAGCCTCATGCGCCCCTCACCTCACGTCCCGTGCACAGCGAAAGCCGGCGAAGATCTGCCGGCGGATGGGGAAGTCCCAATTGCGGAAGCTGTTGCGCACCGCCACCGGCGCGCTCGCCCAGGCGCCTCCCCGCAGCACCTTCGACGCGGTGCCGAAGAAGACCTCCGAGTACTCGCGATACGGAAAGGCCTTGAAGCCCGCGTACGGCTGGAAGTCGCTGGAGGTCCATTCCCAGACGTCCCCCAGGAGTCCGAAGACGCCGTCCGCGCTGCGGCCCAGCGGATGGCTGCCCACGGGTGATGGGCCCCAGCGCGCGCCACCCAGGTTGGCGTGCGCGTCCGTGGGCGCGTCGTTCCCCCAGGGGTACGCGCGCTCCACGCCGTCGCTGCCCCGCGCGGCCTTCTCCCACTCGGCTTCCGTGGGCAGGCGCTTGCCGGCCCAGCGCGCGTAGGCGTCCGCCTCGTACCAGGACACGTGCTGGACGGGTTCGTCCTTGGGGAGCAACTCCACCGTGCCGAAGCGGCGGCGCAGCCACACGTGCTGGCCCTGCGGCAGCCAGAAGAGCGGGTGGCGCAGCCCTTCGGCCTGGATCCACTCGAAGCCCTTCGGGTCCCACCAGCGGGCGTCCTCGTAGCCGCCGGACTCCACGAACACGAGGTAGTCCCCCGTGGTGACGGGGTGCGCGTCCAGGAGGAAGGGCGCCACGTCCACGAGGTGCCGGGGGCGCTCGTTGTCGTAGGCCCACGCGTCGCTGCCGCCCAGGGGCACCGGGCCTCCGGGGATGAAGACCTCGTGCTGTGGCACCGCGCCGGGCCGCGGGCGGAGCGCCTCCACGGGCAGGTACTCCACGTCCGTCATCAACTGCAGCGTGGCGGCCAGCGTCTCCGCGTGCTGCTGCTCGTGCTGCGCCACCATGCCGAAGACGAAGCCGTCCGCGAGCAGCGGATCCGCGCTCTGGGGGGGCAGCGCTTCCAGGTGCACGCGCACCGCTTCACGCACGCGCGTGGCGTAGGCCCAGGCGGCCTCGGGCTCCAGCAGCGGCAGCGTGGCGCGGGTGTTCCGGGGGTGGCGGAAGGCGTCGTAGATGGCGTCGAACGCGGGGTCGGTGATGGCCGGCGCCCCCAGCGCGCGCAACAGCCACTGCTCCTCGTAGTTGGCCATGTGGGCCACGTCCCAGACGAGCGGCGACATCAGCGGCGAGTGCTGCCGCATCAGCTCCGCCTCCGGCACGGGCTCCAGCATCGCCCTCGTGCGGGCCCGCGCCGCCTCCAGCTCCCGCCAGGCGCGCGCCTTCCAATCCGCCTCCGACCTCCAGGGTGCTGCTCCTGCCTGCTGCGTGGCCCTCATCGACATGGTCGTCCAAGGTAGGAAGGGGCTCGGGGCCTCGCTAACCCCCCGGACTCCCCCGGTGCAGGGTCCGCGTGAGGGACCACACGTTTGCGAGCCGGCATCCCCTCCGTGATGACCCGGAGTCCTAACCCGCAAGGGGCCCACCGTCGGGGGTGTCTGCTCCCGGGGTGATGCTTTTTGCTCAAAAGAGACGATGACTTCCCGCGCCATGAATCCCGGGAAGTGGGCATTTCTGGTCTGGCATGTGTCCACCAGTCATCGGGATTTTCCGGGCTGCCATGGCCTGGGTGGGGGAGGGGGTCCGTATGCTGTACCGCATGGCCCAGCCCGCACCGCGCAAGCCCGTGCTCGTGGTGGAGGACGATGAAGACGTCCGCGCCGCCGTCGCCGAAATCCTGGAGGGGGAAGGTTACGAGGTGGTGGTCGCCGCCAACGGCCGCGAGGCCCTGGAGGAGCTGGTCCACGTGAAGTCGCCGTGCCTCATCCTGTTGGACCTGCGGATGCCGGTGATGGACGGCCCGGAGTTCCTGAGTCGGCTGCGTGCGGACTGGCCCAAGCTGAAGGACGTGCCCGTGCTGCTGCTCACCGCCGTCGTCACCGAAGCGTTGCCTGGGACGCACGGCATCCTGCGCAAGCCCATCATCCCGGACGAACTGGTGACCAGCGTGAGCCGGCTGACCGGCCGGAGTGCCTGAGCGCTGGCGGCAGGCCGTCAGCGCATGCGGTTCACGGCCAGCAGGGTGAGGGTGCTGGCCCGTGGATCGCGCTCGTAGAGCAGCTCCAGGTCGTGGCCCTCCACGCGGTAGCGCGACGGTCCCACCGACGAGTCCTGGTTCCGCGACCGCTCCGCCAGCCCCAGCAGGGCCTGCTGCAGGGCCTCGAAGACCTCGGCGGACATGCGCCCCACTTCCCGCCATGCGGGCGGCGCGTAGTGAACGCGGTACGGATGGGACAGGCGATTTCGGGCGGACTGGGACACGGGCTCGGTTTCCTTGGCACCCCGTGTCCTTGCGAACCTCGTGCCTGCCAGCGGTCCCGGGAATTCCAGGCACTTTCACGCCAGCCAGACGGGCGAGGGCTGAAGAAGTTACGGAGCCCCCGAAATCGTAGGAGGAAGAAATGACGGCTCCGCGCGGCCTTCCGGGAGCGGCATTCCAGGCGAGCGGAGGCAGGTCGTCCGCAAGGCCGGGCCCCGGTGCGGCGGGCGTGCGGTGGGGGGTGGCTGCCCTCTTCCTCGCGGGTGCGCAGCGTTGAGCCCAGGGACCCGCGCGCGGACGGGCCCGCATGCCCGAGGAGGCAACCATGGAACGGCGCACCCCCACCCCCTGGTCGGTGACGAACGGGCTGCTCTTTGGCGTGGCCGCGGGGGTGCTGCTGGCGTTGGCGGAGACGGCGCTGGCGGTGGCGGCGGGGGACAGCCCCTTCTACCCGGTGCGGATGAGCGCGGCGGTGGTGCTGGGGACGCCGGCCTTCACGCCGCAGGTGTCCACGGGGCTGGCGGTGGCGGTGGGGCTGGCGGTGCACCTGGCCATCTCCGCGGGCTGGGGGCTCGTGTACTCGCTGCTGGACGCGCTCTTGCCCACGGACGGGCGCGGACGCTGGGAGTTCCAGGCGGCGGTGGGGATGCTCTTCGGCATCTTCGTGTGGCTGGTGGACTTCCAGTTCCTGGCGCGCGGCTACTTCCCCTGGTTCCTGGACGCGCCGCAGTTCCTCCAGATTGTGTGGCACGCGCTCTTCATGGGCCTGCCGCTGGCGCTGCTGTTCACGGCGGCGGAGCGTCGGCGCACGCCGCTGGTGCAGTCGTCGCCCTGAGGTGTCGGGCCGGCCTCCCCGCGCGGCGGAAAAGGCAAGGGCGCGGGAGGGGCCATGGGGGGCTGAAAAACGCCAGGGGTATGGTGACATGACCCGACCTTCAGGGTTATGCCGTGCGCCCGCGGCCATGGGGGCGCATCCTACCGGGGACTTTGGGCATGGACACTGAACTGGCGGGCATCCTCGGCGCGGCGGCGCGCTCGGTGCGGGTGCGGATGGGCCTGACCCAGGCGGACGTGGCGGACCGCATCGGCATGGCGTCGGAGGTGTATGGCCGGCTGGAGCGGGGCCACATGCTGCCCAGCGTCCAGAACCTGCGCCGGCTGTGCGTCGTCCTGAACATCCCGCCGCACGACATGCTGGGGCTGGACGATTCGTTCGCCGCGCCGCCGCCGAAGGAGAAGCCGAAGCCGCGCACCGACGAGGAGCCGCCGGAGATGCGCCGGCTCATGCGCAACCTGCGGCGGCTGACGCCGGTGCAGCTGAAGCTGATGAACCTGGTGGCGTCCGCGATGCAGCAGCAGAAGAAGAAGCCCTGAGCGACGCGGGCGTTAGACTGGGGCCACCATGGTCGACGAGCTGGTGCGCAGGCTGGACCTCAAGCCCCACCCGGAGGGCGGCTACTACCGGGAGACCTACCGGGCGGCGTTCCAGGTGCAGACGCTGCGGGGTCGCAGGTCGGCGGGCACGGCCATCTACTACCTGCTGACGCGGGGCATCTTCTCCGCGTGGCACCGGGTGGTGGGCTCGGACGAGCTGTGGCTCTTCCACGACGGGGAGCCGCTGGCGTTGCACCTGGTGCACGAGGACGGCCGGCTGGAGACGGCGGTGTTGGGCCGGGACGTGTCCAAGGGCGAGCAGCCGCAGGTGCTGGTACCGGCGGGGGTGCTCCAGGCGGCGGAGCCATTGGGCGCGTACACGCTGGTGGGCTGCACGGTGTCGCCCGGGTTCGACTTCGCGGACTTCGAGCTGCCCGACGCGGAGGCCATGGTGGCCCGGCATCCCGCGCACGAGGGGCTGCTGCGCAGGTTGGCGAAGCCCGGTCGGCGCTGACTTTGGCGTCAGGTGCCCCAGGGGCGCAGGGGGCGGAGCAGCCCCGCGTCCTGGAGGCGGGCCTGGACGTCGGCGGCCAGGGCGAGGTGGGCCGGGTTGGAGACGGAGAACTTCTCCGGCGTGAGGGTGATGAGCGTGCCCCGGTCCGGCAGGTGTTCCACCTGGACGGGGGC
>NZ_RAWA01000550.1 GCF_003611675.1 Corallococcus sp. CA053C
GTCGGACACCGGCCTCACTCCCGGGGACGTGGTGGGCATTGGCGGCGCGGCCGTCTTCGTCCTCCTGATGGTCCTGGCGGCCCGGAAGCTGTTCGGCCGCAAGCGCCTCCCGGAAGCCCCCCGCAAGGCCCCGGCCGAGGCGCCCCAGCTTCCCGCCGAGCGCCCCGAGCTGCGCGTGGAGCTGCCGCCCTCCGACACGGAGCTGGCCCTGCGCCGCGAGGCGGACGACGCCCACGCCCGCACCGAGGAGCTCCGCCGCCAGCGCGAGCAGGCCTCGTTCGCCGCCCGCGCCGCGAAGGACAGCGCCGAGCGCACCCGCCTGGAGTCGGAGCTGCGCGCCCTCAAGGAGCGCGAGGAGGAGGCCAAGCGCGTCGAGTACCGCGCCAAGAAGGCCGTCGACGACGAGACGCGCGAGCGCCGCAAGCGGGAGCAGGCCGAAGCCGTTCGCCTGCGCGACGAAGCACGCGCCCTGGAGGAGGCCCGGGCGGAGGCCGCCCGTCAGGCCGAGGCCGCCGCCGCGCGCGCCAAGGTGGAAGCGGAGGGTGGCCGCACGCTGGCGCAGGGCCTGGACCGCACGAAGAGCCAGGGCTTCATGGCGAAGCTCAACGGCCTGTTCGGCCAGCAGCGCGCGGTGGACGAGTCCGTGCTCGCGGAGCTGGAGGAGATCCTCTTCACCGCCGACATCGGCGTGAAGACCGCCAACCACCTGGTGGAGGTGGCGCGCGAGAAGTTGAAGCGCAAGGAGCTGAGCGACCCGGAGCGCATCAAGGGCGTCATCCGCGAGGAGGTCGCGCGGATGGTGGACCTGCCGGTGCCGCGCTCGCTGGAGGGCGGAGGCCCGCCGCACGTGGTGATGGTGGTGGGCGTCAACGGAGCCGGGAAGACGACGACCATCGGCAAGCTGGCCGCGCAGCTCACCGGCCAGGGCAAGAAGGTGGTGCTCGCCGCGGGCGACACCTTCCGCGCCGCCGCCACCGAACAGCTGGACGTCTGGGCCGAGCGCGCCGGAGCGCAGCTGGTGAAGGGCACCGACGGCGGCGACCCGGGCGCGGTCGTCTTCGAGGCGGTGAAGAAGGCCCAGGCGGAAGGGGCCAGCGTCATCATCGCGGACACCGCGGGCCGGCTCCACACCAAGGCGCCCCTCATGGAGGAGCTCAAGAAGGTCAAGCGCGTGATGGACAAGGCGCTGCCCGGCGCGCCCCATGAGGTGCTGCTCGTGCTGGACGCCACCAACGGGCAGAACGCCATCATGCAGGCCAAGCAGTTCCACGAGGCCGTGGGCGTCTCCGCCATCGCGCTCACCAAGCTGGATGGCACCGCCAAGGGCGGCGTCATCATCGGCATCTGCGACGAGCTGAAGCTGCCGGTGGTCTGGGTGGGCGTGGGCGAGAAGATCGCCGACCTGCGCCGCTTCGAGCCGCGCGAGTTCGTGCAGGCCCTGTTCGACTGACCGCGACTCGCGGGCCCGTCACTGCCCCATGAGCTGGGGCAGGAGCTCCTCCAGGAGCTGCTGCGTCTGGGCGTCCAGCTTCACGTCGCCCAGGCCGCCGCCCATGGCGCCCATCAGGCTCTGCAGGTCGCCCGCGCCCAGGTCATCGTCGCCGTGGGCCTCCTCCCACCAGCGCGCGCGCAGCTTCCCCAGCGCCTTCGCGTTCGTCGGGCTCGCCTTCGCCAGCTCCTGCGTGAAGCACGTCCGGCACGCCCACTTGAAGCGGTACGTGTCCACGTACGCGCGCAGGGCCTTGAAGAAGGCCTCGTCCCCGATGAGCCGGCGCGACGCGTGGTGCAGCAGCGGCGCCTTGCCGTACACGAGCGCCCCGTACTCCAGCGCGCCGCCCGTGAAGTCGCCCACGGGCCGGTCCGCCCTCCCGTCCTGTCCTCCCGACATGCGGAAGAACTGGTAGGGCATCACGAAGGCCTCCTGCTTGAGCGCCGCGGCGGTCTCCACGCCGTGGGTGAACTCCATGTAGAAGAGCGCGGCGTACTGGGCCAGCGACTCGTCCACCACCGGATCATGGATGGGGTCCGAGCCCACGAGCCCCGCGAAGTACTGGTGCGCCACCTCGTGCGCCACGGTGAACTCCAGCGTGCGCTCCAGCGACGCGCCCACCTGCGCCATCAGCCCCGCGCCCTGCGCGCCCAGGAACTCCTGCAGCGCCTCCATGCCGGGCATGCCCGCGAGCACCTGCGACGGATCCGCCCCGGCGCGGTAGAGCGACGTGGCCACCGTGACGAGCCCCGGGAACTCCATGCCGCCCGCGCCCCCGCTCAGCGGCGCCTGCACCACGCGGAAGTGGGTGTAGGGCAGCGGACCCAGGCGCTGCTCGAACTCCGCCAGCGCCTGCGACGCGTACTTGAGCACGCGCTTGCCGGCCGCCGCGTCCTGGGGCGCGAAGTGGCTCTCCACCGTGACGCCGTTCACCGTGGCGGTGGCGGACTGGTAGCCGCGCGTCACCAGCACCGGGAAGTCGCGCACCGCCGCGGCCGCGAAGCTGTAGCGCACGCGGCCGTCACGCTCGGGCACCTCGCCCAGGGGCGTCCCGGTGGCGTGCGCGGCCCAGCCCGCGGGCACGGTGAGCGTGGCCAGCACGTGCGCGGGTTCGTACAGCGCCAGGTCCCCCATCCCCTGCGGGCCGTCCCACGGCTGGCCCCGGTCATCCAGCGGCGGCACCTGCGGCACCACGCCCACCAGGCTCACCACGTCCGCCGTGGCGGAGAAGGCCCCGTGGTCCTCCGCGCCGCCCTTCGCGGCGCCACCGCCCAGGAGGCTGCCCGCGCCGCCCATCAGCGACTCCGCGCCCGGCGCCGCCCGGGGCACCGTGCCCTTCACCGCGACCTCCAGCGACACCGCGCCGCCCGGGGGGACCGGCGGATCCACCGCCACGCGCTGCAACGTGGGCTCCGGCCCCGGCTCCAGCACCACGGCCTTCCCGTTGAGCTTCGCCCCGGAGAGCGTCACCTGCCGCGAGCGGGCGTTGGGCGTCAGCCGCAGGTACAGCTCCGTGAGGGGCTGGGGGCCCTTCGCCACCAGCTCCACCTGCACCTTGCCCCAGACGCGCCGCTCCTTCGGCTCCACCTCCAGTTGCACGCGGTAGCGCGGCAGGGAGTCCAGCGGCCCCAGCGCCCGCGCGGCCCGGTCCCGC
This sequence comes from Corallococcus sp. CA053C, assembly GCF_003611675.1. Classification (GTDB taxonomy): domain Bacteria; phylum Myxococcota; class Myxococcia; order Myxococcales; family Myxococcaceae; genus Corallococcus. The sequence continues at coordinate 3,144 of NZ_RAWA01000550.1, forward strand.
TCCGCGGGCTTCAGATGCTGGAGGCAGAGCTGGACCTCTGGAGTGAGGCTCGGCGACAAGCTCGGAGCCGGGTTCGCCGGGCCGGGCGCACGGGGAGGGGCCGCGGCGGCAGGGCCTGCGACGAGCACGCACAGCAGCCACCATCCGGGGAGGGTCCGCATGGGGGGCATGCTAATTGACCCGCTCCAGGGCCGCTCGCTACAAGCCTCCGGGTGCTCCGTCCACGAACGTTGACCCTCACCGCCGCTGTCGGATTCCTGACCGCCTGTGCTGCCCGGCAGGCGCCACCGCCCACCGTCGCGGCGCCTCCCCAGCCCCGCTCGGTCCGCCTGCTGCCCAACACCCCCGAGCGGGAGACGGCGCGCCTGGAGAAGCGGCGCGAGGACGTGGACGTGGACACGCGCGAGGGCGACCGCACGCCCCACATCGTCGCCACCGCGGAGACGGAGCCGCTGCGGTTGGACGGCGCGCAGGCCCGCCTGTGCGGAGACGCCGGGTGCACCCAGGGCTTCGCCGTGGACAACTTCCTGCTGCTGGAGGTGCTGGACGCGAAGGGGCGGGTGTCGCGCCGCGCCGCGGTGGGCTTCACCGACAGCGTCTTCATCGGCAACGAGCAGGTGGACAACCTGGGCCGGCGCGCCTTCACCTTCGAGCCCAACGAGGTGGACATCACCGGCCTGCTGCCGGAGTCGGAGCCCTTCCGCCTCCGCGCCACCGCGCTGGACTTCTGGGGCGTGGGCCGGGTGACGGAGCTGTTCCTGCGCCTGGAGCCGGGCGCGCGCCGTGGCGAGGACGACCTGCGGGGCCAGTAGGCGGCCCCGCGCGGCCTCAAGCTTCAAGCAAGCCGGGACGTCAGAAGCGCAGGGCGCCCGCGGGGGTCCCCGTGCGCATGCCCGCGCCGATGACGGCGTCGCACTTGCCGCCGCAGACGTCGCTGTTCGCGTCGAGCTTCGCCGGGCCCTGGGTCACGGCATAGGCGCCCACGCCCGCGGCGGCGGCCACCACGCCCACGCCCGCCCAGACGTACCAGCGCTGGTACCACGCCTTGCTCGTGCTCTCCTTCACCTCCGGCGGCTGCTCGGTGCCCAGCGCCAGCCCCGGCGACTCCACCGGTTCGGTGGGCGTCTTGGGCTCCAGCACCGTCGTGCGCGGCACGTCCGACTCCGCCGAGGCCACCGCCGCGGGGCGCAGGCGGCCCTCGACGACGTAGAGCTGACCGGCGCGCACGATGATGTTCTTCACGTCCTTGAGCCCCGGGGCCCGGAGCTCGATTTCGTGCTGCCCGGGCTTGATGGGCATGTTGTCGATGGGCGTGACGCCCATGCGCACCCCGTCCACCAGCACCGTGGCGCGCGCCACGTCCGACGTCACGGTGGCGAAGCCCGTCGCCGCCTCCAGGGACACCGTCACGTCCGTCGTCTCGCCCGGCGCCACCAGGACGCGCTGGGTGAAGTCCGAGTAGCCCGCCCTGCGCGCCACGACGGTGTGCTCGCCCGGCGCCAGCTCCAGCGGCGTCTGGGGGTTCACCTCCTGGTCGTCCACGGTGACCTTCGCACCGCGCGCGTTGCTGCCCAGCTTGAGGGCCAGGACGGACTTCGCGGGCTCGGAGGTGACGGCGGGCGTCTTGCCCGGCTTGCCCTTGCGCGTGCCCAGCCGCTCCTTCTTGGGCGCGGGCTTTCGCTTCGTGGTCGGCGTGGTCGTCTTCGGTTTGGCCGGCTTGGCCTTCGCCTTGGACTTCACGGGCTTTTCAGGTGCGAGGAGATCATCGTCGTCCTGGGCGAAGGCCCCGGACGGAAGCGCCAGGGCGGCGACCAGCGACAGGACGGCGAAGCGGCGAAGGCTCATGTCGTTCCGAAGGTTAGAGAGTCATCCCAGGGGAAGCAAACACCGTCCCACCCGGTCGTCGGTTGGGAGAATATCCGCGCCCCATGCACCGCGCCCTCGTCACCCTCCCCCTCGGCCTCTGTGTCCTCTCCCTCGTGGCGTGTCCGGCCAAGGCCCCTCCCCGGGTGGAGAC
>NZ_RAWA01000551.1 GCF_003611675.1 Corallococcus sp. CA053C
GGGCTGAGGGGGGGGGCCTGACTGCCAGAAGTCTGGCTGCGGCGGCAGTCGTGCCGGTGCAAGAGGCGGCACGTCCACACAGCCTGCCTACAGTGGAACTCGCGTTCATGCGCGGCACGTGGAAGGGCAGTGAACTCCGGACGGAGCACCCGATGGATGGGATGCTCAGCGCGACAGGCTGGTACGGAAAGCAGTTCATCGACGCGGAGAGCGTCCATCACCTGCTGTTCTTCACGGAGGACCGACCGCGCGTCGGTGTTCCCGGTGGATCCGCGCAAGTGGCCGTCACCGACGATCCGGGGGCCCGTGGGGCCACACCGGACGGAGGTGGAGACCGGGAAGTTCAAGGCGCGGCTGCGCATGACGGAGTACCGGGGACAGCTCAGCGCGACGATGATCTACGACGACTGGCCGACCCACGACGTGTTCCGCAAGGTCGACGAGGACACGCTGCTCGGAGCGATGGACGCGCGAGGCATGGCGGCGCCGTACTTCTTCGTGCTGCGCCGCGATCCGGAGTCCCCCTGGGCAGGCCCGGCCCTTCATTGAACAGGATTCCGCTCCGACGCTTCGCTGCGACCGCGCTCTACGCGAAGTCTTCGGGCTCCATCCGCTGGGTAGGTGCAAGACCGCTGTCGCAGTGCAGCACGTTTGGCGCAAACATTCTCACGTCCACCCCAGCTTCTGCAGTTCCTCCTCAAAGTATAGCTGTGCATTCTCGATCCATTTCCAGTCGTCGAACTCGACCGCCCATTCACCCGAATCGCGCGGCGCAGAGCTGTTATAGCCCGAGAACGCTTGCTCGCTCGCCCACTCGTTGAACTCATCGAGTGAGCAAATCGTGCGCATGCCAAAATCGTTATCACTGTCGCCTGCCACATACATCTCGTGCTTCTCGAAGTCGAACTCTACGCCCTCGTATGCTGCTTCAAGTGATTGGCGAGCGTCAGTGTCCCATGAACTCTCGAAGTCGTCGTCCTCAATTCCTGGTAGTTCGTACTCTTCCTCTTCGATTAGTTCCGAGCCGGCGCCAATGAGTTCAAGGGCGAGCGCTAGTGTCTTGACGACGCCGAGCAGTTTCTTTCCTGTCCGCTTGGCGTACTCGTCCCGAAGGAACGCCTCATGCGCTGTAAACGTACCGTCGCGAGACACGATGATGAGGTCTTCGCCACAACCTTCCATCAGGCTCTCCCAGATCAGTTCATCGCCGATGGTGTGTTTGTCTGGCGAACTTGGTGGGTTTCCTAGGAGCTTGCGTCGATGCGCGCGTGTGATGAGCACATCCGTGGTCGAGATTGTCTGCACTCCCTCTGTTTTCACCAAGTCAAGGAACTTCGTGTACACGGGATCTGCACTGGGATCGGCAAGAAAGGATGCTAGGCGCGATTGAATAGATGCCGCATGGTTCTGAAACTCATCGCGCTTCTTGATTAAGAGCGGCCATTCCTCCAAAGCCTTGATGACGGAAGTGGTGTGCGGCTGAATTTTGATACTCTTGCCAAAGGTGTCGATCAACGAGGAGAGACGCTGCGCACGATTGCGCTCAAACTCAGCGATGGTCTGCTCTGTTGTGATCAGCTTGTCCGCGCGCCCGCGTAGTTCTTCGAAGACGCCAAGTCGATCATTCGCTGACTGATAGAAGTCCATGAAGATGTTTGTGTCCACATACACTCGGGTCACGTAGTTCCTCGTCCTTATTGTAGGCGCGGCTTCGACGAGCATAGGACCGATAGACGCCCATTGTGGAGTCCCGCTCGTGAGCGGAGGGACAAGAGCGCCCCTTGGAGAGGTCCGTCCAGAGGGGGCGGGGCCCCTGCGGCAGGTGAACGGACCCACCGCTGCCGAGCGCGGCGCGGCAGAGCGCCGCGCGGCCGAGCGCGGCGCTGAAGGGTGGGGCCCTGACTGCCAGCAGTCTGGCTTTGGCGGCCCTCGTGCCGGTGCAAGAGACGGCACGTCCAACAGCTGGGCACACTCAGCGACCTGGGCCATCCGAATGATCAACACCTGGCCTGGGACGGCAGCGACCTGGGACGCAAGCCGGGCGACCCGCGCGTCGACGTGAACGCCTGGCTCTGGAAGACCGTGGGGGACACGTGCCAGGTCCCGTCGGCCGCGGAGGCCGTCGCGAGCCGAGGGCCGTGGGAGATGCTCAAGGGATGGGCGTGAGCGGCAGCACGACGAGCTCCTCGGGGTAGGGTTTCTCCCGGGCGATCCGCACATAGGACAGCCAGCGGCCATCGGGCGACGCCATGGTGGCGCGCACGGAATAGGCCTCGGACTCCAGGGGCAGCTTCCAGCACATCCACGGGCGCACCGCCGTGCACAGCCACGGCGAGCGTTCGTTCTTCGGGACGTGCAGCAGGAACCTGCCCTCCCCCAGGGAGGCGGAGCCTCCGCCGGCCCGCGCCGCGAGCGCCAGCTCCTCCACGGTGGGTGCACGCGTGCGCACGGGGCCCGCGTCCTCGGGGACTTCGATGACCTTGAACTCCGGGGACAGGGCGCCTCGCGAGGTGTCCGCGAACAGCGAGGCCCGCGGCGACAGCGGCAGGACGTCGCGCACCTCATCCGAAATGGGAATGGAGCGGCCTCCCACCGGGTAGCACGAGCCCGAGTCATACTGCGACTTCAGGAGCAGGTCCTCTCGCGGGAACGGGCGGTCCTGCTCGGCGACCGCGGGGCCCCACTTGCGCACCGCCGGGTCGTAGCAGCGCATCTGGTTTGTCCCATCCTGCTGGGCCATGCACAGGGTGCCATCCCCCCAGTACAACTGAGGCTGGCGCTCCGGGGGGATGCGGGGAACGGACCGCACCGGGCCGATGACCTCCGCCTTGCCCTTCACCGCCCCGACGCGCAGCGGAAGCGTGGCGGCCTGGAGCCGCTGCTGGAGGGCGCGCATGCCGTAGCGCTCGGCGCAGACTCCGTCGGTCTTCAACGAGACATGCAGCTCCGGGTGGGCCCCGTCCGCGAGCGCCCGCCGGGCGGAGATGGCCTCCAGCGCCGTGGCGAGACAGCCCATGCGGGAGACATGCCCGTCCTCATCCGGCTTCATCCCGTACGAGACGACGCGCGCGTCATCATTCAGCTTCACCAGCCGCGCGAAGGCGTCCAGGGCATCCAGGGCGGGCGCGTCGTCGCGGGCGAGCAGCGCCTGGAGCCGGGTTTCGGTCTCCGGCGCCAGGTCCCAGCGCACCGCGCCGAACGCCCCCATGTTCGCGGTCAGCGACAACGCCGGGAAGCCGGGCACGCCCTCGACCCACAGCGACAAGCGGCCCGGCTGGCAACGCACCTTCACATCGCCTTCCGATGACCGGCTGTCCCCGGTGACGGCGGAGGCGCGGCGAACGAATTTCAAGCCCCCGGGTGCGGTCAATTCCTGACGCAGTTTCACCCAGCCGCTGTGGCAGGCGTCCGCGGGGTCGAGGGGGTTGTACGGCGAGACGGTGAGTGTCGTCTCCAGTTCGAAGGGGATGCGTGGATCCTGGCCCAGGTCGCAGGCGATCCGCGCGCGGGCGAGGCGGTCGTCGTCGTTCCACTTCAGCACGGGTCCCCCCCAGGCTGGCTTCTCCATCACGACGTCCGTCCGCACGAGGCGCGGTGCCGTCGAAACGGGCTCGCGGGGCGCGACGTACGGACCGAACTCCAGGGAGCGCACGACCAACCCCAGCATGCGGTCATCCGAGTCCACCTTGCTCGGAGCGGGACCGCGCAGGTAGGCGATCCACCGGCCGTCCGGGGACACCCGGGCCTCCGACAGCGAGTTGCCACCCTCATCCTCGGGCCGACCGTCCCATGGGAGGGACCAGCACCCCAGGGGCCTGCGCACGGAGCAGAACTGCTTGCGGTCCTCGTCCAGGATGAACCGGCCTTCGTTGAGGAGCCGGGAGCCGGTGGACGCGAGCATCGCCTTCTTCAGCTCCTCCGCTTCCGGCGCGCGCAGGCGCGGCGGGCCACCCCCTTCGGGGAGCTCCATGACACGGGCCTCGTGGGCCCACCTGTTCCAGAGCAGGACGGCCCGGGGAGACAGGCGCAATTCAGGCCGGAAGCTTTCGGGAGGACGGACGTTCCGGGTCCCCAGGGGGATGCCGCAGCGACCCATGCGAGGGCTCCAGGCAGTCAGGGCGCTCCGGTCCATGGCCACGGCCTTCCCCCAGCGCCGCGCCGCGGGGTCGTAGCAGCGCATCCGCTTGCCGGTGTCCTGCTGCACCACGCACAACCGTCCCTGGCGCCAGAACAGGTCCGAGTCCGCTGTCGAGTCCGACTCGGGCGGCTGGACCTCGCCGATGGTTTCGGGATCGCCTGTCTTCAACGGCGGGCGGTCTCCCTCCAGGTCCGGAGCCAGGACGTCGCGGGGGGAGTCCTGTTCCGGGTCGTCGCCCGCGGCCAGGGCGACGCGATTCCGGGCGCGCTCGAACGCGGCGGCCAGCCCCGCGACGCTGTCCGCCTCCGGCAGGTTCGCGTCGCGAACGTACATGCGGGAGGGAACGCCCTTGCCGACCAGGAAGTCCCATTCCTCCAGCGCCCTGCGGGCCCCGGCGTCGTCGCGGACCAGCAGGGGCAGGAGGCGGGCTTCGCTGTCCCGGGACACCCGAAACTTCAAGGAGGCGGAGCTGACGCCGATACCGATGGGCTCCAGCGTCAGCGGAGGGGCCTCGGGCACGCCTTCCACGGACAGCTCCAGCCGCCGCGCCTGGCAGCGGACGCGGATGCGGGGGCGCGGGGGAGGCGGTGGCAGTTGGGTGCCAGGAGCGTCATCCACGATGCGAAAGCTGCGTTCGACGTGTGAGCCATCTGGCAGGGACAGCTTCTGGGTGATGACCGCCTCGGCGGGCCGGCAGAAGTCCGGAATGGCCTGCCTCACGTCCACGGACTGGAAGACGGTGATGTCGGGGGTCTTGCCCAGCCCCAGGTCGCAGGCAGCGGACCCGGTGAGCTTGTCAGGAAGCGTCTTCGCCTCCGCGAAGGTGCTGGGCTCGGCGGCGAGGACCACGCCTTGCGGCGGCGCTTCCGCCGCGGAGTCCAGGGGCGCGGACAGGGTCAGCAAGAGCCCCAGATACCAACCACGAACGGTATGAAAGTGCATGCGTCCCGGACCGTATCAGCAGGCCATCCCCAGCCGTCCAGGGAGGGGCCGGTGAGCGCGAGCAGCGGGGGGCAGAGG
>NZ_RAWA01000552.1 GCF_003611675.1 Corallococcus sp. CA053C
CCCCTACCCCCACCGCCGTGCTGTCCCCCAGCGAGACGTAGTTGACGCTCATCTGCGTTCGTTAACTCCCACGGCCCTTCAGGGCATTTTCAACGCGCGCAACAGTCGCCCACCGCCGGGGCCGGCCACGCGCAACAGCAGCGTGCTGCCCGCGGGCGCGGCGCGGATGACCGCGGCCAGCTCCTTCGCGCTCGCGATGGGCTTGCGGTTCACCTCCACCACCAGCATGCCCGGGGCCAGCTGCGCGCGGTCCGCGGGCGAGCCGGGGACGATGTCCGTGACGAGCGCTCCAGCGCGCTCGGTGAAGCCCGCCTGGGACGCGGTGCGCGCATCCAGGTCCTGGAGGGACACGCCCACGCGGCGCGAGCTGTCCTGTTCGTCGTTCGCCTCTGGCTTCTTCTTGGACAGACCCTCCAGGTCCGGCCGGGTGCCCATCGTCACCTTGACGTCCTGCTTCTTGCCTTCGCGGAAGAGGCTGAGCGTCGTGACGCTGTTGGGCTTCTTGAGCGCCACGATGCGGGTGAGCTCGCTGTCGGAGCGGACCGTCTGCCCGTCGACGGCGACCACCACGTCGTCCGCCTTGAGCCCCGCCTTCGCCGCGGGGGAGCCGGGGTTGATCTGCGTGAGGATGGCGCCCTCGTTCACCGGCAGCTTCAGCGCCTGCGCCAGGTCGCGCGTGAGGGGCTGGATGCCCACGCCCAGCCAGCCGCGCGTGACGGAGCCGGCCTTCTCCAACTGCGGCAGGAGCGCCTTGATGAGGTTGCTGGGCACGGAGAACCCGATGCCCGTGCCGCCGCCGACGATGGCGGTGTTGATGCCCACCACCTCGCCCTTCATGTTGAAGAGCGGGCCGCCGGAGTTGCCGGGGTTGATGGCGGCGTCCGTCTGCAGGAAGTCGTCGTACGCGCTGGCGCCGATTTCGCGGGCGCGCGCGGAGAGGATGCCCACGCTCACGCTGGACGCGAGGCCGAACGGGTTGCCGATGGCCAACACCCAGTCACCCACGCGCACCGCGTCCGAGTCGCCCAGCTTCACGGTGGGGAGCTGATCCACCTTCTCCTTGATCTTCACCACGGCCACGTCGGTGAGCGGGTCGCGCCCCACCACCTCGCCCGTGAACGAGCGACCGTCATCCAGGCGGATGGTGATGGTGACCGCGTCCTCGATGACGTGGTTGTTGGTGAGCACCAGCCCCTTGGGGTCGATGATGAAGCCGGACCCGGCGCCCTGGCGGATCTGCTCGCGCTCGCTGCGTCCGCGGCCGCCGCCCCGACCACCGTTCCCACCATTGCCACCGAAGAAGCGGTCGAAGAGCGGGTTGTCCTCCATGCCCTCCGGCACCTCCGGCCGGGCCTGCACGTCCACGTTGACGACGGCGGACTTCACCGAGTCCACGAGGGGGGCCAGCGAGGACAGGGACTGCGCCTCGCGCGTGGCGGGCTGCAGGTTGCCGGCCTGTCCGGAGGCCGCCTGCTGGGTCTGCGGTGCGGCCGGCTTCGGCGCCGGTGCCTGCGCGAGCGCGAGCCCGGGCGACACGAGGACCAGCACGGCGGCCACCAGCTTGCGACGGAACGGAGGGAACGTGTGGGTCATGGGTTCTTTCAAGCTAAAGCGGAAACGAGGCCCCGCAACCGGAACGACACCGTCCGCTTGCGGGAGGTCAACTCCCAACCAGCCCGCCTGTTCCCGGAGCGTTCAACCAGGCCGATAGACGCGATAGTCCAGCTCGGGGAACAGGTTGTTGCGACCCTCGACGTGGGACAGCCACGACTCGTCGATGGTGCCCGCGCGCACCTGGTCGTGCAGGCGCAGGAAGCGCTGCAGGTGCTCCTTCGTGCGGCGCACGGCGTAGTCCACCATGGTGCCGGTCTTCATGATGAAGGCCCAGTCGGAGGACTGCGCGAGGAGCAGCTCGCGCGCGGCCTGGTTCAGCGCCCGGCGCGACAGGGACGGCGCATCCGGGAAGTCCCGGGCCAGTTCCACCATCTGCTTCGCGCAGTGGTTGAGGTGGCGGTAGATCCAGTCGTTGCTCCCGTCGAGCCACATATTCGCGTAGCCGCCCGCGCCCCAGGAGGACAGGGGCGGAGTGGCCACCTGGTTCTCGGGGTGCTCGCGCAGGTCGTCCAGGGGGCTGATGAGCGTGAACAGCGCCGGGTCGCGCGCGGCCTGACGGATGAGGGCCTCGATGAAGTGCGGGCCCTCGAACCACCAGTGGCCGAAGAGCTCCGCGTCGTAGGGGGCGACGACCACGGGCTTGCGGCCGCCCATGCGTGACGCGAGGTATTCGAACTGGCGCTGGCGGTTGAAGAGGAAGTTGCCGGCGTGCGTCCAGGCGCGCTCGCGGGCGGCGGCCGGATCATAGGGCTGCTTGTCGTTCGTCTTGCCGGTGATGCGGAAGTACTTGAAGCCGGTGTTCTTGCGGTCGCCGGTGGGCTGGATGAAGGGCCGGATGTAGTCCAGGTCCAGGTCCCAACCGATGTCCCGGTAGAACTCGCGGTAGACGGGGTCGCCGGGGTAGCCGTGCTCGGTGCTCCACACCTGCTGGCTGCTCTCCGGGTCGCGCGCGAAGGCGGCGACGCCGGGCTCGGTGAAGATGGGCGCGTAGGGGCCGTGCAGCGGACGGGGCGTGGCGTCCGTGAGGGCGTGCGTGTCGACGAAGAAGTAGCGGATCCGCTCGGCGGAGAGGATGCGCTCCAGGCCCGGGTAGTAGCCGCACTCGGCCAGCCAGATGCCGGCGGGGTCGCGGCCGAAGTTCTGGCGGTAGTGGTTCGCCGCCACCGTCACCTGGGCGCGCACGGCCTCGGGCGTCTGCTGCATCAGCGGCAGGAAGCCGTGGGTCGCGTTGCAGGTGAGGATCTCTAGATTTCCCGCGTCCTGGAGCCGGCGGAACGCTGCCACGAGGTCGCGCCGGTAGTGGTTGTGGTACGCAAGGCGCAGCGACTCGAAGTGGTCGCGGTGGAAGATGGCCAGCCGGTGGAAGGTGGGGTCGTCGCGGGTGCGGTGCACCTCGCGGGCGCCCAGCTCGCAGAGCAGGTCCAACCGCCGCGCGTAGCGCTCCCGCAGCAGGTCGTCGTTGAGCATCGTGACGAGCGTGGGCGACAGCGTCATCGTCACGCGGTACGGGATGCGCTCCTCGGCCAGCGTGTCGAAGACGCGCAAGAGCGGCAGGTACGTCTCGGAGATGGCCTCGTAGAGCCAGTCCTCCTCGAGGAAGTCTTCGTATTCGGGGTGGCGGACGAAAGGCAGATGCGCGTGGAGGACCAGCGCGAGGGAGCCCAGGCTCATAGGTCAGTCAAGGAGGCCGTGCGGGTTCACGAACGTCCACGGCGCGAGCGCCGGGACCGGGAGGAAGCGGACGGGGAGCCCGGAGATGAAGGGTCCGGGGCTTTCTTGGAGGGCTCTGGCGGTGCGCTCGGAGGCACGGGGGCCTCGGCCTTCGGGGCCGGAGGACTCGGCGGCACGGGGGCCGGTGGGGCCGCTCGCGCTGCCTCCGCAGCCTCTCGTGCCCTGTCGAGGGCCCGCTGTTCGGACGCGGTCAGGCCACGCGCCACGCTCAAGGCCCACGGATCCTTGGGAGCTTCGGGTTCCGCCGCTCGCGGCGACTCCGACCCTTGCGCGCGTGAGTCAGCGGAGAGAGGACCCTGGGCGAACACCGGCGTTGAAGGCGTGCTCGCGCCTTCAATGCCCCCCACCGAAACACCCGAACCCTTCGCCGGGCGCGGCACCTCGCCTTGCGACGAGGGCAAAGCTCCCCGTGCCCGCGAATCCTCAAGGTAGCGCGCGTCCGAAGCACCGGCCGCGCGTGTCGCCGTCACGTACTGCTGATCCGACGCACCCGAGGCACGCGGCACCGTCAGGTACTGCTGATCCGACGCGCCCGACGCACGCGCCGCGCTCAAGTACTGCTGATCCGAAGCCCCAGCCGCGCGAGGCACCGTCAGGTACTGCTGATCCGAAGCCCCGGGCACGGACGACACCGTGAGGTAGCGCTGATCCGATGCTCCAGCGGCGCGCGGCACCGTCAGGTACTGCGAATCCGACGCACCCTGCCCTCGCGCGCCCTCCACGTAGCGCTGATCCGAAGCACCGGGGGCGCGGGGAGACTCCAGCTCCAGGTAGCGGTACTCCGACACACCGCCCGGAAGCAGGCCCTGTCCATAGCGCTGATCCGAAGCACCCGGCGCGCGCGGCACCTCCAGATAGCGGTGCCCTCCCGCCGCGACCTCTCCATAGCGCTGGTCCGAAGCCCCCGGCGCACGCTCCACCGACAGGTAGCGCTGATCCGAAGCTCCCGGCGCACGCGTCGGGGACCATCCGAGCGTCACCTCTCCAACAGGAGCGGCTCCCTCATAGCGCTGGTCCGAAGCACCCGGAGCACGCGGCGCGCTCTCCAAGTGAGCCGTGTCCGCGTAGCGCTGGTCCGAAGCCCCCGGAGCACGCGGCACGGCGATGCGCTCGCGGTGGACCTCCGGGATGTCCCGCACGCCCGCGCTGCCCGGCAGCGACACCCGGCGCCACGTCACGTACTCGCGCTCCGCACCCTCCGGCGCTCGCGCGGGCACCGCCACGACCTCCTCCGCGCGCGGACGGGCCACGACGGGAAGGGGCGGCATGTGCAGGAACCGGATGGACGTATCCGAGGACGGTCCCGCCGGCGGCAGCGTGGCCCGGTTCGACGAGTGACCGATGCGGCGCGAACGACCATCCGCGCCAACGAAGTGCGCCTCCACCCGGTACGTGCGTCCCGGGGCCATGCCCAGCAGGTAGAAGCTGCGCGACTCCAGCGCGAAGTCCACCTCGCGCGACATCCCCTCGCCGTCGAACACCTTCAGCACCGCGCGCGGCGAGGGCAACCCGTCGAGCGCCCGCTTCCGGCTGGCGTCACTGAAGTCCCAGAGGACGAAGAGCGTGTGCGGATCGCGCGCGAGCAGCACCATCGCGTCGTCCTGGTAGTCCAGCGGCAGCATGCCCAGGTGCTCATCGCGCTCCGGCGACGCATCCGCGGGGGGCAGGCGCGGCGCCTGCTCCTCCAACAGGTGGTGCCGGCGCGCCTCGCCCTGCCCCGCGATCTTCGTGACGAAGAACCCCTCCACCAGGGGCTCGGCGGCATGCGGGGGCGGGGG
>NZ_RAWA01000553.1 GCF_003611675.1 Corallococcus sp. CA053C
GGAGAACCCCTCACCATGCTGAGACGTCTCGCCGTTGCCTCCGTCATCCTCACCGCCGCCTGTGCCGGTCAGCAGAAGACCGGTGACGCCCCCGCCGCCGAAGGCCAGAAGCAGATGACGAAGGAGGAGCGGCTGCGCATCACCAACCAGCCCCCCTTCGACCTGGCGTCCTGCTTCCCGCGCGAGCAGACCCTGCCCTCCCCCGCCAACGAGGGCGTCCTCGTGGGCGCGCTCCTGAGCGTGCGTCCGGACGTGCTCGAGTGTCTGGTGGATCCGGCCAACCGCGGCCCCGCGGCCAGCACCAAGGTGACGGTGAAGACCACCGTCAACGCCCAGGGCGGCACGCACGCCGTCAGCGGGGAGAACCTCACCCCGGCCGGCACGCAGTGCATCCAGCAGGTGCTGGACACGCACGTGAAGCCCTCGCCGCTGGCGGCGGACGCCAAGCCGGTGGAGGCCACGTACGCGTACGACCACGCCACGGCCAACAACCCCACCGTCACGATGGGCATCAACGAGGGCTCGGACTTCTCCGGAGCGGTGCGCCTGGCGGAGAAGAGCTGGTGTGAGTGCTTCAACGGCTTCAAGGCGACGACGCCGCCGGTGCTGGCCTCCGACATCCACATCATGAAGGGCCAGCCGAACCCCACGGAGGTCGTCTTCAAGCCCTCCGGCAGCACCGAGGGCGACCAGCTCGCCTCGTGCCTGCAGGCGAAGGTCGCGGCGCTGCCCGCGAAGACGTCGGCGGAGCTGAAGTTCCCCTTCCGCTTCGTCTTCTTCAACTCCCAGGCCCCGGTGGAGTCCGCCGCCAGCCTGCCGCCGGAGCTGCGCTTCTTCCAACTGGAGCTGGCGCGCACCCAGGCCGCCGCCGCGTCCGCCATCTCCTTCGGCGCGCGCACCAACGCGGCGGAGACGTATGACGCCGTCGTGCAGAAGTACGCGAAGACGAAGGACTACCGGCTCTTCGACGAGCTGTCCTCCAAGTGCAACGCGCTGGTGGAGTCCGCCACCACGTGGGTGACGGCGCTCAAGACGCAGGAGACGGTGGACCAGACGACGCTCGCGCTGGTGCAGGAGCTGAAGACCAAGGAGGACAGCTGGGCCCCGGTGGAGACCGCCAGCCAGGAGGCGCTCGCCAACACCCAGAAGGACCTGACGGCCGCCCAGCAGCGCCTGACCGCGGACCAGGGCGCGTGCCCGAAGAAGAGCTACAACAACACGGCGCCCAAGAAGAAGTAGGCACCGAAGCAGGCACTGGAAAAGCAGAACGGGCGCTCCGGGGAACTCTCCGGGGCGCCCGTCTTCTTTTACCCGCTGCCTGCCGCGGGGCTACGACGCGGCGGGGACCTTGTCGTCGTTGTGCGCGGAGGCCTCGCGCATCTTCACGCTGACGAGCTTGGAGATGCCGGGCTCCTCCATGGTGACGCCGTACAGCGTGTCGGCGACCTCCATGGTGCGCTTGTTGTGGGTGATGAGGATGAACTGCGACTGGCGGCTCATCTCCTTCACCATGTCGTTGTAGCGGCCCACGTTGCCCTCATCCAGCGGGGCGTCGACCTCGTCCAGGAGGCAGAAGGGGGTGGGCTTGATGAGGAAGATGCCGAAGATGAGCGCCACGGCGGTGAGCGCCTTCTCTCCGCCGGAGAGCAGATTGACGCTCTGCAGCTTCTTGCCCGGCGGCTGGGCGACGATTTCCACGCCCGGCTCGCCGTTGGGGCCCTCCTGCGTCAGCACGAGGCTGGCGCGGCCGCCGCCGAACAGGCGCGGGAAGATGGCCTGGAACTTGTCGTTCACCACGTCGAAGGTCTGCTTGAAGCGCTCGCGGCTCGTCGCGTCGATGCGGACGATGGCTTCCCGCAGCTGGCTGATGGACGCGTTGAGGTCCTGGCGCTGCGCGGACAGGAACTCGAAGCGCTTGGACAGCTCCGCGTGCTCGTCGATGGCGGTGAGGTTGATCTCCCCCATCTTCTCCACCTGCGCGCGCAGGTCCTTGAGCTCCCCCTCCACCTCCGGGGAGAGCGTGGGCAGCAGGTGGTACTGGTGCAGCTCCGTGGCCAGCTCCAACTGGTAGCGCTCGCGGATGCCGGCGGACAGGTGCTCCAGCTCCAGGGCAATCTCGCGCTCGCGCAGCGAAATCTGGGACAGGCCCTGCATCAGCTCGTCCAGCCGGCCGCGCAGCTCGCGGAAGGCGGTGTCCTGCTCGCGCACCTCCGTCGTCGCGGTGGTGTGCGCCGTGCGGCGGGCCTCCAGCGCCTCCGCGGCCACGCGGTGCTCCTCCGCCCGCTGCTCCCGGGTGGACTCCAGCTCCGCGAGCCGGCGCTCCAGCGCCTCCACCTTGACGCGGCCTTCCGTGACGGCGCCCTGGAGGCGGCTCGTGCGCGCCTCCATGTCCCGGCGCTGCGACACCAGGCTCTCCAGCTCCTTGCGCGCCGACTCGCCGCGCTCGCTGCCGGCGGCCACCTTCACGCGCAGGCCCATCAGGTCCGAGGACGCCGTGTCCGCGCGCTGGCGCAGCCCCTCCAGCTCGCCCGCGTACTGCCGCACGCGCTCCTCGCGCGCCTCGCGGTCCGCCTGGCCGTGGGCCACCTCGCCCCGGCTGGACTCCTCCTCGTGCGTGAGCGCGGTGTGGCTCTGGGTGAGCTGCCCCTCCTCCGCCTCCAGCGCGCGCAGCCGCTCGCGCACCTTGGACAGGTCCTCGCTCGCCTTGTGGAGGTCCTTCTCCTGGCTGGCCAGGTTGACCTCCTCCGCGTGCTGCTCCTTGCCCAGGCCCTTGAGGACGGTCTCCGCCTGCCCCATCTGCTTCTGGAGCGTGTAGTGGCGGGTCAGAATCTCGTTGTAGCGCTCCTCCACCCGGGCCACTTCGGAGGCCAGTTCGGCGATCTCACGCTTCTTCTGGAGCGCGCCCACCGCCGCGCCCTCGCGCTCACCGCCGGTGATGGTGCCGTCGGCGCGGAAGACCTCGCCCTCCAGCGTCACGAGCGTGCACGGCGTGGGGGTCCAGTCCGCGTACTCCCGGGCCGCGAGCAGGTCCTGGACGATGACCACGTCGCCCAGGAGCAGCCGCATCACCGGCTCCAGCGCGGGCTCGCAGGACACCTCGCGCAGCGCGTGCGCGAGGACGCCCGGGCGCGACAGGTCCGGCTCCACCAGGGGCCGGGCCGCGTCCCCGGAGGGCACGGGCAGGAAGGTGCCGCGCCCTTCCGCGTGGCCCTTCAGGTACTCCACCAGCTCCAGGCCCTTCTCGCGGCTGTCGACGATGACGTGCTGGAGCCGCTCGCCCAGGGCGGCCTCCACCGCGCGCTCGTAGCGCGGCGACGTCACCGTGAGCACGTCCGCCACCAGGCCGAAGATGCCCTGGTCCCGCGCGGCCTCCGCGGCGCGCACCATGACGGCGCGCACGCCCCGGTCGAAGCCGTCGTAGTTCTTCTGGATGTCCTCCAGGGAGGACAGGCGGCTGCGCTTGTCGCTCAGCTCCTCGCGCAGCGCGATGACCTGGACCTCGTTCTCCGTGAAGGCCTCGCGCGTGCGGGTGAGGGCCTCCTCCTCCTGGCCCCGGCGCTCGGCCAGCTCGGACGCCAGGTGGCGGGTGTCCTCCACGTGGCGGGCCGCCTGCGTGCGCACGCCGTCCAGCTCCTGCTCCTGGGCGCGCAGGGCCTCGACCTCGCCCGCGAGCTTCGCGCGGCGGGCCTCCAGGTCGGTGCGCTGGCGCGCCAGGTTGGTCAGGTTGCTCTCGTGGTTCGCGAGCCGCGTGGCCACGGCGACGAGCCCCGCCCGCTCCTGCTCCAGGCGCAGGGAGATCTCCGTCTGGAGCACGGAGACGCGGCGCTGCTCCTCCAGGGCCACCTGCATGGCCACTTCGTCTTCCTTGTACGACCCGGCGATGCCCGACAGCTCCGCCTCGCGGGCCGTCATGGTCTGCACCACCTCCGCCTGCCGCGCGAGCAGTCCGTCCAGCTCCGCCTGCGACTGGGCCACGCGCGCGCCCGTCTCCTCGAAGTCGCGGCGGCCGTACGCCAGCTCCTGCGCGTCACGCTGCACGGCGCTCTCCAGCGAGTGCACCTCCCCCGCGAACTGCTGAAGGGCGGCGCCCTCAGCGTCCAGCTCCGCGCGGCGCCGGGTGATGACCTCCTCCAGCTCCTTCACCCGGTCCAGGCCCTCGCGCTCCTCGCCGCCCAGGTTCTCCAGGCGCGACTGGAGCACGCCCTTCTCCGCCATCAGCTCCAGCGCGCGGTGGCTGGCCGAGTGCAGATCAATCTCCCGCATGCGCGCCTTGAGCTTGCGGTACTTCTCCGCCTTCTTCGCCTGCCGCGACAGCGTGTCGAGCCGCTTCTCCAGCTCGCCCGTGATGTCGTTGACGCGCAGGAGGTTGGCCTCGGTGGCCTCCATCTTGCGCTCGGCGGCCTTGCGGCGGGCCTTGTACTTGGTGACGCCCGCGGCCTCCTCCAAGAGGTGTCGGCGGTCCTCCGGCTTGCTGGAGACGATGAGGCCCACGCGGCCCTGCTCGATGATGGAGTAGGCCTTGGTGCCCACGCCCGTGCCGAGGAACAGCTCCGTGATGTCCAGGAGGCGGCACAGCGTCTTGTTGATGAGGTACTCGGAGTCGCCGTTGCGGAACAGGCGCCGGGTGACCGTGATCTCGGAGAAGCCCTGGTACTGGGGCGCCAGCGTGTCCGTGTCGTCCACGAGGAAGGTGAGCGACACCTCCGCCATGGACAGGGGCGGCTTGGACTCCGAGCCGTTGAAGATGACGTCCTCCATGCCCCGGCCGCGCAGGTTCTTCGCGCTCTGCTCGCCCATCACCCAGCGGATGGCGTCCACGACGTTGGATTTGCCACACCCGTTGGGGCCGACGACGCCGGTGACGCCCTCGTCGAACGAGAAGACGCTCCGCTCCATGAACGACTTGAAGCCGGTGATGTCCAGGCGCTTGATTCGCATGCCAGCGGGCTCCCTACGAGGCGACGGTGAGACGGGATGAAAACGCGCGCGGGGCCGGAAAATCGGCTCCGCAGCGATCGGCAGGAGTACCAGCCACCCCACCGGTGATCAAGGGTGACACTGCAACGCGTGACCCTATGTCCAGTGCTACAGG
>NZ_RAWA01000554.1 GCF_003611675.1 Corallococcus sp. CA053C
CAGCCCCTGTCCATCCGCCGCACCGAGGACGACGACTTCGGCAGCGTGGACGGCCCGGACGAGGACCCCGACGACGACTCGGCCGTGGACGATGACGACGACGGCACCTTCGGCCTCAACGCCTTCGCGGAGGAGGCCCCCAGCGAGGACCTGGCCAGCTTCCATGGCGGTACGGGAGACGACTCGGATTCGGGCGACGTGCCGGTGGATCCGCGCCGCGAGCCCGCGCGCAAGGCGTCCCCCACCGCGCGCCCCACCGCCCCGCCGCCGCGCCTGGCGGACCTCAACCGCCCGGAGCGCATGGGCCGGCTGAAGGACGCGCTGCTCCAGGTGTGCGAGGCGCTGGCGTACATCCACGGCCACGGGCTGGTGCACCGCGACCTGAAGCCGTCCAACATCATGGTGGACGACGACCGGCAGGTGCGGCTGATGGACTTCGGGCTGGCGAAGTTCCTCGCCGACGACGCGGGCATCACTGCGGACGGCAAGCTCGTGGGCACGTACCGGTACATGGCGCCGGAGCAGATCCTGGGCGAGCCGCTGGATGGGCGCTCGGACCTGTACAGCCTGGGCGTCATCCTGTACGAGCTGATCAGCGGGCGTCCACCGTTCGACGCGAAAACGCCGCACGAGCTGTGGCGCCAGGTGCTGGAGACGGAGGCACCGCCACTGCTCGCGCTCAACCTGCATGGCGACCCGCAGCTCGCACGGGTGGCCCATCGCCTCATCCGCAAGGAGCCGGACGACCGGTTCCAGACGGCCGAGGAAGTCTACGAGGCCCTCTCCGAGTGAGCACCGCGACGACGCACACCCTCACCGTGGCCGCCGACAAGGCGGGCCAGCGCGTGGACCTGTTCGTGGGAGAGGCCCTGGGCCTGTCCCGCGCGCGCATGAAGCGCCTCTTCGACGAGGGCCAGGTGCGCGTGAATGGCCGCCCCGCGAAGAAGGGCCTGATGGTGGCCGCGGGCCAGCAGATTTCCGTGACGGTGGAGGAGACGACGCGCGAGGCCGTGCCCGACGCGGACTTCCCGCTCGTCATCCTGCACGAGGACGCGTCCCTGCTCTTCGTGGACAAGCCCGCCGGCCGGCCCTCGCATCCGCTGCAACCGGGCGAGACGGGCACCGTGGCCAACGCCCTGGTGGCGCGCTACCCGGAATGCGCGCAGGCGTCCCAGGACCCGCGCGAGGGCGGCCTCTGCCACCGCCTGGACGTGGAGACCTCCGGGGTGCTCGCCGCGGCCCGCACGCGCGAGGCCTGGACCACCGTGCGCGAGGCCTTCAGCAACCGCGCGGTGGACAAGCGCTACATCGCGCTGGTGACGGGCCCGCTCGCGGACGAGGGCGAGGTGGACGTGCCCCTGCGCCACCACCCGCGCCACCCGGACCGCGTGGAGCCCGCGCCCCACGGCGCCGAGGACGCCCGCGAGGCGGTGTCCCACTTCCGCGTGCTCGCGCGCGCGCAGGACTACAGCCTCGTGGAGGTGCGCATCCTCACCGGCGTGCTGCATCAGGTGCGCGCGCACCTAGCCGGCGTGGGCGCACCGCTCGTGGGGGACGCGCTCTACGGAGGCCGCGAGGCGCCGGAATTGGGCCGCTTCTTCCTGCACGCTCGGTCGCTCACCCTGCCCCACCCCGTCACGAAGGAGCCCGTGCGCGTGCAGAGCCCGCTGCCCCAGGACCTGGTGGCGGAGCTCGGGCGGCATGGCTTGACGCTGCCGGAGACGGAGCCGGACGGGGCGGCGCTCGGGGCGGCGCCCGGAGCTATTCGCCCATGATCTTGACGATGACGCGCTTGCGCCGCTGGCCGTCGAACTCGGCGTAGAACACCTGCTGCCAGGGGCCCAGGTCCAGCTTGCCGGCGGTGACGGGGACCAGCACCTGGTGGTGGACGAGCATGGACTTGAGGTGTGCGTCCCCGTTGTCCTCGCCGGTGCGGTGGTGGCGGTAGTCGGGCCCGGAGGGTGCGAGGTGCTGGAGCCACTCCCAGATGTCCTCGTGGAGGCCGGGCTCGTCGTCGTTGACGAAGACGCCCGCGGTGATGTGCATGGCGGACACCAGCACCATGCCCTCCTGGATGCCGCTCTTCTTCAAGAGGGCCGCCACGGTGTCGGTGAGGCGCACCAGCTCGCGCCGGGCTTTCGTCTCGAACCAGAGGTATTCGGTGAGGGTCTTCATGGGCCGCACTGTCAGAGGGGGCCACTAGAGTGACTCACGCCATGCGAGCCATCCTCCACGTGGACATGGACGCCTTCTATGCGTCCGTCGAGCAGCGCGACAACCCGTCCCTGAGGGGCAAGCCCGTCATCGTTGGCGGGCATGCACAGCGGGGGGTGGTGGTGGCGGCCTCCTACGAGGTGCGGCCCTTCGGGGTGAAGAGCGCGATGCCCATGGCGCGGGCGGTGAAGCAGGCCCCGCACGCGGTGGTGGTGAAGCCCCGCTTCTCCGCCTACGCGGAGGCGAGCGAGCAGGTGTTCGCCATCTTCGAGCGCTACACGCCGCTGATTGAACCCCTGTCGCTGGACGAGGCGTTCCTGGATGTCACCGCGTCGGTGGGGCTGTTCGGCGCGGCGGCGGACATCGCGCGGAGGATCCGCAAGGAGATTGCCCACGAGCTGAACCTGCCGGCGTCCGCGGGCATCGCCACGGCGAAGTTCGTGGCGAAGATCGCCTCCGACCTGGCCAAGCCCAACGGCCAGCGCGAGGTGCGGCCCGAGGAGACGGTGGCCTTCCTCGCGGGGCTGCCGGTGTCGCGGCTGTGGGGCGTGGGGCCCAAGACGGAGGACGCGATGAAGCGCGCGGGGCTCGCGACCATCGGGGACGTGGCGGCGCGGGAGTTGGGGTGGCTGGAGGAGCGCTTCGGCTCCAGCGGCAAGCACCTGTGGGAGCTGTCGCACGGCATCGACGCGCGGGACGTGGTGCCGGACCGGGCCGCCAAGAGCGTGGGCGCGGAGGACACGTTCGAGGAGGACCTCACGGGCGTGGAGGTGCTGAAGCCGCACGTGCACGCGCAGGCGCTGCGGGTGGCGCGGCGGCTGCGCAGGGCGGCGCTGAAGGGCCGCGTGGTGCAGCTCAAGCTGAAGTTCGCGGACTTCACGCTCATCACCCGGCGCACCACGCTGCGCGAGCCGACGGATGACGGACAGGTGCTCTACCGCGCGGCGCTGGAGCTGCTGGAGCGCGCGCACGAGGGCAAGGCGATGCGGCTCACGGGCGTCAGCGTGCAGTTGGACGAGGATGAGGCGCAGCTCGGGTTGTTCCCCGCGGCGGCGCCCCGGGCCTCGAAGCTGAACGAGGCGATGGACCGCATCGCGGCCCGCTTCGGCAGCAAGGCCATCACGATGGCGGACATCGCGGGGGCGGAGGCACCGGACGATGATGATCCGCGCTCCGAGCGTCCGGTGGACAGGCCGAAGCCCGCGGAGAAGCCGAAGCGCTGAAGCGCTCCGGCCCCTGCATCACGGGGGACTACCCCTCGCCCGCGTCGGAGCCCGAGGACGAGGCCGGACGCTCGGCGCCCGAACCGTTGCCCTCGCTGCTCCCACCGCCGGTGCGACGGCGACGACGGCGACGGCGCTTCTTGCGGGGGCCATCCGCGTCCCCACTACCACTCGCGCTCGCGCGCGGCGGGGGCACCTCTCCGGACTGCCAGGCCTCCAGCGCCTCGCGGCCCTCGCCCGTGGCCTCCACCGTCATCGCGAAGACGGCCAGCGCCTCGTTGAAGAGCGGGTGGCGTCGGAAGGCTCCAGCCTTCTTGCGGCGCTCACCGGACAGAGTGCGCTGCATCAGCAGCAGCATGCGGCAGCGCTCGGCGATGCGGCGCGGCAGCCGGGCGGCCTCCACGAAGCCCGCGAGCAGGTCCTCGATGACGTGCGCGACGGACGCGCGGCTCTCGTCCTGGGACTCGTCCGCCGGCTCCGTGCGGCCAATGGGCACGAGCAGCGTCGCCAGCAGGATGGCGTCGTCCAGCACCTCGCCCGCGGACACGCGCCGGTCCAGCGCTTCGGCGAAGGCATAGAAGGTCTTCTCCCCCTCCTTGCCGTTCTCCCGCAGGTACGCGTCCACCGGGGGCAGCAGCAGCTTCAGCGCGTCCAGCGCCGCGAGCAGCTTCAACGCCGGGGCGGACCGGCCCGTGCGGATGAGCCGGAAGGTCTCCTCCAGCAGGCGCGCGGGCGCGCAGCGCGGCAGGTCCTCCACCGCGCCCTCCATCGCCGCGTACGTGCGCGATTCGATGTCCAGGTCCAGCTTCGCCGCGAAGCGCACCGCGCGCAGGATGCGCACCGGGTCCTCGCGCATGCGGATTTCGGGGTCGCCAATGGTGCGGATGAACCGCTCATCCAGGTCGCGCCGGCCGCGCACGTAGTCGATGACCCGACCTTCCGCCGCGTCGTAGAACAGGCCGTTGATGGTGAAGTCGCGGCGGCGCGCGTCCTGCTGCGCGGTGCCGAAGACGTTGTCGTGGGTGATGAGCAGGTCCTCGCCGGACGGCTCCTCCGACGACGCGCCCGGAGGCGGCTCCAGCTCCGACGGGTTCGCGCGGAAGGTGGACACCTCCACGATCTTCCCGCCCTTGAAGTAGACGTGCGCCAGCCGGAAGCGCCTGCCGATGAGCCGGCAGTTGCGGAAGACGGCGCGCACCTCGCCCGGGTGGGCGCTGGTCGCCACGTCGAAGTCCTTGGGCTTCTTGCCCAGGAGCAGGTCGCGCACGCAGCCGCCTACCAGGTACGCCTGGTGCCCGTGCTGGTGCAGCCGCAGCACCACCTTGAGCGCGTCCGGATCCATCTCGTCCGGGTCGATTTCGGCGGGCTCGCCGGTGCGCGTGGTGGTGGGCGCCTGCAGCTCCGGCTCGTTCGCCGTGGGCTCGGGCTCCGGCTCCAGGATGACGGCCTCGGGCTCCTCGACCTCGTCACCGGCTTCGGCGGCGGCCTGGGCGTCCTCGGCCTCCGCGGCCTTCAGGGCCTCGGTGGCACGCCGGATTTCATCGCTCACCTCGGGGTCGGCCGGGCCGGCGTCCTCGGAGTCGTCATCGTCGTCGAACCCTTCGTCATCTCCGGCGTCCGCGGCGAAGGCGGGCGCGGCGCCTGTCTC
>NZ_RAWA01000555.1 GCF_003611675.1 Corallococcus sp. CA053C
GGTGGGCGACAGGTTCGCGGACGGCGGGGGGCCGACGACGACCTCATAGGCGACGCGGCCCAGCGAGGGCTCCAGCCGGGACAGGTGGGTCTCCAGCATGGCGCGGTAGTGGTCATCCACCCAGTCGCGGAAGAAGCGGTCGGGGACGCCCAGGACGAGGGCGTTCTCGCGCACCTCCAGGGGGCGCATCCGCTCCAGCCAGGTCAGCGCGTAGTGGAGCCCTTCGTGACGGATGGCCTCCAGCGTGCGGGTCCAGACGACTCCGGCACTGGGCAGCGACGGCGGGGCTTGAGTGGCGAGGGCGTTCACACGGAGGCTCGGAAAGGACGGTGCGGAAGGGAGAACCAGCGGGCGTCTGGCGGTGCTAACAGACGGTTTCCGGGCGATCAAGGAACCGGCCGGAAGCTCAACAGTTCCCAGGGGTTCACTCCCTCCAAGTGATCTGTGGGGGATCCACCGCAGCGGTGCGATGGATCCATCGGATCCGGGAGTCCGGCGGATCCGCGAGTCCGGTAGCTCCCTAGATGTCATGGGCCGCCTCATCGGATCGCTCGTGGGTCACCTCCTCGGATCGCAGTCCCGATCACTCCGACCAGCCCGCGTGCTCGGAAGCGTCAAGGGTCGGCTACGCCGAAACCTGAACGGTTCTGCGCCCTTGACCCTCCCTCCGCGCGCGGGCGAAGGGCAACCGGCCGCAAGCGGCCAGTCCTGAGCGATCAGGAGTCGCGATCCGTTTGGCCGACCCGGATGCGGTCCGTTGACCCGGCCCCTGACAGCCGAAACCGGTCGAACTGCTCGGGAGCCACCCAGGCGGCGCCCTGGACGGCCTGTGCAAGCCCCATGCGGCGATCTCCAAGAACGAGATCGCCACACCCTCAACCAAGTCGGTAGGCCCTCGCAAGCGCTACCTAACTGATCGGCATTGCCATTAGTCGGCAGTGGTCCTCACTCGCGTACTGGGTGAATTCAACTGGTCGCCGCAACATCTTGAAAGTGAGGAGTTGCGATGGGAGCAAGCAAGTGCCGACGGGATGTGCGTTCTGGACGTCCTCTCAGCTCACCACCTTGCGGCTGAAGAGGCCCAGCAGCACCGCCAAGTACAACCAGCCCCCGTCGGTCCAGACATAGGTGACGTCACCCACCCACGCGCGGTGGGGCTGGCCGGTTGGAGGTTTTTTCCAAGGTGTTCGGTGCTACCGGGTGGCGGCGGGGAACTCGGCGGCTGCATCAGTTTAGGCGAGTCACAATGGCGCTAAGCCCCGATGGGGTACATCCCTCCCATACGTACCGACGATTTCGCAGTTGCTGACGATGATGTTGCCCAGGCTCAGTCCAGCTACCCGTCTGCGGACGGTGATGTGGTTACCTCGGGAAACGTTGGCCACCTGCTGCAACTCAGTTCGCCGAAGTTGCACTGAAGGCTGGTTGGCTCGGAGCCGCAGGCGGAAGTGAGCACGACGTAGATGGAATCGAGCATGTCCCGTCCGAGGCTCTCGACGTAGCCCGTCGTCTGAATGACCTGGCCCCGGTAACTGGCATCCGCTCGGACTTCGTTCGCTCCGTACTCCCGAAGCAAGGGACCGATGTCCACCTACTCTGGCTCCCCCGTGGATTGAGCGCGAGCTGAGGAAGTCCTGCTCCTCATGCCTCCAACTTCTTTCCCCGCCAGCTGAAGGGCGCTGACGAGGAATACCCCTGCGATGCACCCGCCGACGATGAGGTCCACCTTCCAGGGAGGCATGGACGTGCGTCGGGGCGCTCCGCACTTCGGGCAGGCCGCTGCGGAGGTCGCCATGTCGTTGCCGCACTCCCCGCACTTCACCAGCGCCATCGCACTCTCTCCGGATTGGGTCAGCCGTGTGCCACTGCCTCCGAGCTGTCGTCCGTGACGCGTCACAAAAGACACGTCGCTAGTGACGTGGTAGAGTTGTCGTAGGCCCTCCTACGGTCCCGCCGCAAGATGGTGCGGCGCCCGGCCGAGAGAAGACGCCGCCCCGAGCGGGCGGCGCAGTACGAGTCTCCCGTGTACAGAGACCTCCAGCAGCGGCTGGCGGCTGCCGTACGTCGTCTGCGTCAGCAGAGGGACTGGACGCAGGAGGAGGCCGCGCACCGCAGCGGCATGACCGTGCGCGTCTACCAGCGCGTCGAGGGCGAGGAAGTGAACCTCACACTCACCACCATCGCTCGGATCGCCGAAGGCTTTGAGGTGGACCCGGTCGAGCTGTTCAAGGTGGCGAAGAATCGATAGGTGCGCCGAAGCGGGATCCGCGGGACAACCCTGTTAGGTTGGAACCCTGGAGGTCCTTCAGCACGTGCCCTACTTTTCATGTCGGCTCTCGCTTCTGACGCTGCTGCTGGCAGGAGTCGCCGCCGCTCAGCCTGCGCCCCCTACCCGTCAGCTCCGGCAGCGTGCTCTTTCCCTGCAGACAACAAGTCCGGTGGAGGCCTCGATTCATGTGGCGAAGGGGGTCCTCACCACGCTCACCTTCGACTCGCAGCTCCTGCCCAAGAGCGTGATGGTGCAGGGCCGTGACACCCACTTCGAACGAGTCGTCGTGGAGGAGCGCACCGTCACCCTCAAGCCCAAGGTGGACCTGGCAGCTGACGAGCGGCTCCTACTCACCGTGCGATTCGCGGATGGAGCTGCTCCTCAAGAGGCCATCTTCATCCTCATCCCCGCTGGCGAGCAGGTGGACGCGGCCGTCGAGGTCCTTCGCCGTGCACGGAACGCAGAGGCACTCCAGTTGGAGCTGACCCAGGTCCAAGCCCAGCTTGCCGCGCTGCAGGGCCGATGCGGTGACGGCGGACCGACGGGGCTCATCCTCTCAGGGCTCCTGGATTCGGACGTCATCACCTCGGTGTTCAAGGCGGCGGTTCCTCCCGGGAACGCCAGCGGGCTCAAGGTGGAACGCGGCGTGGGCTATCGGACCAGGGCGTGGACAGTCGTCACGGTGCGCGTACGCAACCTCGTGGGCCAACGCGTCTGGAGTCCGGGAGTGGCGCGCCTGTCAACGGCGCGCGGCCAGTCCATCCAGGTGAAGTCCTTGCGCACGGATAAGCCCCAGCTCGCACCCGGTGAAGAGGGCCTGTTGCTCGTGGAGACCGGGGCGCCTGTTTGGCAGGCGGAGGAGGAACTCCTCCTCGAGTTGTCGGACACCGCGAATGGACGAGCCCTGCCCATCAGGGGCGTGCGGCTGTAGGCATCCCCTTGATTGGACGAGGGAAGAGGACCGGAGCATGACGATGTCGCCCCTGCATCCCGACCATCTCACCGCCGGAAACCAGGTAGGTCCCTGGCGGATCCTCGAGTTTCTCGGTGGTGGCGGGGGAGGACGCCTCTTCAAGGTGGAGAGGGAGGAGCACCCCGGCCAGCCCTTCACGATGAAGGTGGCACTGCGGCCCGCGGGCCAACATGCTTCCGAGGAGGAGGACGCGGATGGACGTGTCTCGCGCGAGGCGGCGATCCACATGGCCTATGACACCGGGCTGAAGGTCCATGCCCTGGACCACTGGCTGGGGCCGTCCGGCTACCTCTACTTCGTGACGGACTACGTGGAGGGAGAGACCTTCACCGAGTGGTGTTGGCGGATGAAGCCCACGGCCGCGCGCCTCCTGGAGGTCTTCACGGAAGTGGTGCGGCTCGTCGACAAGCTGCATCGCCGGCACCTGTGGCACCGGGACTTGAAGGGATCCAACATCCTCATCCGCAAGGAGGATGGGCACCCCGTCCTCATCGACTTCGGCGTGGCGAGACAACCGGGCATGGTCACCCTGACGGTGGGGGTGCCACCAACGTCGCCGCACCTGCTGCCTCCCGAGTGCCTGGCCTTTCTTGCAGAAGGCGCTTGGAAGGAAGGGAACGCTTTCGAGCCGGGTACCGCAGGCGACCTCTACGCGTTGGGCATGCTGCTCTACGAGGCGCTCTCCGATGTCTATGCCTTCGATCCGAAGCTGCCCTACGACCAGCTTGTTCTCGCCATTGCGACGAAGATCCCGACCGCCCCTCACGTCGTCAACCCCAGGGTGCCTCGCACGCTGAGCGACATCTCCCTGCGCCTGCTTGCGAAGCGTCCCGAGGACCGGTTCGCCAACACGGAAGCTCTCCTCCAGGCGCTGTGGGACGCAGCCAAGGAGAAGAAGAAGCCGGAGTGGCAGGTATCCCTGGAGCAGTCGTTGCCAGAGGAGCCAGCCCCTCAAGAAGTGCAGGGGGAGGCGGGACGCGCGGAGGTGGACGTGCCGGTCCCGGAGGAATCGGAGCCGGCCCCCGACGCTCAACCTGTCGGCGCCCCTCTTCCGCGTACTCGCAGACGCGTCGTGACGTGGGGCTTGTGCGGCGTGCTGGCGGTTTTACTGGCCCTGTGGCTGGCGCTCAGCATGCTCGCGCCCCCACCTGAGAAAGGAAGCCTGTCCGTGCCCACCTCCCTGACGCCTCCCTCGTCCATCGCTGCTCTCCGGCGCTTTACTCCAGTGCGGCAAGCCGCTGCGGTGCTGTGCGCCACCGCGGGCCTCGCGTGCCCGAGTGCGCCAACGCGCCCCGACACCAACGTGCGCTGCCCCGAGGTTGCAACACAGGCCATGTTTCAGCAGCTCAGCCTGCGCAAGGACCTCAGTGCCGTTATCGACATCAACCAGCCAGGTGACCAGAGTCAGCTCGGCACCTACCGGGATGGTCCCGTCGTGGGGCGCATCGTCGGCTACTCCTGGTCGGATCCGGCCCTGCCTGACGGCACGTTGCTCTATGGGCGGATGTGGACAGGCCCAGGCATCTACGAGGGGGACGACGAGGCTGTCATCGCCCGCTACACCGAGGCCCGGCTCCCGGACGGGAGCACCTACCCCATCTGCATCGTGCTGGGCGGTCCGGAAGGTCGTGTGCGCAAGCTGCCGGGTTCCAAGGCCGGAGCCACGGTGCTGCCCCGCGAACTCCCAGTGTCTGCTGTGTGGCGATGGAAGTGACGAGGCGGGCCAGCCCTGCGCGGAATGAGGACCTGAAGCGAGCAGCCGGCGGCTCAAGCCGCAGCCAGGTCCTCGCGGCCGTCCCACCCGGACTCCGTCGAACCCGGCCCCGGTGAGGACCGCGG
>NZ_RAWA01000556.1 GCF_003611675.1 Corallococcus sp. CA053C
GGTGGCGCGCCTCGGCCCGGACGTCCTCTACGTCAACGGCTCCGAGCTGGGCATCGTGGACGACATGGACGGGGAGTTGGGGCTGGAAGTCACCGTCGCCGGGGGCACGCTGAAGGTGCTCTCCACGTCCACCGACGTCACGGTGAGCGACCTCGTCTACCTGCCCTACAACGTGCCGGCTGGGTGGGTGTCGCAGTGGGCGGCGGCGACGGCGCCCTTCGGGCCGCTGCCGTACCACCGCGCCGAGGGCTCAGGCATCCCCGGCCCCTTCATGGTGCTGGGCCAGGCGGGCGACGCGCAGGCGCTGGAGTACGACGACGACAGCGGCGCGCGGGTGCAGGGCCAGTACCTGGACTTCGAGTTGTGGCAGCAGCCGGAGGGCACCTGACATGCGGAACCTTTCACTTGCAGAGACGGCCGTCATCAACTGCACCGCGGGCTTCGCCTCGCACGTGCGCGTGCTGGTGCAGCGCGGCGCCACCTGGACGGACCTCTTCACGTTGCTGCCTGGGGACTACCTGCTGGGCGTCTCCTGGTCGGACAGCACCGAAGCCCCTGTCGGCGAGGCCACCGTCTCCGTAGTGCGCAACGGCCCGGATGGCACGCGCCTGTCGCTGGCGCCGATGGTGGTGGGCAGTTTCCTCAACACGGTGGACGGGGCCTACGTGCCGCTGCTGCGCGAGGGCGCGTACTTCAGGGTAGAGGTGGCCACGGTGCCGCTGGACACGCTCCGCGCGGACGTGCCCGCGGACGCGTGGCGCGAGGTGTGGCGCGGTCGCGTCGACGAGGTGGACGCGGGCGGGGACGAGCTGCGCCTCGTCGGGCGCGACCTGGGCGGCCTGCTGCAGGACACCTGGATTGAGGTGGAGCGCAACTACGGCAGCACCGCTGGCACGCCAGTCCAGACGGTCATCCAGTCCATCCTCAATGACAACGGCATGGGCTCGTTCGGCCTCTACACGCCCCTCAACCCGCTCAGCGTCCGCGGGCCCTACGTGCAGGAGCGTGAGCCCCTCCTCGATGCAGTGCGCTCCCTCGCGGAGCAGATTGGCTGGGACGTGCGCATGCGCTGGCGCCAGGACGCCAGCGCCTTCGCGCTCACGCTCTGGAGTCCGAACCGGCTGACGGACACGCCCGTCGCCACCTTCGGGCCAACCAATGTCCTGGAGCTGGGCGAGCTCAAGCGCAGCCTGGAGCACGTGCGCAACGTGGTGGAGGTGGTGTATTCGGACAAGCTGGAGACGGACTCCACCGGCACGAAGAAGCGCAAGACGGTGACGGCCACCAACCCCACCAGCGTCGCGCTGTACGGGCGCCGGTGGATGCAGGTGGCCGAGGGCGCGTCGTCCCTCATCGACACCACCGCGGAGGCGCAGCGCCTGGCGGATGCGGCCATCGCGGACCTCTCCGAATCGGCGCTCAGCCTGTCGCTGACGCTACCGGGCATCCACTGGTACCTGGAGGCGGCGGACCTCGTGCAGGTGCTGCCGGACGGCGTGCACTTCGACACGTCCCAGCGCCTGGGCGTCCTCTCCGTGGAGCACGAGTGCGCGTCCAGCGGCGAGGCCCGGACGAAGCTCCAGTTGCAGGGCCGGCCCAGCACCAGCCGCGCTGTCTGGGCGGAGAAGGATGCTCGCCCGGGGGTGGCCGAGAGCGCGCCCTTCACCGGCCCTCCTGCGCCCGCCGGGCTGGTGGTGACTTCCGTGGCGGCAGGGTTCGCGTTGTCCTGGGCGCCCGCCACCACGGGCGCGAGCTGGGACTCGTTCGAGCTCCACGTCTCCAGCACGTCGGGCTTCACCCCGTCACAGTCGACCTTCAAGGCCACCGCGCGCACGACACGGTTCGAGGTGGCCGACCTCATCCCCGGCCGTCCGTACTTCGCGCGCGTCGTGCCCCGCGATGCCAAAGGGAATCAGGGCCCGGCGTCTGCCCAGGTCTCGCTCACCGCGGGGCAGGTGGGGCCCAACATCTTCCAGCCGGCCGTCAGCCTGACGTCGGAGACGCCGAACCCGGGATTCGAGGCCAACAACATCCCTGGCGCTCCACCGGACGCATGGCTCATGGAGACGGGAGCATGGGGCGTTGATGCAATGCTTGAGACGACGACGGTCTACAGCGGCACCAAGGCCGTGCGCTTCGCCAAGACCGGAGCGGCGGCCCGCCTCGCGTCCCAGTCGTTCGCGGTGAACAGCAATGACATCCTCGTGGCGAGCGCGTACGTGGCCATTGAGCCACCGGCGATTCCTGGCCGGGATACCGTGCTCTTCCTAGAGTGGTACGACCGCTTCGGCACGTACATCTCAAGCACCATCGTCGCGACCCAGTCAGCACTGATCGGCAATTTCACCACGATGACCGGTAGCGCCCGTGCACCATCGACGACGAGTTTTGCGCGAGTCACCGTCGGCAAGCTCAATGCCGTGGACAGCCAGTCGGCCCCCTACTACGCCATCCTCGACAGCTGCCGCGTCATCATCCTGCCGGCAGAGCCTGGATGGACGCCGATGTTCGGCCTCTACGGGACCGGCTACGACTCATACAGCGATGTCGATAGCAACTTCGGACAGCCGATGTACTCCAGGGAGCACTCGGGGCGCGTCTATTTGCGCGGCGCGCTGAGGTACGCTGGCACCGGCACGCTTGGCGCGACGCTCCTCACGCTGCCCCCCGCCATCAGGCCCACGAAGGCCAAGGCGTTCACGGTCGAAACAGGAACGTTCTCGTCGACCAGCGCGGGTCGGTTGGTCATCCAGCCGACCGGAGTCGTGCAACTGCCTCGCGGGGCGACGACCTTCATCAGCCTCGACGGCATCTCCTACCAGCTCTTCGACGACCTCTAGGGCCTGGCGCCGATGACCTTGCCGTTGGCGACGTTCACGCGAGCCGGCCGCGCAGGCCCGGCCGGCAGCTCGACGGAGGTCAACCTCGACGGCGTGCGCTTCCGGGCGGAGGCGTGAACTACAGTCCCTCCATATCCTTACGCGCAAGATCGTCCGCCTGCTGCAACATCATTCGGGCGCTCGCGTAAAGAATTTGAACACGAACCCGCGCGCCCATGCTTTCGGCTGATATGGCAATGTTCGTCTCACCAGTCATCCACATTGATGTGAATTTGACAAATCCCAATTGAAGGCAGGAACCCTTGCTCAGCGTCTCACGGAGAGCGTCGTTCGACCACGACTCGCTCGTCGTGGTCGGCTTCCCGTACTTCCGTACCAGTAGAGAGTGGAGCTTGTCGTAGTCAGCAAGGTACTGATCCCCTGTGACTCGGCGCTCAGTTGACATGATGGAAACTGCACTGAGGGCATCTGCCGTAAATAGAAATACATGCACGGTATCCAAACCGGCAGTCTCGGACGCGAAGCCGAGCGCCCCTTCCGCAGGCTTCATTTTAGGGAATAGCGCGCTCGTCTCGCGACGAGACATGCCCCATCGAGATTCCAGATATCCCTCTCGACTCCTGTATCCTTTGGGTACGCGGTAGAAGTCTGGGTTAGCTGAACCGTCAGGGAGGAACATGGGAGTACCATCCGCTGCCAATGGGCCCTTGCCTTTCCCCTGCAGGGGGGCCGGTTCCGGGGCAGGTGTGTCACCATCATCGGCCTCCAAGACGAGCCGTGTTCCCCTCGGCCCGTCGTACACGATGCCGTCGGACGTGAAGCCTTCTGAATGAGCAACCTGCGCTGTGAACAGCGCGGCAGCAACGACGACGGCCGGCACCCGAAAAGCATTCTGCATGCGACGTCCCCTCCGGAGGGGTAGCAACATAGCGCGGCAGGATCGTGCGTATGTCCCTTGGCGAAGCTGCGCCCAGGTCCGGGGTCAAGGATGCCTCATCCCGTGCAGGCAAGGCATGAGACGAGCCAGACCTTCCGCCGCCGTCCCCGACGTACCGTCTCCTTCAGTGCCAGCGAGCCCTGACGCGGCGCCACCGCTGCTCCGCATCGGCACGTCCCCGCCTTGAGGTTGGGACGCTGGCCCTGCTTCGCGCCCGCGCACTCCAGGTGCCGCGTCCCGGTGGCGGCGACGTACTCCACGTATTCGCCCTTGCGGATGCGCCCGCCGCACCCAGCGGCGGTGCAGGTGCCGGCCTTCTTCGTGACGATGACGGGCACCTACGCCCCCGCCGCGGTGAGTGCCAGGCCGAGCTGCGCGCCCTGCCCCACCGGGCGCGGCCGCGCGTCCCGAGGGGCGCTGGCGCGTGGACCGCGCACCTTCCCCGCAGCCCGCGTCGGCAGGTCCGGCCCGTGCCCAGCCGCGTCCAGCGCCGCGCGCAGGCGGGAGAGCCCCTTCTCGCGCAGCTTCCGCACCGTCGCCACGGAGAGCCGCAGCTCCTGGGCCAGCGTCCGCTCCGAGGCCTCCATCCCGCCGGCACGGCCCAGGCCGGACGCGGCCTGCACGACGACGCGCTGCAGGCGGGGGAGCCGGTGCAACGCCGACAGGGCCTCCTCCCGCTCTGCCACCTGGGCGAGGCGTGCGGACGTCGTGTCCACCAGGGAGAGCCGCAGCTCGGCGCCGGCAGCCGACCCGCCCCGGCGCCCGTGGCTGGCATCCGCGCCAGGCGTCTCGGTGAGGAGTTCGTCCAGGGAGACGGTGGCGATGGCCCCCTCACCCAGGGCGTGAATGCCGGCGTCCTCCATGCCCTGGCGGCGGAGCTCGGCGGACACCGCCACGCCCCCGGCTTGTGCTGCCCGCTTCGCCCGCGCCAGCTTCCGGCGCGCGTGCCGCGTCACGTGCACCGCGCTGCGCTCCGAAGCCGCGGCGCGGTCCATGGCCTGCCGCGCGAGGCGCAGCACGTAGGCCGGGTACAGGCACCGCCCCACTGCGCGGCCCGGTGTGAAGCGGCGCCACGCCGCGAACGTCGCGATCTGCCCTTCCTGGAGCAGGTCCTCGGCGGCCACCTTCCAGCGGCGGGCGACATCGCGGGCGGCCCTCGCGACGTAGGGCTGCACGAGGGCGACGAGGCGGGCCTGCGCGCGGGCCTGCTCGGGGCAGCCGTCCGGCAACTCGCGCAGCAGGAAGAGCAGGGACTCCATCTCCAGCTCCGGCGTCGGTGCGGGCGGGAGG
>NZ_RAWA01000557.1 GCF_003611675.1 Corallococcus sp. CA053C
CGCGTTGCCGGACCGCGGGGGCCGGGGTGTCGTCGGGAGAGCGTCCGGGAATAGGAACAGCCCTATTCAGTTGCCCGGGGCGGCGTGGCGTTCCTACACTCCGCCCCCCTCTGATGCGCCTCCCTTTCCTGACCTCCGCGCTGTTGTTCGTCACGGCGTGTTCGATTGAATCCGAACCGAACCCGCCCCCGTCCACCCGCTTCGTGTACCCCAGCGGGGTGGCGTTCTGGCGCCCACCCGCGGCTGGCGGACCGTCGGCGAGCAACGGCTACCTCTTCGTCGCGAACGCGAACTTCGACAACTGCTTCGACTCCGGTTCGGTGGTCGCGCTCAACCTGGATGCCCTGAGCGCGCAGGCGGAGGGCCAGTCCGTCTCGGTGCCCCGGCTGGGCAGCCCCGTGCCCGCCAGCCCGCTCATTTTCGAGAACCTGTCCGCGTCCGGCGACGCGTTCGTGCAGATCCGCAGCTTCGCGGGGGAGATGGCCCTGTGGGTCAACCCGGCCAGCGGGCTGCCTCGCCTGTTCGTCCCCTCGCGCGCGGAGGGCAATGACCTGCACGCGGTGGACGTGTCCCTGGAGGGCAACGGCGCGCCCGTGCTTCGCTGCGTGCAGGGCGGCGTGGACTGCCGCGAGGGTGCGCTGTCGCTCACGGAGGACATCCCGGAGTCGCTGCGCGAGGAGGGCCGCACGGAGCTGCCGCGCGCGCCGTCGCCCATCGGCGTGACGGTGGATGACGCGAGCGGCACGCTGTATGTGACACACTCGGAGGCGGCGGATTCGCCCGCGAAGTCCAGCAGCAACTTCGAGAACTACCTCGTCACGCTGCGGACGGACAACCCCACCCGCGACACCCTGGGCTTCATCTCGCTGTCGCCGGAGGGCTACCTCTACGGCGGCTCGGATTCGGCCACCGTGGGCGCGGGGTACCTCTACGTGACGGGCCGCAACTTCGTGGCCGGCGTCAACGGCACGGTGGCGGCGAACTTCGTGCTGCGGCTGGTGGACAAGAACGTGCCCGGGACCATCCTGGAGCCCAACCTGACGAGCGTGTACGGCATCCGCGAGGCGCGCGCGGCCCGGGTGGTGTCCCGGCCCGTGACGGCCGCGGAGCTCGCGGCCCGTCCCAACCTCGTGCGCGAGCGGCTGTACATGCTGGCGCGGGGCCCGGACACGCTGCTCACGCTCGACTTCGAGTACGAGGCGGTGCCCGGCGGCGCGTCCACCACGCCCTTCTTCCGGGTGGTCTCCGCGGTGCCCATGCCCGACGGCGTGAGTGACATGCAGCTCATCCGCCGGCAGGCGGCGCCCAACGACGCCAACACGAACATCGTCGCGGTGACGAGCACCGGTGACAGCGCGGTGTCCCTCTACGACGAGGCGCTGGGGCAGGTCGTCGTCCAGGTGCCGCTCGTCAACTCCCAGAACCAGACCAGCAACCCGTCGCAGGCCTTCGGGCTGACGGTGGACAACCCGCCCGGCGTGAACGCGGCGCGCCTGTTCGTGACCAACTTCGGAGACGGGCAGGTGACCCTCGTGGACATCCCCGACCTCACCCGTCCCCAGGACGCGAAGCTGACGGCGCGGCTCGGCACGCAGCAGCAGCGGGATCCGAACCAGGGCACCAGCGTGTGCCAGGAGAACCAACCTTGAAGCGCGGCATCCCTGCTGCCCTGTTGTTGAGCGCCTCCGGCCTTCTGGGCGCCTGCTCCGACACCACCTCCACGGCGGGCGCCGCCGGCCTGTCCGGCACGTATGACGTGGTGCTCTCCAACCAGCTCGTCTTCGTCACCTCGCAGGACCGGGACGAGCTGCGCGTGCTGGACCTGGAGCGCTCCCCGCGCGAGTTCCTCCCCGCGCCCAACCCGCTGGAGCCGCTGGCCATCCCCGTCATCGCGCGGCCCGACTCGCTCACCCGCGATGTGGGCTACAACGAGAAGGGCGAAGACGTCTCCGGGCCGTACATCTACGCCCGCAGCTCCGGGGGCCGGGACATCTCCGTGGTGGCCGCGGACCCCGCGCGCCTCAACGAGGTGACACGCCTGTCCACCGGACAGCTCATCACCGCCTTCACCGCGCACGGCCCGGTGTCCAAAGGGGCTCCGAGTGTCCTGTTCTACGCGCTCCAGACGCGCCCGGAGTCCGCCGAGCAGCGCTGCGGTCCCTTCGGGGGCGGGGTGGTGATGCGCCAGGACCTGCCCGGTCCGGAGAACTTCGACGCCGCGGCGCTGCCGCCCGCGCTGCCCGTCTTCTGCCTGCGGCCGGCGGACACCGTGCTGTCCATGATCAGCCTGCCGGCGAAGGTGGGCGTGACGGAGTCGCTGGTGCTCGCCATCCGCAACGTGACGGGCACCAGCCGGCTGGTGCGCGCCGTGGCGGACGGCGGCTCGGTGGAGATCCCCTACAAGCGGCCGCGTCCGGTGCCCTTCTCGGTGCCGGACTACACGGACCTGGTGGACATCCCGGCGCGGTTCGTCACCACGCACCCGACGTTCATCCCGTCCTCCGGGCAGGAGAACGACCGCGTGCCCGCGGGCCGGTATGTGTACGCGGTGCTCGACGAGCTGACGTGCGTCTCGGCGGACTGCGCGGGCGTCATCGCGCTCGACAATGGACCGGGGCCGGCGCTGTCCGAGGCCCCGGTGCTCGCCCGCGACGTGTCCGGCGCGCCCATGCTGACGCTGCGGCCGACCACGGGCCTGCCCACGGGCTTCACCCTGCGGCCGGATCTGGAGGTCCGCCAGGTGCTGGCGGACGGTTCGGTCCGCACCCCACGCGTCCCGCTCCTGGGGATCATGCCGGCCTCCAACGGGGAGATCACCCTGTTCCGCGCCGACGAGCAGCGTGAGTTCAACCTGGACCGCGTTCCCGTCCCGAACAAGGACCCCGAGACGGTGGAGGCACGCGCGTCGGTGGTGGTGGACCTGCGGGATGGCAATGAGATCAGCCGCGCGGACACGTTCCAGGGCATCACCGTGAACGAGATGGGCGCGGACCAGAAGCGCTGCCCCCAGAACCTGGATGTGACCAACGCCACGGCCTATCTCTGTGACGCGACGCTGCCCTCCGGGACCTACCGCTTCGTCTTCCGGGGCGTCCTGCCGGGCCTGCTCGACCTGACGCGCGACCTGAGCGTGGAGGATCCGCCCTTCCTGGTGGAGACCTCGCTGGCCACGTCCCGGGGCGTGATACCGGGTGACTCCATCGTGCTGGCGAACGCCGCGGGCGCCTGCGAGCAGGGCATCAAGATCCTCCGGCTGGAGGACCAGGGCGACGGCCGCACCCGGCTCTTCCCGGACCTGGGGGACACGGACACCAACACCGCCCTGACGAACTGCGCGACGTATCCCAACTTCTCCGTGCGCGCCGGCGAGACCCCGAAGCCCTACGTGCTCTACGCGGGCGGGGAGACCAGCGACGCCTATCTGCAGCGGCTGGCGGTGGGCGAGGCGTACACGGTGTCGAGCCAGCTGGACTACTACTACCACCCGGACACGTTCGACCTCGGGCGGCTCCCGCCGGTGCCGGTCCCCACCTTCCCGACGGCGCCGCTGACGCTCACCCTGACGGCGACCTTCGGAGACAAGGAACGGCTCAACCCCGGCGACCGCTACGTGGTGGGACTGCTGCCGCGCTTCCGCCGCTTCCTCTTCAAGGTGGACACGAGCTCCACGAGCAACCTGGCGGCCTACACCCTGCCTGGCACCGTGGTGGCCACGAACGTCGGGGCCGGCGATGCTGCCTCCAGCCTCGCCTACATCGCCTATCCCTCGGCGGACGGGCTGCTCCAGATTGCCCTGGAGCAGATCACCGACAACGCGGAGAACCTCCAGTTTGTCCGGGCCTTCCAGTAACTGGGCGGTCCGGACCGGCTCTGTTATCGTCCCCCACGGTCAGCATTTCCCGAGCCAAGAACGATGATCGATCAGAACTCCCGTCCCGCACGCAAGGTCGGCATCGCCGAGCACCTGTGGGAGACGTACGAAGAGATGGCCCAGCAGATGGGGTCGGATCGCGACGCGCTCATCAACCAGGCGCTCTTCATGTTCGCGCGCCTCAACGGCTTCATCGACGTGAAGGCGAAGACGGAGCCGTCCGTGGCGGCGGTGCCGTCGCCCACGCCCTCGCCGCGCCCGGCCTCCCCGCCGCCTGCCGCGGCCGCGTCCTCCAAGGGCGCGCCGCCGGTGCTCGCGCCCGCGCGCGCCGAGGCTGCTTCCGCCCGTCCCGCCGCGCGCAACGCGCCCGAGGAGCGCCCGTCGTCCAACGGCCTGGACAATGATCCGGTGCGCCGCGAGGTGGCCGAGCGCGTCCTGGAGACGGCCGCGGAGCTGGAGCGGCTCATCAAGGGCAAGAACGAGCCGCCCCCTCCGTCCGCCGACGACATGATCGAGGACGAGGAGGAGCCCCTGCCGGAGCAGGAGGATCCGCCGCTCGACGACGAACTGGAGGACGAACCCGCGGAGGAGGCCGACGAGGAGCCCGCGGAGGAGGCCGACGAGGAGGAGGGCGCGTCGCTCTACCTGGTCACCGAGTCCGGTGAGCAGGAGAAGATCATCAAGGACCGCTACGTCATCGGCCGTGGCAAGCACTGCGACTTCGTCATCAACTCCGGCAAGGTGTCGCGCGAGCACGCCGTCATCGCCCGCGACGGCAGCGACTTCTACATCGAGGACCTCGGGTCCTCGAACGGGACCTGGTTCAACAAGCAGCGCATCAAGCGCCGCAAGGTCGAGGACGGGGACGAGTACTTCATCTGCAGTGAGAAGATCCGCCTCGTCATCCACTGATGACGCGCTGCCCCTCCGTCCGATGGCCGTGTTGAGCATTTGACGGGCCAAGGCCCTCCCTGGTTTATTGAGGGTCGCCTGCCCGGCAAGGGGACAGGTGCCGAATGACACCTGTTCAGCTCGCGCTGTGGACGATTCTGGGAGTGGCCCTGGTGATTGCGGTGGTGACCGACGTGCTGCGCCGGCTCATCCCCAATGCCGTGACCTATCCGCTCATCGTGCTGGGGCTCGGGGTGCGCGGGTGGGCGGAAGGGGTG
>NZ_RAWA01000558.1 GCF_003611675.1 Corallococcus sp. CA053C
GGGGAAGCTGGCGACGGCGGCGGGACGGCCCTGGGCCACTCCGGGCGGCGGCGTCACCGGCCGCTGGGGAGAGGTGATGGTGGGCCGGGGGGCAGGGGCGGCCTCCGCCAGCGCCTGGCCGCACAGCACACAGGTGGCCGAGCGTGGCGGGTTGTAGCCGTCACAGTTCGGGCAGACCACCGGGAGCGCGGACAGCAGGAGCTGAGACATGGGCGGAGCGCCAATCTAGGGGGGCGTGAAACGTCGGGTCAATGAAAGCTGGCGGGGGCGGAAGGGCCCGCGCCACGGGCTCCAACGCCCGTGAAGGAGGTGCGATGTTCCAGGGTAACGTTGCCCCTGCTGTTTAGGGCAGTTACGATTGCCACCGCCTCGATGATTCGCCTGAACGACATCCTGCAGCGGGTTGCGTCGTACCACCCGGACCCCGACCTGGACATCATCAAGAAGGCGTACGTCTACTCGGCCAAGGTCCATCAGGGGCAGCTCCGGAAGTCCGGTGAGCCCTACCTGATTCATCCCCTGGAGGTGGCGGGCATCCTCGCGGAGCTCAAGCTGGACGAGGCGTCCATCGTCACCGGTCTGCTCCACGACACCATCGAGGACACGCTCGCCACGGCGGAGGAACTCACGGAGCTGTTCGGGCCGGAGGTCGCCCAGCTCGTGGACGGCGTGACGAAGCTGTCCAAGTTCTCCGCGTCCGCGACGCTCTCCCAGGAGGAGAAGCAGGCGGAGAACTTCCGCAAGATGATCATCGCGATGGCGCAGGACATCCGCGTCATCCTCGTGAAGCTGGCGGACCGCACGCACAACATGCGGACGTTGGATCACATGTCCGAGGAGAAGCAGGCCCGCATCGGACAGGAGACGCTGGACATCTACGCGCCCCTGGCCAACCGGCTGGGCATCTCCTGGATCAAGACGGAGCTGGAGGACCTGTCCTTCCGCTACGTGAAGCCGCAGGAGTTCTTCGCGCTGGAGGAGCAGCTCAACAAGCGCAAGAAGGAGCGCGAGGCGTACATCGAGGACACCTGCGACCTGATGCGCGCCAAGCTCCAGGAGCGCGGGCTCAAGGGCGACGTCAGCGGCCGCTTCAAGCACGTCTACAGCATCTGGAAGAAGATCAAGTCGCAGGGCATCGACTTCGATCAGATCCACGACATCATCGCCTTCCGCATCATCGCGCCCGCGGTGCCCGCCTGCTACGAGGCGCTGGGCATGGTGCACCAGATGTGGAAGCCGGTGCCGGGGCGCTTCAAGGACTTCATCGCCATCCCCAAGCCCAACATGTACCAATCCCTGCACACCACGGTGATTGGTCCGTTGAGCGAGCGCGTGGAGGTGCAGATCCGCACCTCGGAGATGCACAAGATCGCCGAAGAGGGCATCGCGGCGCACTGGGCCTACAAAGAGGGCCGCGCGCCCATCTCCAAGGACGATGAGAAGTTCGCCTGGCTGCGCCAGCTCATGGAGTGGCAGCAGGACCTCAAGGACCCCAAGGAGTTCCTGGAGACGGTGAAGGTGGACCTCTTCACCGACGAGGTGTTCGTCTTCACGCCCAAGGGCGACGTGCGCAGCCTGCCGCGTGGGGCGACGCCGGTGGACTTCGCGTACGCCATCCACTCGGACGTGGGCGGCCGGTGCGTGGGCGCCAAGGTGAACGGCAAGATTGTTCCCTTGCG
The DNA here is from genome assembly GCF_003611675.1 of Corallococcus sp. CA053C. Classification (GTDB taxonomy): domain Bacteria; phylum Myxococcota; class Myxococcia; order Myxococcales; family Myxococcaceae; genus Corallococcus. Next base: position 1,680 of record NZ_RAWA01000558.1, read on the forward strand.
CTACAAGCTGAAGAACGGCGACACGGTGGAGGTGCTGACCAGCCCCCAGGCGCACCCGTCCAAGGACTGGCTCACCTTCGTCAAGACGAGCCGCGCGCAGCAGCGCATCCGCGGCTTCATCAAGCAGCAGCAGCGCGACAAGAGCCTGCAGCTGGGCCGCGAACTGGTGGAGCGCGAGTTCAAGCGCTTCCAGCTCAACTTCAACAAGCAGATGAAGTCCGGCGAGCTCAAGAAGGTCGCCGAGGAGCTGGGCTTCCGCGTCGAGGACGACCTGCTGGTGGCCATTGGCTACGGCAAGGTGACGCCGCAGCAGCTGGTGCAGCGCATCGTGCCGCAGGACAAGCTGGCGCAGGCGGAGCCGCCCCCGCGCATGTCGGACGCAAGCGGGACGGGCAACGGCAACGGGACGGGCAACACGTCCATGCTGCCAGGCCTGTCGCGCATGACGGACCTGGCCAAGCGGCTGGTGGGCCGCAACAGCCGCAGCGGCGTCCAGATTGGCGGCGTGGACGACGTGTTGGTGCGCTTCGGGCGCTGTTGCAACCCCGTCCCCGGGGACCCCATCGCGGGGTTCATCACCCGGGGCCGGGGTGTGACGGTGCACACGGTGGGCTGTGAGAAGGCACTGGCCACGGACCCCGAGCGGCGCGTGGACGTGTCCTGGGACGTGAAGGGGGACTTCAAGCGGCCCGTCACGCTGCGGGTGCTGACAGCGGACCGGCCCGGCCTGCTGGCGGACATCACCCACACGTTCTCCAAGAAGAGCGTCAACATCTCCCAGGCGAACTGCCGGGCCACCGGCGATGACCGGGCGGTGAACACCTTCGAGGTCACCATCTCCGACCTCAAGCAGCTCACGGACCTGATGCGCTCCATCGAGCGGCTCACCGGCGTCTACTCCGTCGAGCGAATCTAACTTCAGGCCGGATGTGCTACAGCGCGCGGCGGACCCGCGGCCCCTGGTGCCCCCAGGGCCGCCTCACCCGAGGTGTGCTGCATGGCGCGCAAGGCAATCCACTCCGACGACGCCCCCAAGGCCATTGGCCCTTACTCCCAGGCCGTGCAGGTGGACGCCGGGAAGCTGACGTTCCTGTCCGGCCAGATTCCGTTGGATCCCAAGACGATGGAGATCGTCCCCGGGGACGTCGTCGCGCAGGCCGAGCGCGTGATGGAGAACCTCAAGGCCGTGCTCGCCGCGAGCGGCCTGGACTTCTCCCACGTCGTGCGCTGCACCATCTTCCTCACCGACCTGGGCGACTTCGCCAAGGTGAACGAAGTCTACGGCCGCTCCTTCACCGGGGCGCCCCCGGCCCGCGCCACCGTGCAGGTGTCCGCGCTGCCGCGCGGCTCCAAGGTGGAGATCGACGCCATCGCCGTCTCCTGACGTCCAGGTCGCAGTCGCTGGAAACACGAAGGCCGTCGGTTCCCGCTGTGGGAGCCGACGGCCTCGGTGCTTTCAGACGTCGGTGGAGCGGGGGCGGACTACTTCGCCTCCGCCGCCATCACCACGCCGGCCTTCTTCAGCTCCTCGTCGATGACCTTCTTGAAGGCCTCGAAGGGCTGGGCGCCCACGAGGGTGCGACCGTTGATGAAGAAGGTGGGGGTGCCGTTCGCGCCCACGGCCTCACCGGCGGCCATGTCCGCGGCGATCTGCGCGTCGAACTTGTTGGTGTCCAGGGCGGACTTGAACTTGGTCATGTCCAGCTTCAGCTCCTGCGCGTACTTCTCCAGGGACGCGCGATCCAACGCGCGCTGGTTGGCGAAGAGCTTGTCGTGCATCTCCCAGAACTTGCCCTGCTCGTTCGCGGCCATGGAGGCCTGCGCGGCGAGCTTCGCGTGCTGGTGGAAGGACAGCGGCTGGTGCTTGAAGGCGATCTTGACCTTGCCCTTGTACTCCTTCTCCACCTGCTCGAGCGTCGGCACCGCGCGGCTGCAGAACGGGCACTCGAAGTCGGACCAGGCGACGATGGTGACGGGCGCCTTGGCGGCACCGCGCACCGGGGCGTTGCCCACGTCGATCTTCTGCACGGCCGGCTCGGCGGGGGCCGAGGGCGTGGGAGCGGCCGGCGCGGCGTTCACGTTGTCCTGGTTCAGCTTCGCGTAGAGGTCCTCCGCCTTCGTGCCGGCGGCGAGCGCCTTGTCGGCCTTGGCGATCTCCTCGTCGATGATGGGCTTGAAGGCCTCGAAGGGCTGCGCGCCCGACAAGAAGCGGCCGTTGATGAAGAAGGCCGGCGTGCCGTTGGCGCCCACCGCGGAGCCGGCGGCCATGTCGGCCTCCATCTGCGCGTTGAACTTGTTGCCGTCCACCGCCGCCTTGAAGCGGTTCATGTCCAGCTTCAGCTCCTCGGCGTACTTGTCCAGGGAGGCGCGATCCAGCGCGCGCTGGTTGGCGAAGAGCTTGTCGTGCATCTCCCAGAACTTGCCCTGCTCGTGGGCGGCCAGCGCGGCCTGCGCGGCGTCCTTCGCGTGCGAGTGCATGGGCAGCGGCTGCTGGCGGAAGACCACGCGCACGTCCTTGCCGTAGGTCTCCTTGATGCGGTTGATCGTGGGCACCGCGCGGCTGCAGAACGGGCACTCGAAGTCGGACCACTCCACGATGGTGACCTTCGCGGTCGCCGGGCCGAAGGAGGGGGCGTTCGCCGGGATCTCAATCTTCTTCGCGGTGGCCTGGGGCTCCTGGGCCTGGGGGCGCGACGGGGCGCGCTCGACGCCCTTCTCCATGATGCGCGCGTACACCTGCGAGGGGGCCACGCCGCTCTTCACCAGGCCCTCGGCCTTGGCGAGCTCCTCGTCGATGAGGCCCTTGAAGTTCTCGATGGGCTGCGCGCCCGACAGGAAGCGGCCGTTGATGAAGAAGGCCGGCGTGCCGTTGGCGCCCAGCTGCGACGCCAGGGCCTGCTCCTTGGCGATGGTGTCGGACAGGCGCGACTCCGCCATGTCCGCCTTCCACTTCGCCACATCCAGGCCGATCTGCTTCGCGTAGGACTCCAGGCTCTCCGCGTCCAGCTTCTTGTTGTTGGCGAAGAGCAGGTCGTGCATGTCCCAGTACTTGCCCTGCTCACCGGCCGCGAGCGCCGCGAGGGACGCGGGCTTGGCGTGCGGGTGGAAGGACAGCGGGTTCTGGCGCATCACCACGCGCAGCTTGCTGCCGTAGTCCTTCTGGAGCTGCACGACGGTGTTGTGCGCGCGGCTGCAGAACGGGCACTCGTAGTCGGAGAACTCCACGAGGGTGACGAGCGCGTTGACGCTGCCCTTCACCGGGGCGCCTTCGACGGGCACCTTGAAGACGGTGGGGTCCACCTGGCGCGCCGGTGAAGGGCAGCGTCAACGCGCTCGTCAC
>NZ_RAWA01000559.1 GCF_003611675.1 Corallococcus sp. CA053C
CCCCCCACCACCGGCTTGCCACTCAGTTCCTTCTCCATGACGCCCACCTCCAGATCCACTGAGAGTACGAATGCAAAATTTGCAAAATCGCCAACGCCGCGAGATCCCAGGGGTTCAGGTCATCACGCGAAGACAGGAGGGGAGCGGCGCCAGGATGGTTCGGGAGGGACGGAAGCCAGCCGACCCACCGCTGGACTCCGGGCCCGGGCCTGACTGCCCTCCCGCCGGGCGGGCGGATCCATATGATCGCTCGTGGGGTCCGTCAACATCGCCCGCTCCCCTATATCTAGTGTCAGAAATCAACTTACACACTTCATTTGGGGGTCCTTCTGGAGGTCAACACCCGGGGCGCTGATCGCATGCGCAGGGGGGATGAAGTCCGACCCATGGGTGGATCTAAGAACCCGTCACGGCAGTGGCAACCATGGCTTTGCTGGCAATGTATCGTCATGACGCTACAAATCCGGGCGGAAGCGTGGAGGGTGCCGCCAAGGGCCTGTGATCACTGACGGATGTTTGCTGCCAGTCCGTGCGCCCAGCGCAGGAGGGCCGGCTTGTCCGGGCGAGAAACGGGCCGGGTGGGGCGGCCCCGGACGGTCGGTTGCTGAACGGCGGCGTCGATTTCGGGGCACGGTCGCGTTAGGAGGCGGACATGCCGCCTCCCTTCGAACGTCATGTCTTCGTCTGCACCAACCGCCGCCCGGACGGGAATCCGAAGGGCTGTTGTGCCACCAAGGGCGGAGAGGAGGTCCGGGCCGCCTTCAAGGAGGAACTGGACAAGCGCGGTCTCAAACGCACCATGCGCGCCAACGCGGCGGGGTGCGTGGACACATGCGCTTTCGGCGTCTCCGTGGTCGTCTACCCGGAGGGCACCTGGTACGGCGGCGTGAAGGTGGAGGACGTGCCCACCATCGTGGAGGAGCACCTGGTGCAGGGGCGCCCCGTGGAGCGGCTCCTGATGCCCTTCAACAAGAAGGCGGAGCGCTGAAGGCGACTCCCTGAAGGGAACCGCCTCGCGCCCCGCCCTGGGGACCGCGACGTCGTGAGGGGAAGCGACTACCGGCGCTTGCCCAAGAGCCGCATCAACGACAGGAACAGGTTGATGAAGTCCAGGTAGAGGGTGAGCGCGCCCACGATGCTCACCGTCGCGTTGCTCTTGTAGCCCGTGTCCGCGTGGTACTCGCGCAGCTTCTGGGTGTCGTACGCGGTGAGGCCCGCGAAGATGAGCACGCCCGCGCAGGCGCTGACGAACGACACCGCGTCATTGCGCATGAACAGGTTCACGACGCCCGCGATGACGATGCCGACGAGGCCCATGTAGAGGAAGGTCCGCCAGCCGCTCAGGTCCTTCTTCGTCACGGTGCCGTAGACGGCCATCGTGCCGTAGACCGCCGACGTGATGAAGAACACCTGGGCGATGGAGCCCGCCGTGTAGATGAGGAAGAGCACGGACAGCGTCACGCCCGTCAGCGCCGAGTAGCCCAGGAACATCGCCGCGGCCACCGGGCCGGAGATGCGGGGCGCCAGGAACGACAGCGCCAGCACCACGCCGAACTGCACCAGCAGCAGGCCCATACGGTACTGCGCCACCGCCATCAGCATGGACTCACTGGACAGCGTCACCATCGCCATCACGCCGGTGAGGGCGAGGCCGGCGAACATCCAGCCGTGAACACGCGTCATGAACGCGCGCTGCGACTCCTGCACCAGCACCGAGTCCACTTCGCTCGCCCGCCCGCTCTGCCACCCGCCAGAAGATTCCCACGCCATGTGCTTTTAATCCTTTCGAGCCGGATGACTGCCCGGCCGGTCTCGTATGTGTAACGGGTTCCCTGGGGAGACGCCTTAAAGGGCCTTCCAGGCCAACAAAAGCTTCGCCGCGACTTCCGTCGTGATGAGTGGCAGCACGCCGCCCCCGCCCACGATGTTGACGATCTCCGACATCGACCCCCGGCAGACTCCGCCCCAGGCCGGCTGCTTCGCGATGCCCACGGAGGCATACGCCGAATAGTCGACGAAGAACGACGTGGGCAGCACCTGGTTCTGACCGCACAGCAGGTGGTCCTCCGGCTGCGTGTCCACCACCTCCTGCACCACGAACCCGCCACCCTGGGTGTCCGTGGCCGCCCGGGTGCAGAGCTGCTCCCACGTCAGGGACTCCCCGTAGGCGCCCTTGACGCGCTCTTCGTAGGGCACCGTGCCCACCGAGCGGCCGAGGAACACCGCCTTGCCGCCGTAGTCCCAGGCGCGCTTGAGCACGAAGCGGGCAGGCTCCTGGGACACGCGCGCCACGATGTCGTCCACCTTCTCCCCGGTGGTGCCCGTGCCGGGGCCGTGGCGGAAGGGGCGCGTCCAGGGCACCGCGGCGCGCACCGCCTCCAGCTCCTCCGGCGTGAGGCCCGCCTCGTCCGCGAGCGCGGGCTCCGTCAGCGCCTGCGACAGGAGCGCGAACGTCGTCTTCACCTCCACCTGCGAGGCGGGCGGGTTGAGGAACACCGCCTTCTTGCCGGGCACCGTGCCCAGGAAGTCCTCCACCCACGGGGCGGGGGACTGCTCCAGCCGGCGCACGAACAGGTGGCGGTAGACGAGGTCGTACGCCTTGCCGTTCACCATGAAGGTGTCCTCGCCGGACACGTCCTCCGGGTGCACGATGTCCGCGTCCGCGCCGAACTCGCGGAAGCGCTCGCACAGCCAGCGCAGCTCCGTCACCTGCGCGTCGTTCTTGCGGCACAGGAGCGCCACCGTGTCCGGCATCTTCCCGTTGCGCTCGGCCGCGTAGCCGTCCAGCAGCGCGCGGTACAGCGCCAGCGCGTTGCTGCCATTGAGCGTCAGCAGCGACGCGAGCCCCTTCTCCGGGTAGCGCAGGTGCCGCGCCACGACCTCGATGAAGGTGCGCGCCGCGATGTCGGAGTAGCCCTGCATGGCCGGGATGGTGGCGTTGACCTCCAGCGCCCAGGGCCGGTCCCCGGAGACGAAGTAGTCCACGCGCGTCGTCACCAGCTTGCGGCTCTCCTGCCAGGTGCGCTCGGCGAGCGTGCGCTCCAGCGGCGACAGCGCGCCCAGCAGCCGGCCTGGATCCGCGCCGGCCAGCACCGCGCGCGCCATCTTCAGCGTGGCGGACGCCAGCTTCGCGGACAAGAGCGCGCGGCGTTTGATCTCCGCGGCGTCGAGGATGACGGGCGTGGCGGTGATGGGGATGGGCTGGGTGCTGCCATCCGCCTTCGTCACGGCGAGCCCGCGCTGATAGGCCGTCTTCGCCAGCTCCGGCCCGAAATAGTGTGCCTGCCTGCGCAGGACATCCATGAACTCTTGCACGCGCGCGAACCTACGACCCCAGGGGCTCGTGGGTCCACAACCCGCGCTGCGTCGGGCTGTTCCCCAGGTCGGCTTCCCGGCTTGCGCCCGGTGCGGAGGTCGCTTAAAACAACTCAGTTGCCTTTACGAGACTGAGTGGACGTGAGCCGCTTCGAACGCCATCCCGACACCGGTCGCTCCCCGCCGCGCCTGCTGGCGCTGCCGTGGGTGCTCGTGTGCGTGCTGGTGTACGTGGGCAGCGTCCTCCACTTCGCGCTCGTGCAGCACACCACGTGCCTGGAGCACGGGGACGTGATGCACGTGAGCGAGGCGCCGCTCCAAGGGGGCCCGTCGGACGAGGAGGCCTCCTTCGACGATGCACGCGTGGCGCGGGCACCGAAGGCCCAGGTCGTTCCGCACAGCGCGGAAGCCCACTGTCACCATGCCTTCTTCCGCCGTGAGGCCCTGCCTCCGGCCGAGTCCGCTCCGATGTTGGATGCGGTCTCCACGCGCTCCAGCCCGGCGCTGGCGGTGTTCCGCTTCCACGCGGCCCCCGTCGCGCTCTTGAGGCTCGCGCCCAAGTTGTCGCCTCCGCGCGTCTGATTCCGCCCCACGAAGCCCGTCGTCTCCGCCCGGCGTGTGTCCGCGGGACGGGAAGCGCCGTGGCTCGGGGTGTCCTGTCGCGTCCGCGTTTCCGTCACCTTCCGTGACGGGCCGGCGCACGGGACTTCCGACCGCGACCTGACGCGTGCTTCGTCCCGCGCATCCCCCTTCCAGTCCCGTGTCGCGTCCGCGTGCGGTCGTCCCTTCGGGGGCGGTGCGCCGTGGGCGGCGGGGCCTGGAGTCCTCGCAGTCCATCCATCCCGTGGAGTTCCACACATGAACAAGAAGCTGCTGTCCGCCCTGTTGCTGTCCACCGCGCTCCTCGTGGTGGGTTGTGGTGATGACGCCGAAGAAGAAGGCTCCGTCGATGAAGAGGGCTGCGAGCACCTGCAGGAGGGGCCGGCCGTCAATGTCACCGCGGCCGTCACCGGCATGGGCCCCGCCGTGAGCAACAACCACACGCGCTACGACATCGCGCTCGGGGACGTGGCGGGAGGCAAGGGCGGCGCGGTGTCCTTCGCCGTCTCCGAGGCCACCGACTACGTCCTCTTCACCAGCGCCGCGGTGCCCGTGAAGGTCACCAACGGCAGCGGCGCGACGGTGGAGTTCGAGGAGAGCACCAACAGCTCCGCGCTCTGCACCGACATCCAGGGCCGCCACGTCGTGCCCCTCACCGTGGGCACGCACACACTGACCTTCGGTCCCGCGACCCTCTCCACGGTGTCGCTCGTCATCGAAGAGGGCGGCGAGCACGACCACTCGCACGAGTAGTCACGTGAGGCGCCCCATGTCCAAGAGTCCTCCTGGCGGTGCTGCCGCCGTTCTTCCCTGCGACGTTCGCCGCGACGGCGACCGGCTGTTCGACGTGGCCATGTGGTGCCTGGGCCAGGACGTGCGTTGCCCGGACGGCAACGTGCTCCTGCGCCACGGGCTGGTGCGCGAACCGCGTCCTCCGGGTGTCGAAGGGCAGAGCGCTTACCAGGGGCGGTTGGCGGACGGGAGGCGCCTCACGCTGTGGGGGTTCGGCGCGCTGTGTGACACGTGCGGCGCGTCGCTCTTCGTGCCGCGCGACGGCTTCGTGCCCCGGTGGGTGGAGGGGGCAGGCGCGCGGGCCTCCGC